>DATDHI010000035.1:0-3507 GCA_036521655.1 Pseudonocardiaceae bacterium | reverse complement strand
AGCTGGGCAGCCGCGCTGCGACTGAGCGCCTCAGCTCGTCAGTGATGTCATGGGCTTGGCCGTCGAGGCAGCAGGTGACCGGGATCGTGTACAACCGCTGAGCCGCGGCAATCATCACCCGCCCGGCGTAGAGCCAGTCGGCTGGCTTCTGCCGCCGTCAGCGGAGCCCTGCGGAGCGCGGATTCGGTGCACTAGCTCGGCCACGAGTTGATCGGTGGCGGCATTGTCACCACGGTCGGCGTTGGCGAGGAAGAAGTCACACAGCGCCGAGGAGGCAGAACGCCCACCGAAGCTGGCCGGGCGCTGGACCGTCCGGCCCGAGGACTGGGGGCCGGCTGGCCGCCAGGAGCCGGACCCTGCGCGGGGCAGCTGCTCGACCGGCGGCCAGCCGGGATCTTGTGGGGGAACTGAGGATCGGGTACCTGTAAGGCCCGAGTCACATACCGGTGCGCCGATCACCAACGCGCTGGCTGACCTGCTGAGCGAAGGGCGTGCTGATCATGATCGTGCTGGCCCAGGACTGGACACCCAGGGCGCGGCAGCTCGCTGAGCAGCTCACCGCCGCGGGGAAGCTGACGTCGGCGGTGTGGCGAGACGCGGTGTGCGCGGTGCCCCGCCACGAGCTCGTTCCCGAGGTGTTCCGCCAGGACCGGATCGATCAGTATGACGAGACCTGGCGGCAGCTGGACACCGCGACCGGTGCGGGTCGCGAAGAGTGGCTGGATCAGGTGTACTCCACCGCGGCGCTGATCACTGCCCTGGACCGCACCAGTGAGCCGCCCCGGTTGCTGTCCACTTCCAGCATGCCCGGGTTGATGACCCGGATGCTGGAGACCCTCGACGTCCGTGACGGCAATCGGGTGCTCGAGATCGGCACCGGCACCGGCTACAACGCCGCCCTACTGTGCCATCGGCTCGGCGACGCCAACGTGTTCTCCGTCGACATCGAGCCCCACCTCGTGGACCTCGCCCACCAGCGCCTCGCCCGGCTCGGTTACCACCCAACGCTGGTCGCCTCCGACGGCGCGGCCGGCCTGCCCGAGGACGCTCCGTTCGACCGGATCATCGCGACCTGCTCGGTGCCCGCCGTGCCCTGGGAGTGGGTGACCCAGGCCCGGCTCGGTGGCGTGATCCTTACCGACCTGAAGACCTCGCTCCTCGCCGGGAGCCTGGTCCGCCTCACTCGATACCCGACCGTGCGGAGGGACCGTTCGACCGGACCTACGCGGCTTTCATGGGCCTACGCCACCACGCCGTCAGTCAGGGCCCAGCCTCCCTTCCCAGGCCCCGCAGGCAGCCCGCCAGTGAGCGTGAGCACCCGCACCACCACACTGAACCCGCGCACCCCGTGGACGTCGCTGATCGTGTGGTTCCTCGCCAGCTTCGACCTCGGTACCGATATCTCGCTGGGCTACATCGGCTTCAAGGACGGCCAGCCCACCGCCACCTCGATCACCATAGGAGACGGGTCCTGGGCGGAGATCGCTCTGGCCGAGGAGGCCGGCGTGCACCAGGTCAGCGAGGGAGGCCCTCGCCGCGTGTGGCGCATCATCGAAGACACCCACGCCCTGTGGAACGAACTCGGCCAACCCGGCTGGAACCACTTCGGCCTCACCGTCACCGAAGACCACCAACAGGTCTGGCTGGACACACCAACCAGCACCCACACCTGGTCGCTACCGACCAAGAGGTAGCCAAGATCACGTTGGCATTCGTGGATTCCGACCGGGGTCGGTGGGCGCTCTCACCACCACGTACCTGACGCGCCATCTTTTTTCGCCCTGTCGTCTCGGTGGTGGCGTCATGGCCCGCGCGGGGTTCGCGGCGCTGTTGACCATCCGTGAGAAGGGCCTATTGGACTGGGACGAAGACGTCCGCGGACCCCCGCAGCTCCCGCGGCCGGAAGATCATGCGGCTTGTATGGTGAGCGGGTCCGGCGGTAGCGTCCATTGTGGACCACCGTGGGGGTCGCGGTGCCAGATGCGGTGTTCGGTGGGAGTGGCGGTGAGTCCGAATTCGTGCCAGGCCGGTGCCCCGAGTTGGGTCCATTGGGTCCAGGCGGTTTCGACCGCCGCCCATAGATGGGTGGGTCCTGCTTCGCGCACGGTGTGTCGGCCGGTGCTGTCGGGTTGGCGGCTGATCTCGCACCAGGATCCGTCCGGGGATGCCAGGTAGGTGACAGGCAGGTTGGTGTCGGTGAGGTAGATCGCGCGGTACATGCCCGGTGGTAGGTGTAGCTGGGCGAGGAAGGGGAACATCTGGGTGCCGACCTGGGCGGGGTTGACGGTGGTGTTGCGGATGGTGGGAGGTTGGGTGGTGCGGGTGGGCCGAGGTGATCCGGTGGTGGGGCCAGCGCTGGTACGCCGGGCCATGAAGCAGCCCCACCAGGGCAGGAACCGGCCCTGCACCATGGGTTGCGCGGTGTCGCGGTGCAGGGCCAGCAGGTTGCCCGCGCCCAGGGGGCCTTCCAGGTGGACCAGTGCGGTGCCGCCGGGTCGCAGCTGGTGAATCCACCCGGGGGGAAAGGCGCGCAGCGCGCAGGTGGCGATGATCCGGTCGAAGGGGGCGTGCTCGGGGAGTCCCTCGGCTCCGTCGCGGGCCACCAGCGTGGGACGGTAGCCCAGCTGGTCCAGCTGTTGCTGGGCGGCGGTGATGAGGGCGGGGTCGATGTCGACCGAGTACACGGCGTGGTCGCCGAGGCGGTGGGTGAGGAGTGCGGCGTTGTAGCCGGTGCCGGTGCCGATCTCCAGCACTCGGTGGCCGTCGTGGACGTCGAGGGCTTCGAGCATCCTGATCATCAGGTCCGGCTTGGTGGAGCTGCACACGGGCATCTGCACCCCGCGGTCGGCGTACTGGGCCAGCTCGGTGATCAGAGTGGTGGGGGAGTAGACCAGCTCCAGCCACCGCTGGGTGCTCTGGGCGTCGCCGGGTTCATGGCGTACCCAGCGGGTGGGGCGGTGGCTGGAGTCCTGCAGGTAGTAGTGCGGGATGAACACGTGACGGGGTATCGCCGCCAGCGCGTCACGCCACTGCAGTGACCGCAGGTCGCCCTTATCGGTGATCTGGTCGACCAGCCGGGCCAGGTGGGACTGCCAGGTCGGCCGGGCCACGGCGACGGTCACGAGTCGCTCCCGCGCGCCAGCAGGCCCACGAGACTGTCGGTGATGCCCACCCCGGCCGTGGCCTCCAGGAACTGGTACTGCCCACCCGGGTTGCACTCGAGGAACACGACGTGGTCCCCGCTACCGTCCTCACGTGGGGGTCCGATGACGAGGTCGAACGCCCCGTAGACCAGGCCAAGTTCGGCCATGAACGTCCGCATGCCCTTGAGCACCGGCTCGGGGAGCTCGATCTCCTCGCAGGTGGTGGATTCAAAATCGGCGTGGTAGTCCACATAGGACTGTTCGGAGCTGGCGTGGATGGCCACGCAGAAGATGTCCTCACCGACAACCACCGCACGGCATTCGGTCACTTTCGGTGCCCATTCCTGCAGGTGGTGGGCAGTAG
>DATDHI010000034.1:0-12472 GCA_036521655.1 Pseudonocardiaceae bacterium | reverse complement strand
GACTGCAAGTACCGCCAGGCCAGAACGCGCACCCCACGGGCAGCTACTCAACGCAAACGATCACTAACACTAAGCGATCATGACGTGGCCCTGGATCTTTACCTGAGCACTCCAACCCCAGAACCAACCGGCCCACATACCCAGCCATAGTGTCAACCCCCGACGGACTTCCGGCGGCGACCACTAAGCGTCCCAGAGGGGCGGCACACCAGCATCTGATTGCCGCCAGCTTGGAACTCGTAGTCCACCGCGACGACATGCCCGACGACACCATGCTCGACGAGCTGGGTGAGCAGCTCAGCCAGCAATGGGTAGGGCAGACACGAGCCTATGGCCACCAGTGGGAAGATCCGCAGTTCGTCGCGGGCCACGCGCATCAGCTCACAGATCGTTTGACGGTGGAAGGCGAAGTCGAGCCGGTCGGCGTAGTTGAACAGCAGATGCGAGCTGAGTACCAGCTCGAAGCTCGCGTTGGCGAAGGGCAGCTCGGGTAACCGGCCCGCGACATACCGGTGGTGATGGCTGTGCATGTCCGCGGCGAAGCGGTTTCCGGCGGCGACGCGTGAGCTTTGATGTTCCCCGGGGTCGGTGAAGAAGCTCCACTGGTACTGCTCGGGATGGGCACGCACGTAGCGGTTGCCGCGTTCGGTTTCGGTCACCGATTGCGCAGCGAGTTCGTCCGGGCTGTGCTGGGCGTAGATCGGATCGCAGGCGGCGGCGTCCCCGCCGGCCGCGTTGACCTCGGCGGTGAAGCTGGCTGTCCCACCAGGACAGTCCAGGGTTCGTCGGGCGAGGTCGGTCTCGGTCAGAGCGAACATGGCCCGGTACTCGTCCAGAGACCGGGAGCTGATCAACATTTCGCCGATCCCGCTCGGGCGAACGGGATCAACATCATGCGGGGACACAGTGGGCCCTCAGTGCGCACCCCCGACCGAACCCGGACGCATGCTTTCAATTACCAAACTAACGAACGGCCGTAATGACACGGTACAGGTTGCTCGCAGCGTGACAGTTGCATTGCGAGCAGGAAGTGCGGACACACCATGCACGAGAAGACGACACGCGGGGGAGGGGGGATCAGGCGGGGAGGAGAAGGGCGACGGGGTAGCGGGCGAGCAGCTTGGCGAGGGGGACCGAGTCCGAGGCCGGGAAGCCGGTGAAGGCGTCGGTCCAGGTGCCCTTGGGCAGGGGGAGCGCGGTATCGCCCCAGCCGCCGCGGGCGGCCAGCCCGACCGGCAGCCGGGTGGCGACCGCGACAGCCCCACGGCGGGCGAAGGCGACGGCATGTGGCGCCGCCACACCGTCAGCGTGCAGCGGGGTATAGCCGGTGAAGCGCTCGGGATGGTCGCGGCGAGCGCGCAGCACGCGGGATACCACGAGCAGCTTGGCTGCACCGGAGCCGTCCACGGCGGGCAGCCAACCGTGGTCGATCCGGGCCAGCAGGGCGGCCCGAGCGGGGAAGTCCACCGGGCGGCGGTTGTCCGGGTCCACCAGCGAGAGGTCCCACACCTCGCAGCCCTGGTAGGTGTCCGGCACACCGGGCATTGCCAGTTGGAGCAACACCGCCGACAACGAGTTCGAGCGGCCTGGCGGGATAAGACGCGCCGCCACCCTGGCCAGGGCGGCGCTCAGCGCGGGATCGTCCAGGGCGGCGTCGGCGACGGCATGCATGGCGGTCTCGAACGCCTCGTCCGGATCGGTCCAGCTGGTGCGGGTCCGGGCCTCCCGCATCGCCTTCTCCAGGTAGGCGTGCAGCCGGTCCGGTGGCAGCGGCCAGGCCCCGACCAGGGTCTGCCAGAGCAGGTGTCCCAGCGCCGGGTCGGGCACGGTGGCACCCGCCGCTTCGCTCAGCTTGGTGAACTCCGAAACAGCGCCCGCCCACTGGTCAGGCAGCTCTGCGAGCACCGCCAGCCGAGCTCGCACGTCGGCGGAACGCTTGGTGTCATGGGTGGACAGCGTGGTCATCCCGCGTGGAGCGGTCTCCTCGCGGTGTGCCGCAGCAGCATGGAAGGCGTCCACGTCGAGCCCGAAGCGCGCCGGATCCCCGCCCACCTCATTGAGCGCGACCAACCGGGTCCAACGGTAGTACGCGGTGTCTTCAACGCTCTTGGCCATCACCGCGCCGGAGGTCTGCTGGAACCGGACCGCGAGCTCGTCAGCCGGATCGTGCAGCCGGGGCGAGACGGCCTCCAGCGCCGCACCCAGGTCCGGACGCCACTGCTCCGCGGCGGCCAGCGCCTGATCCAGGTGCTCGACCCCGTTCGCGGGGAGGTAGCTGCGGTAGACCGGGAAGCAGGCCAGCACCTCGGCCAGCGCGGCTGCGACGTCCGGGACGTCGGGTGCCAGCGCGGCCAGGCGGCGCAGCTCGGGGCCTAGCATGCCGGTGGCCACGTCGAGCTTGCAGTCGTGCACCAGCTGCGCCCAGTCCGTCCGAATCCCGGTCAGCTCGGTGTCCAGCGCAGTGAGCCCCGCGTCCCCAGCTGGGTCGACGAGCACTCCGTCAACATCGGCGAGCGCGTCGTAGCCGGTGGTGGCCTGGACCGGCCACGAGCCGGGCAGCTCCTCGCCGGGCTCGAGGATCTTCTCCACGACGATCCACGCGCCTGGGGCGTGCTCGCGCAGCCGGTGCAGGTAGCCGGAGGGGTCGGTGAGGCCGTCGGGATGATCCACGCGCAGGCCGTCGACATCACCCTCGGTGACCCACCGCAGCACCTCGACGTGGGTGGCGGCGAACACCTCGGGGTCCTCCACCCGCACCGCGGCGAGCTCACTGACCGCGAAGAACCGCCGGTAGCCCACGTCTGAGCGCCACGAGACGAGGTGGTAATGCTGGGCTGCGTGCACCTGCTGCGGGCTGCCGGCCGCGGCCGTCCCGGGTGCCAGCGGGAAGGTGTGCTCGTAGTAGCGCAGGAGGTCACCGTCGACCCTCAGGTCGGCCAGCGCGCCGGGCGAGTCGGCGAGCACGGGTAGCCGCAGCGGCCAACCGGTGAGGTCGAACCACCGCGCGAACCGCGACGTCGGCCCGTGCCGCAGCAGATCCCACCAGGCCGGGTTCGCTTGTGGGACGGCGATCCCCAGGTGGTTGGGGACGATGTCGACCACCAGCGCTAGGCCATGGTGACGAACGGCGGCTACCAGCATGCGCCGGCCGGGCTCCCCGCCGAGCACCTCAGATACGCGGCCAGGGTCGGCAACGTCGTAACCATGCTGAGATCCCGGCATCGCCTGCAGCAGCGGTGAGGCGTATACGGCGCCGACGCCCAGCGACGCCAGGTAGGGCACCACACTGGCGGCGTCGGCGAAGGTCAGGCCCGGGCTGAACTGCAGCCGGTACGTCGACGCTGGTGATGGGGCCGTCACCATTTCTCCTGCGCGGGACCGCGGTGCGCTCGAGCAGTACCCGGCGAGGGCTGGGGCACGGTCATGAACGCCACGGTATTTGCCAGGTGACCCGCTGTCAGCCACACACCGGGCACCAGCGCCAGACACACCGGGCACGAGGGCGCGACACACCGGGCAGGTGGGCGCGACACGCCGGGGGTTAGCGGGAGGCGAGGGCTGCGGCGGTTGAGCGAACCTCTTGCTCGGCGGCGCCGGCGGCGACCAGCTTGCGGTAGCGGTTGAGCAGCCGGGGTGCGTGAAAGGCCAGGGCGGCGACGAGAGTGCCGCCGGCGAAGTAGCCCGCGACCGTGCCCTTGATCACACCGGGGTCGTGCAGCACTTCGACGGAGGTGGCCAGATCCGGGCGCCCGACCAGCTGTAACGTCAGGCCGTACTGGTCAGACCAGAAATACGGCACCACGTCGGCCTGCCGGGTGATCTCCAAACCGGCGATTCGCTGCGCGACGACCGCCGCCTGCTCGGCGGCAGAGGTCCAGTGCTCGATGCGCGGCCGGTCCCCGACGGTCGGGTGCCGCCAGGCGGCGATGTCGCCAACCGCATAGACATTCCGGGTGCCATCCACCAGACCGCCGGCGTCGCACGGCAGCCCGGTCTCGGTGCAGACCCCGAGGCCGGCCAGCCACCCGCCGTCGATGACGGTGCCCACCCCGACCACGCCGCAGTCCGCCGCCACGGTGGTCCCGTCGGCCAGGTGGGCGGTGATCCCGCCGTTGCTGTCGGCGAATCCGTCCAGCCGCACCCCGCAGCGCACCGTCACACCGTTGTCGGTCTGCAGCCGGGCGCACATCCGGCCCATCTGCTCGCCGAGCACCCGCGCGAAGGGCACTGGCAGCGCCTCGAGCATGGTCACCTCGAGGCCGGCGGTGCGAGCGGTGGCGGCCACCTCAGCACCGATGAAACCGGCTCCGACCACCAGCATCGAGCCGGCCCGGGAGATCGAGTCCCGCAGTGCCCGGCAGTTTTCCAGCGTGCGCAGCACATGCAGCTCCGGGTGGTCGGGCTGGCCGGGTAGCCGCCGGGGCCGGACCCCGGTCGCGACTACCAGCACGTCATAGCCCAGCCGGGTGCCGTCGGCCAGGTCGACGGCGACGTCATCGACGGCCACTGCCGAGATGCCCAGATGCAATGAGACATCAAGCTCGGACAGCTGGCCGCGGTGCAGGGTGGCCCGTTCCTCGGGCCACTGCCCGGCGAGGATCTGCTTGGACAGCGGGGGACGGTCGTAGGGTTCGTGCGGCTCCTCGCCGACCAGGCTGATCCGCCCAGAGAACCCCGCCGCGCGCAAGCCCTCCACGGTCCGCAGGCCGCCCAGACCAGCGCCGACGACCACTACGTGCTCCATGCACTCCGCCCCTTCAGGGTTCGCCGCGTAGCTGGTCCCGCAGCCGGGCCAGTGTCCGGGACAGCAGCCGGGAGACGTGCATCTGGGACAGCCCGACCTGGTTGGCGATCTGGCTCTGCGTCAGGCCGGCGAAGAAGCGCAGTTTGATGATGGTGCGCTCCCGTTCGGGCAGCCTTTCCAGCAGCGGGCCCAAGGTCGTGCGGTACTCCACCTGCTCGAGCTCGGCGTCGGCCGCACCGACGATCTCTTCCAGCGCTGCTCCAGGGCTGTCGGCGTCGAGCAGGCTGTCCAGCGAGCTGCTGCGATACGCTCCGGCCGCCTCCAGGCCTTCCAATATTTGCTCCCGCGGCAGGTTCAGGTGCTCGGCGAGCTCGCTGGCGGTCGGCGCCCGCCCGTGCTGCTGGGACAGCACCGAGATCGCCGCCCCGATCGCCACGTGCAAGTCCTTCAGCCGGCGCGGGACTCGCACGGCCCAGGCGTGATCCCGGAAGTGCCGGCGCACCTCACCGGTGATAGTAGGCACTGCGAAGGACAGGAAGTCGCTGCCCCGCTCGGGCTCGAAGCGGTCCACGGCGTGGATGAGTCCCACGGTGGCGACCTGCTCGAGATCGTCCTGAGGTTCCCCGCGTTGGCTGAACCTGCGGGCGATGTTGTGCGCCAGCGGCAGGTGCTCGGCCACCAGCCGATCGCGCAGCTCCGCCCGCCGTGGGTCGCCTAGATCCAGCTTGACCAGCTCGACGAACAGCGTGGCGAGGTGGCCGTAGCCGCTACCGTCAGTCGCGGCCCACTGCTCCGACTCGTTGGCGGGCGTCACCGACGCTCCGTCACCGTATTGTTCGAACGTCGTTTACTTAGCGTGATACTCATCACTGGGGTGGCGGAGTCGGGCTCACCCGTCACCCACACCTCATCGACCAGCGTGGTCAACACCCGCCAGCCGAAGGAATCCTGCGGCAGGATGGCTCCGGGTTGGGCGGGGACCGATGAGGTCACCTCCATCCGTGCGTCCTCGAGGCAGAACGTGCAGGTGAGTACCGCGTCCGGGGCTGCGACAGCGACCAGCTCCGAGGCTGCCTGGTCCACCGCCAGCCGCAGGTCCTCCACGGTGTCGAGGTCGAAGTCGGCCCTGGCAGCGAGGCCGGCCGCCACCAGGCGCAGCGGGTGAAGCTCGGATGCGCTCGCCCCGACCTGCACCACGACGATGCGCCCACCCTGTCCCGGTGTGCTGGTGCCCGCGGGCTCACCGGATCCCACCACTGACACGGCGCCTCCTCTCCGACGGTGGACTGATCCTGCGCGCCCACTGGTCAGAACGCATTAGCTCACAACCGAGAAGTTGCGCCACCGCGCCACCCGCGGTTGCCTGCATTCGTACTCCTTAATTTGTGCTGCTGACAGCGCACTCGATTGGCCGGGGACGGGAGGTCTCAACGTGGCAGCGCGGCCATGGCTCACGTTCGGCGGTACCGCCGACCCCGCTGCGCTACGGGTCCAGGTCCCAGGCTGTCCTACCCAGCTGGCAGCGCTGCGCCGCACGCTGCACTCTTGGCTGCTGGCCACCGGCGCTGATGAAGACGACGTGGTGGCGATGCAGATCGCGGCGGGGGAGGCCACCGCGAATGCGGTGGAGCACGCCTACGCTGGTGTAGACCCCCCCGGACCGGTCTGGCTGTCCGCTGATCTGGAACCTGGAAATGTCGTCCGGGTGGAGGTCGGCGATGGAGGCCGATGGCGCCCGCAGCGCGAACTGAACTCGGGCCGGGGCCGCGGGCTGTTGCTGATGCGGGAATGCGTCGATGAGGTGAAGCTCGCCCGCGCCCCGGAGGGGACCACCGTCGTGTTGCGGCTACGGCTCGGGTTGCAGCGGGATTAGTTCGGTAGCACTGGGCTAGTTCGGTAGCACTGGGTCGACCTCGAACAGCTGGATCAACCCGGTGGCGACAAGGGGACGGAGCACGGCCCGGGACGTGGTGACCAGCAGTAGATCGACATCGCGCCGGAGTGCCTCGGTGCGGATATCGACGAGCACCGCGAGCCCGGCGGATCCGAGGAAGGAAACCTGTTGCAGAACCAGCACTATCCGGCGCTGCGCCCGTTGCAGCTGCTCCATCACGGAACTGCGCAGCAAGGGTGCCGTCACGAGATCGATCTCCCCGGTAATCTGCAGAATGCTCGTGCCCTCCGGGCCGGATTGCACGACCACCCGGAGCAGATCACCAGCCGGCGGCGCGGGTGGGAGCCGGACTCCCTCAGACGCATCCTCGCCTGAGGACACGCCAGCGCTATGACGCGACGGGGAGGTCATGGCACCTCCTGGTGACTGACTCTGAGCAACCGGTGGGTCGCTCTACAGCATTTTACCTGTTCTACCGGCTGGCGCGCACGCAAGAGCCGTCCCGCCGGTGTGTTGGCGGGACGGCCCGTGGTGAGGTGTCTAGGGCGTCAGCTTGCCACCAGTTGACGCTCACCGGTCCACAGCTCCCGGCGTTCCTCCTCGGTCAGACCTCCCCAGACCCCATATGGCTCCCGCGCGGCGAGTGCGTGGCGACGGCACTGCTCCAGGACGGGGCAGCGCTGGCAGATTGCCTTGGCCCGGTCTGCGCGGCGGGCCCGGGCCGATCCGCGCTCCCCGTCCGGATGAAAGAACACGCTGCTGTTCAGCCCCTGGCAGGACCCTTCGAGCTGCCACTCCCACTCGTTTGCAATCGGCTTCGGGAGTCGTCGGGTATCCGTCATCTCCTGCACCGCCCTGGATGTCGGCTCGGTCCGCCGGCGGGACCTGATGATCGTTAATACCCGTTGCGCGGCGGCTGCAAACCTTTCAATCCCCCGCGTGTCCGTCTCTCGTGCACGCTGTTTCGGCACTGGTACCCGGTGTGTCGCCCCCCGTGGGCTTTTGCCGATCATCGTCAGGCATAATGGGTTCTAACGCTGACACCACGCTGGTGCAGCCGAGGTCGACTGTGAAGCGCTTCACGGCGCATGAGCTTCTCCGCGGTGGGACGGCGGGTGGCCACGCATCAGCGGCCACCACCCGGCAAGGAGAGGACTACTCCCCGCGTGCATTCGAACCACGGCCCTGCTCGGAACCGCCCGCGCCGACGCGCGGCCGCCCCGACGAGGGCCGTCACACCCACCCCGGAAAACGTCGCAGCCGGACCATGCAGTTTTGGCGATCTCGGGATCCGTCCGGAACTGCTGGCAGTACTTTCCCAGCGCGGCATCCATACCGCGTTCCCGATCCAGGCCGCGACACTGCCCGACGCACTCGCAGGCCGTGACGTGCTCGGTCGCGGGCGAACCGGCAGCGGCAAGACACTTGCCTTCGCGATCCCGACGATCAGCGCGCTTGCCCACTCCGGGCTGCGCCGCACCACCGGCCGGCCGCGCGCCCTGGTGCTGGTGCCTACCCGGGAGCTGGCCAACCAGGTTGCCGACACCTTCGCCCCGCTGACCGCCGCGCTCGGACAGCGGGTCACCACGGTCTACGGCGGTGTCGGGCAAGGCCGGCAGGTGTCTGCGTTGCGCGGCGGGATCGACATCCTGATCGCCTGCCCCGGCCGCCTGGAGGACCTGCTCCGCCAGGGCCACGTGCACCTCGATGCGGTTGAGGTCACGGTGCTGGATGAGGCCGACCACATGGCCGACCTCGGGTTCCTGCCCGCGGTACGCCGGTTGCTGGACCTCACCCCGGCCGGCGGCCAGCGGCTGCTGTTCTCCGCCACCCTGGATCACGCGGTGGACGTGCTGGTGCGCCGCTACCTGACCGATCCGGTGGTGCGCTCGGTCGACCCGCCGCTGGCACCGGTGTCCACCATGGAGCACCACGTGTTCACCGTGGAGCACGCCGACAAGCCTGCGGTGATCCGCGAGCTGGCCTCCGGCCAGCGCCGCAGCCTGCTGTTCACCCGCACCAAGCACGCCGCGAAGAAGCTCGCCAAGCAGTTGACCACGGCCGGAGTACCCGCGGTGGAGTTGCACGGGAACCTCTCGCAGGCCGCCAGGGAGCGGAATCTGGCAGCGTTCTCCGCGGGAACCGCTCGGGTGTTGGTGGCTACCGACATCGCCGCCCGCGGCATCCACGTCGATGAGATCGGTCTGGTGGTCCATGTGGACCCCCCGGCCGAGCACAAGGCCTACCTGCATCGGTCCGGGCGCACCGCCAGGGCCGGCGCCGAGGGGATCGTGGTCACCCTGTCCACCCCGGAGCAGTCGGGCGAGGTGCGGACGCTGACCCGGCTGGCCGGTATCAAGCCGATGACGGTACGGGTACGCCCCGGCGACGAGCAGATCGCGGCGCTCACCGGCCCGCCTGCACCGTGGGTCACCCCGCCAGCACCGGTTACCGCTCCGGCACTGTCAGCGCCGTCGCGGGGCCGCCGAGACGTCGACGGCTTCCGCCCGCGCGGCCCACGGCGGCCCACCCGGCGCCGCTCCACCCGCCGCGCCGCCTGACTGGGTCCTGATGATCGGCTCGGCGTCCATTCCGGTGCGGCGGCGATTGCTGCTCGCCGTGCTGGTCGCGGTGGTGTTCTCCGGGTCCGCGCTGGCCTGGTCGGTGGGGGGTGCGTTGCTGGCGCCGGGTACCGACAGCGTGGCAGCCCGGTTGGCTGAGTGGGGACGCGACCATGGCTTCGACGGGCTGATCACCTGGCTGGAACTGCAGCAGTACGAACGCAACCAGCCCCCGACCGGGGGCGTACCGGCGGGCGGGATTCCGCTAGCCGCTGGAACGCTGCCCGCACCAGCCCGACCGCCCGAGATGACCGGCCCGCCAGTGCTGCCCGAGCCGCCACCGCTTCCCCCGCCCCCGGGAATTGCGCCGTTACCCGGCGAGGGCCAGTGGGAGACCGTCGCGATCGTGCACGGCCGGCCAGCGGTCCGGGTGGCCCACGTGCGCCCGGACCGCGAGCACACGTCCTTCCTGGTCGGCGTGATGTGGATGGACCCCACCCTGGTGCGGGGCCAGCTGCACCCTGGTTTCCAGGACCCGGGTGGCAGCTGGCAAGCCGGGACATCGCTGACCCTGCCGGAGCAGCACACCGTAGTCGCCGTCTTCAACGGCGGGTTCCGGCTCAACGGTGCCAGTCACGGCGGCTATTACAGCCAGGGCCGCACTGCGCGGCCGCTGCTGGACGGTGCGGCCAGCCTGGTTCTGCACGAGGACGGCACTGCCACCGTCGGAGCCTGGAACCGCGACGTCCGGATGGACCGTGACGTCGCGAGCGTCCGGCAGAACCTCGTTCCGCTGGTCGACGATGGGCGAGTCAGCCCGACGTGCCAGAGCGGTGGCACTGCCCAGTGGGGCAGTACCATCGGCCAGGCCGCCTACATTCACCGTTCGGCTTTCGGCGTCACCGCCACCGGCGGCGAGGTCTATGTCGGCGGGCCCGCCCTCTCGGTGTGCAGCCTGGGACGGATCCTGCAGGCCAGCAGCGTCGTGCGAGGAATGGAACTGGACATCAACCCTAGCTGGGTCAGCGGCGCCTATTTCCATCCCGCACCCCAGGGCCCCACCCAGAGCTTCCGGCTGTTCCCGGGCGAACAAGTCGCCGCAGAGCACTACTTCAGCCCCTCCAGCCGCGACTGGTTCGCCTTCTACGCCCGCCCCTGATCCGGTGTCAGTCGCCGTGGAGTAGGGCGGCGAGTTCGGTGCGATCGGAGGTGCCGAGTTTAGCGCTGGCTCGGTAGAGGTGGCCTTCGATGGTACGGACCGACACGGTGAGCCGGTCGGCGATCTCCCGGTGGGACAGGCCGCCGGCGGCGAGGGTGACGATCTCCCGTTCCCTGTTAGTGAGGGGCAGGGGTGCGGCGATGGCGGCTAGCGCGGGGGTGCGGGCCCCTTCGCAGGCCTCGGCAAGCCGGTGGGCGCGGGTGGTGGCGACCTGGGCGGAGCCTCGCCGGTTGTGGCGGGTGTGAGCGGCGGCGGCCTGGGCGGCGGCGTCGGCGGCCAGCAGCATGGCACCTAGCTGCTCGAGCTGAACCGAGGCGGCCTGGAGCGCGGCGCCGTCGTCGGCGGCCACGGCGGCGGCGTGTGCTGCGGCGGCGGGGGCGCGGGGCCCGTCGACCTGGGTGGCCAGCTCGGTGAGCCGGGCGGCAACCGTTCGGTCACCGAAGCAGACCGCGGTGTGCAGCGCGAGTACCTCCACGGCGGGCTGGTCTTGGGACGCCGCCTTCTCAGCCGCTCGCCGAGCTCGGGTGACGGCCTCGCTGACACCGCCCTCGGCGGCCGCCACCCAGGCCCCGGCCAGCAGCACGTCCGGTTCCCCGAAGACGAAACCTGGATGCCGGGCGGCGGTGATCTCCATGAAGGCTTGGCGTGCCGAGGCGGCGTCCCCGGCCATCCCGAGCGCCGGTAAGACTCACGAACCCGCGCAACGACCAGCCTGCGGGATCCACACCCTGGATTCCAGCAATCGCCTGACGACACAAGCGGGCCGCAGTCTGGACCTGTCCGCGGCTGTTCGCCACCTCCGCGCACATGTAGCTGGTCATCACCTCCCCGGGTCCGGGGGTGTCCTGGCAGCGCTCACGGTAGCGCTGCGTGGTGTGCTCGGCCTGGTCCAGCAGACCGGCCAGCAGCAGCCCCCGCTGCCAGAGCGCGACGACGACGGCTGCCTGGTGCAACCCGATCTCGAACGACTCAACGCGGGCGTCGATCCGCTGCAGGGCCTCGTCTACCCCGTCGAGGCGACCGAGCCCCCCGCAGGCCGTGGCGAGGCCCCAACCTGCGAGGTGCGCCGCGGCAGGGGAGCAGCGCGGATCGGCGAGCACGCCGGCAGCCGCCTCGGCGGCCCGGACAGTCCGGCCTTGAAAGGCGTCAAGCACCGAGCGCATCCCGTTCAACTCCAGGCCGGCGGTGTGATCAGAGATGCTGCTTGCCGCGGCGTCGAGCACCCTCTCCGCCTCAGCGAAGCGCCCGAGGGTGAAGGCCAAGGCGGCCAGCCGGGGAACGCCAATTGGGCACGTTCGGTGTCGGTGCGGGCCACGGCGTCCAGCTCAGCCAGCTCGGTCTCGGACTCGGCCCCCCGGCCAGACCAACCGAGCGCGTTGCCCAGCAGCAGCCGTGGCTCGAAACCGCCGCCAGCGGCGATCGCGGCTCTGGCGACCCGGGTGGCCAGTGTCAGGTCGCCGAGTTCGGTGGCGCGCTGAGCGGCGGCGGTGAGCAGCACGGGTTCTGCTGGCAGGTCGGAGTCCAGTGTCAACACCGCGCGGCGCAGGGTGTCACCGCTCCGGCGGGCACCGGTGGCGGCCAGCGCGTGCGCGATCCGACCGCGCAGCCGTCGGGCCCGCAGCCGACCGATCTGCTCCCGCTGCACCTCGCCATAGAGTGGGTGGGCCAGCCGGGCCTGCAACCGCTGCCCATCCGGGTAGACTTCGATCAGCCCTCGCGCCTCGACCTGCTCCACTGCCACCGCATCGGTCAACCCCACCAGCAGCGGCACACCTAGGGGCTCCCCGAAGGCCAGCACCTCGATCACCTCACTCAGCGCCTCGGGTAGCCGGCCGATCCGGGCCGACACCAGCTCGGCCAAACCCGGCGACAACGCAAGCTCGCCGGACCACCGCCACACCCCAGCGACCTGATGCAACCGACCCGATTCCAGCTCCCCGTCGACCAGCTGCCTCAGATACAGCGCATTGCCCCGGGCGATCGTGAACAGCCGGCGGGCGGCGACATTGTCCAGTGGTCCGCCCAGCGTCGCCTCCACCAACGCGGCCGTCTCG
>DATDHI010000033.1:0-14719 GCA_036521655.1 Pseudonocardiaceae bacterium | reverse complement strand
GGCTGGGCCACCAGCCGGGTCCCAGCCCAGAGCACCCAGCACGCCACGATGTGTCGGGGTGAGCTCGAGCTGTTCTTCGAGGTCCGGAAGCACCAGATCGGCCACATCGGTCGGAGCGAGCGCGATCCACCCGTCGCTACCGGCCAGTGCCCCGCAGCCGGTCCAGGTGACTTCTCCGGAGGTGGTGAGCTCGTCAAGCAGGGCGGGGGAGTAGCCCGGAAGCCGGGCCGGGAGCAGCAGCGACTCGAGCGCGCTGGCCGGCACCGGTGCGCCGGCGAGCTGCTCGATGACGCTGAGCACGTCGTCGGGTGTGGCCGTGCTGCGCAGGTGCGCTGGCGCCGACCCGGCCCCCAATGTTGGCCCCCCACGTTGGGATCCGGTGCCCGCGGACCGGACTCCGTGCCAGGCTGGCAGAAACCGCCCTAGGGCCGCCTGCTCGACCGGTTCCACCTCGGCGCGCAACCGGGCCAACGACGCCCGCCGGAGCCGCCGCAGTACGTCCGCGTGGCAGTACTCGGTGCCCCCACCCCCCAGCTCCACCGGGCGCAGCTCACCGCGGACCACAGTGCCCGTACCGGTCATGCGATCCAGTACTGCGCCCACCACGGCGACTCCGAGCCCGAAGCGCGCTGCGGCGGTCGCTGCGCCGAAGGGCCCGCGCGTACGGGCATAGCGCAGCAGGAGATCCCCGAGCGGGTCGGCAACCGGCGCGGTGAACACCTCCGGCACCCCCACCGGCAAGGCCGCACCGAGCGCGTCGCGCACCCGCCCGGCGTCCTCGATCGCAATCCAGCGCTGTTCGCCAGCGATCCACACGGTGATCGCCCGGCGGGCAGCGGCGAGCTCGGTAAGCCACCCGGAGACCACCCCGCGCGCCGCGGCCTCGGCCTCGGTGAGGTCGCCCAGCGCACGCAGCATGTCGGCGGCGCTCTCGACGTCCCGCGCGTGCCGGTCGGGATCGAGGCGCTGCAACTGCGTCTCGACCTCGGCGAGCACTGCGGGGTCGAGCAGTTCGCGGATCGCCTCTGAGCCCAACAGCTCCGCCAGCAGCGTCGAGTCCAGTGACAGCGCCGCCGCCCGGCGCTCCGCCAACGGGGCGTCGAGCTCATAGAGGAACATCCCGACGTAGCCGAACAGCAACGACCGGGCAAACGGGGACGGAGACGCAGTGGCCACCTCCACTACCCGCACCCGCCGGGCTCGCACATCCGACATCAGCTCACGCAACCCGGCCAGGTCATAGACGTCCTGCAGGCACTCCCGCATCGCCTCCAGCACCACCGGGAACTGCTCGTACTTCGACGCAACGGTGAGCAGCTGGGCCGAGCGCTGCCGCTGCTGCCACAGCGGAGTGCGGCGCCGAGGGTCGCGGCGGGGCAGCAGCAGGGAGCGGGCAGCGCACTCCCGGAACCGGGACGCGAACAGCGCAGAACCGCCCACTTCCCCTACGACCAGCTGCTCCACCTCGTCCGGATCGAGCAGCAGGTCCTCAGCGGTGGGCAGCACCTCGGTCCCCTCGCTGTCCAGCGCGTCCGGCAGCCGCAGCACAATCCCGTCGTCGGCGCTTGCCACATGTGCCTCGACGCCGCGCCGTTCCCGCAGCCGCGCGCCGATAGCCAGCGCCCACGGCCCGTTGACCTGTGCGCCGAACGGTGAGTGCAGCACGATCCGCCAGTCACCCAACTCGTCGCGGACCCGCTCCACCAACAAGGTCCGGTCGTCCGGCACGTGGCCAGCGGTCTCGCGCTGCTCGCGCAGGTAGGACAGCAGGTTGTCAGCCGCCCACGCGTCCAGCCCAGCCGCCTCGGCGCGCCGTCGCGCCGCCCCCACCCCGGCGCCGCTGAACTCCCGGACGAACGCGCCCAGCGCCCGTCCGAGCTCCAAGGGCCGGCCGGGTGCATCGCCCTTCCAGAACGGCATCCGGGCCGGCTGGCCGGGCGCGGGCGTTGCGATCACCCGGTCGTGGGTGATGTCGACGATCTTCCACGAGGTCGACCCGAGCAGGAACGTGTCGCCCACCCGGGACTCGTAGACCATCTCCTCGTCAAGCTCGCCGACCCGTGAACCGGCGCCGTCAGGGCCCCCGGGGGTCATCACCGTGAACATCCCCCGGTCGGGGATCGTGCCACCGGAGGTGACCGCCAGCCGCTGCGCTCCCGGCCTGCCGCGCAGCACATCGGTGACCCGGTCCCAGACGATCCGCGGGCGCAGCTCGCCGAACTCCTCCGACGGGTAGCGCCCGGCGAGCATGTCCAGCACCGCGTGCAGTGCCGAGTCGGGCAGAGCCGAGTACGGCGCGGCGCGGCGAACGAGCGTAGCGAGATCGCCGACAGTCCACGAATCCAGCGCGACCATCGCCACCACGTGCTGGGCCAGCACGTCCAGCGGGTTGCGCGGGTAGCGCAGCGCCTCGATCGCACCGCTCGCCATCCGCTCCGCGACCACCGTGCACGACACCAGATCTCCACGGAACTTCGGGAAGACCACGCCCCGGGACACCGCACCTACCTGGTGCCCGGCGCGGCCGATCCGCTGCAGGCCCGACGCAACCGTCGGGGGCGCCTCCACCTGCACCACGAGGTCCACCGCGCCCATGTCGATGCCCAGCTCGAGTGACGAGGTGGCGACCACGCACGGCAACCGGCCGCCCTTGAGCTCCTCCTCGACCAGGGTTCGCTGCTCGCGTGACATCGAACCGTGGTGGGCCTTGGCGATCACTTCGGGAGCACCCCCGGCCAGCCCCGCTTGGCCCATCAGCTCGGCCGGCATCCGGTCACGGGGCGCTGCAGGTTCCTCGATGGCCAGCTCGTTGAGCCGGGACGTCAGGCGCTCGGCCAGCCGCCGGGAGTTGGCGAACACGATCGTCGAGCGGTGCGCGCGAACCAGTTCCAGCACCCGCTGCTCCACCGCGGGCCAGATCGAGGCACGGTGTTCAGCCTCCCCGGTTATCTCGCCCAATGCCGACATATCCTCCACCGGCACCTGCACCGTGACCTCGATCGTCTTGGCCAATTCCGGCTGCACCACGTGCACCGGCCGGCCCCCGGCCAGGAAGGCACTGACCTCCTCGACGGGACGTACGGTGGCGGACAGGCCGATCCGCTGGGCGGGTTGCTCCAGCAGGGCGTCCAGCCGCTCCAGGGACAGCGCCAGGTGCGCGCCGCGCTTGGTGGCAGCGACTGCGTGCACCTCGTCAACGATCACGGTCTGAACCCCGCGCAGCGAGTCCCTGGCCGCCGATGTCAACAGCAGAAACAGCGACTCCGGGGTGGTGACGAGCACGTCGGTAGGGGTGCGGGCGAAGGCGCGGCGCTGCTCGGCCGGGGTGTCGCCGGTGCGCATCGCCACCCGGATGTCCGGGCTGGGTAGACCCAACCGGTGCGCCGCTTGCCGGATGCCGGCCAGCGGGGAGCGCAGGTTGCGCTCCACGTCCACCGCCAAGGCCTTGAGCGGGGAGATGTAGAGCACCCGGCAGCGCCTCGACGGCTCCTCCGGTGGCCCGGCGACGGCCAACCGATCCAATGCCCACAGGAACGCGGCAAGTGTCTTGCCTGATCCGGTGGGCGCGACGACCAGCGCGTGCTCACCGGCGGCTGCCGCCGTCCAGGCACCCTCCTGTGCCGGGGTAGGAGCGGCGAACGCCCCGGCGAACCAGTCCCGGGTGGCGGGGGAGAACACATCGAGCACGTCCACACCACCATGATGTCTCGCGGCACTGACAATGTGGGCCGTTGGCTCGTCAATCCTTGAGGATGGCAAGGTCGAGCCGGCGCAGACGTGCGGGGTCGGCGAGTGCGTCGATTTCGATGATCTTCCCCCGCCTGACGGTAAAGCCCATGATCGAGATCGGCCGTCCCCGCGGAGCAACGACGACTCCTGCGGCTCCGTTGACGAGGGCCGGCGCCTGCTGTCGGGCCCCATCCCGGTGCGGATCCTGCGCGCCGCGCAGTTCCACGAGTTCGTCGCACAGCTCGTGGAGTGGGGTAGACAGGGCGACGTCAGCTACGTGTCGAAGATGCGCACACAGCTGGTCGCTGCCAGGACTATCGCCCAGGCGCTCGCCGACCTGGCCACCGACCGTGAAGGGGCGTCCGCACCCGGATCAGCCGGGACACCTGCCTTGGAGATCGCCGGTCCGCGGGAGGAAAACCTCGTCGACATGGCGAAACTGCTCACGGTCCGGCGCGGTGACCCGGTGCGGATCGAGGGAGTGAGCAACCCAGCCGATCCGGACTCGGACCTCTTTGAGACGGGTGCCCTACTGCCCGGCAGGGACGCCATGCTCGCCGGCCCGACGTTCGAGGAGTGGCTGGACGCTACGCCCTGACGTGGCACAGCAGCGACCATCGCCGACAGCGAGGCACGCGATCGCAGGCTTCTAGGCAGGCGGGCGAGTCACTAACGTGTCACGTGGTGGACGCAGGAGGCACGGACGTGACCGGTCCCGCGCGACCGACGTTCGGCGTCGGCGAGGTGGGCCGGTTGATGACCGCGCTGGACTGGGATTCCACCCCGTTCGGACCTCCCCAGAGCTGGCCCGACGTGCTGCACCGGACGGTGCGCATGATGTTGACGTCCAAGCAGCAGATGGTGCTGTTCTGGGGACCGCAGCACGCGGCGCTGTACAACGATGTTTATCTTCCGGTCATCGGGGCCAACCATCCCGACAAGCTGGGCCGCCCGGTCGGCGAGATATGGGGTCGTGAGCTGCAGCAGGTGCTGCTCCCTCTGCTGGCCCAGGTGGTCGAATCCGGCGAGGCGCTCTGGGCCCACGACCACCCGTTTCCGCTGGACCGGCACGGCTTCGTGGAGGAAACCTACTTCGACATCTCCTACGATCCCGTGCCGCTGCCGGACGGCCGGGTCGGTGGCGTGCTGTGCCTGGTCACCGAAACCACCGATCGGGTGCTCAGCCGGCGCCGCATCCGGATGCTCAGCGAGCTGGGGGCCGCCACCGCCGGCGCCCAGCACATCGACGAGGTCGCCCGCGAGATCATCGGCGTGCTCCTCAGCAACCCCGACGACGTGCCCTACGCCCACGTCTACCTCAGCGAGGCGGGCGCGCTGCGCATGCAGGCCAGCACGATGGGCGAGCACGAGTCCGGACCGCTGGTGATCGCGCCGGACGACGAGACGCCAGCCGGGCGGGTGACCGCTGAGGTGCTGGTCACCGGTAAGCCGGTGACGGCGCCGGCCGCCGCCTTCGCCGGGCCTGACCCAATGCCGGCCATCCAGGCGGTGCTGGCCCTGCCGATCACCGGTGGGAGCGGCGGGGGCGTTGACGGGGTACTGGTGGCGGCGGTGAATCCGCGGTCCCCGCTGCCCGGCGCCTACCGTGACTTCTACGACGTGCTGTCCAGCAGCGTGTCCGCCAGTGTTGCGAACGCTCGGGCCCACCAGCGGGAGCACCAGCAGGTGACAGCGTTAGCGGAACTCGACCGAGCCAAGACGGAGTTCTTCTCCAACGTCAGCCATGAGTTCCGCACTCCACTGATGCTGATCTCCGGCCCGACCGAGGACGCGCTGGCCGACCGGGTCGAGCCGCTCCCGGCGGGCCAGCGAGGGCGGCTGGAGACGGTACGTCGCAATGCCGGGCGGTTGCGCCGGCTGGTCGACGACCTGCTTGATGTGGCCCGCCTCGAGGGTGGTCGGGGCCAGGCCGACACCGTCGCGCTCGATCTGGCAGACCTCACCCACGGCATCGTCGGATCGTTCGCCCCGGCCGTCGAGCGCGCGGGGTTGCGCCTGCAGATCGACTGCCCGCCACTGGCCCGGCCGGTATCCGTGGATCCGGGCATGTGGGAGAAGATCGTCCTGAACCTGCTGTCCAACGCCGTGAAGTACACCCACGAGGGCCAGGTCACGGTGGCGCTGCACCAGCAGGGTGACCAGGTTGAGCTCAGCGTCACCGACACCGGCATCGGTATCCCGGCCGAGCAGCTGCCGCTGCTGTTCCAGCGGTTCCATCGGTTCCGCGGTGCTGTGGGCCGGTCGCACGAGGGCGCCGGGATCGGGCTGGCGCTGGTGTATGAGCTGGTCCGGTTGCATGAAGGCGAGGTCACCGCCAACAGCCGCGAAGGCCAGGGCAGTACCTTCACCGTCCGGCTGCCCTGGGGCACCGCCACCGCCGTCGGGGCGGCCACGCCGACCTCCACGGTCAGCCGCTACCTCGACGAAGCCCTCGGGTGGGCCAAGCACCCCGAGGTGCTGGCGACGTCGCATGAGGAGTACCGGGCGGCCACCCTCGTACTCGTCGCGGAGGACAACGCCGACATGCGCGGCTACTTGACCGCGCTGCTGGAGCAGCACTACCGGGTGATCAGCGCCGCCGACGGTCAGGCCGCGCTGCAGGCGGTCCAGCGCAGCCGGCCCGACCTGGTACTCGCCGATGTGATGATGCCGGTGCTGGATGGCTTCGGCCTCCTGGCGCAGCTGCGTGGCGACCCGGGCACCGCCGCACTTCCGGTGATCCTGCTGTCGGCCCGGGCCGGTGCCGAGGCCGCGATCGAGGGGCTGGCTGCAGGGGCTGACGACTACCTGGTCAAACCGTTCTCCGCGGCGGACCTGCTCGCCCGGGTGCGCTCGAACCTGGAGCTGGCCCGGCTACGCACCCACGAGTCGGCTTGGCGGATGGCACTGGTCAACGCCCTGCAGGACGGGTTCCTGGTCGCCACCGCCGAGGGGACCGTTATCGAGATGAATGAGGTGTTCGCCACTCTGACCGGGTACGGCGCCGAGGGGTTACCGTATCCGGCGCCGCAGCCGTGGTGGCCGGACCCCTCGCGGGACCCGGACGTATTCCTGCAGTTCACCGTCGCTTTCGCAACCGTCCAGCAGCGCGGCTGTGGACGTTTCGTGCTTCCGCTGCGGCACCGGGACGGCAACCTGGTCTGGGCCGCGATAGCAGCAGCGTCAGTGCGCGACCGGAAGGGCCAGCAGGAGCTGCTCGTCTACACCACGCGAGACGTCACCGCCGAGCACCTGGCGGCACAACGTCAGAGCGCACTGGCTCGGTTCACCGAGCGCCTGGTCGCCCCCCGCGGTGTCCGCGAGGTCCTCGATGTCGGGGTCGCCGAGTTCCGTGACCAGTGGAAGGCGCGCTACGCGTTCGCGATTTCCTGGGGCAGCAGCGGCCTGATCGACTTGATCACCGGTGACACCTCGTGGGACACCCTGGACCCCGGCATCCGGGAGGCGATCACCGCGGCCTGCGACAGCGGGGAGTTGCACACGTCTACCGGCGGGACCGGCATCGCCGTGCCGGTGCAGACCGGGGTGCGCGCCGCGGTCCTCTGGCTCGACCTCGACCGGCCCTCGCTCCGGGGGGAGGACCGGATGCTGCTCACCGGGCTGTGCGAGCAGCTTGCCCAGGCGCTGACTCGAGCCAGAGTCTTCGACGACCACCGGGCAGTGGCGATCACCCTGCAACGGGCAATCCTGGGGCCCACCGATCTACCGCCCGGGTTCGCCGTCCGATACGAGCCGGCCGTAGGTCAGTTGGAGGTCGGCGGCGACTGGTATGACGTGGTCCGGATCGGCCCCGATCGCGTCGGGGTGGTGGTCGGCGACTGCGTGGGCCGCGGCTTGGGTGCCGCGGCGGTCATGGGGCAACTGCGCAGCGCCTGCCGCGCGCTGCTGCTGACGTCGCACAATGCTCCCAGCGAGGTGCTCGCCGCATTGGACGACTTCGCCGCGCTCATCCCGGACGCCCGATGCACGACCTTGTGTTGCGCCATCATCGACCTGGCCAGCGGGGCGGTGCGTTACAGCAGCGCCGGGCACCCACCCGGCCTGCTGGTCCACCTCGACGGCAGCAGCGACACACTTGACGCTGCGAACTCGGTGCCCCTGGCGACGGTCTCCGGGCTTCGGCACCGCCCGGAAGCGACCGCCGCGCTACGGCCCGGATCGACGCTGCTGCTCTACACCGACGGTCTGATTGAGCACCGTCGCGAGTCGCTGGCCGAGGGCATGCGCCGGGCCCGCGCCGCGCTGCTCGACCTGCGGACGGTGGCACCCGAGGAGTTGGCTAGCCGGCTGGCCGAGAGACTTCTCGGCGAGGGGTACGAGGACGACGTCGCCTACCTGATCTACCGGTGTCCGCAACCCGTGCCCGAGCTGTTCAGTGCCGAGCTACCCGCCGACCCCCAGCGGCTGAGGCCGTTGCGGCACTCGCTGCACACCTGGCTGGCAACCGCGGCGGTCGAACAGCAGGTCGCAGACGAGATCGTGCTGGCCGTCAACGAGGCCTGCACCAACACCATCGAGCACGCCCACCGCTTCAACTCCGGCCTGATCGCCACGATCACCGGCACGGCGACGCCGGAGGCGGTCGAGGTGATCGTGTCCGACCACGGACACTGGAAGCCCCCAGGCAACGGATCGGGCAGCCGCGGCCGAGGCTTGCCGCTGATGAACATGCTTATGGACGACGTCACCGTCGCCGCCGGCGCGGCGGGCACTGCTGTCAGGTTGTGGAAGGGGCTGCGGTGACCAGCGACATCATTCACACGTACATCCGCACCGGAGCCGCAGGTGAGCGCATCATCGCCGTCACCGGAGAGGTAGATCTGGCCACCGCCGCGGCACTGCAGCGTGATCTCGATAGCGCCGCCAGGCATCGTACCCGCCTCACTGTGGACCTCGCCGCCTGCGATTTTCTCGACAGCGCCGGTATCAAGGTGTTGTTCGATATCGCCGCACGCCTCGACTTGGAGCTGATCGTCGACCCCGAGAGCGTCATCGCCACCATGATCGAAATCAGTGGTCTAGGGCAGGTGAGCTCAATCAGCACGCCCTCATCCGGACCTGCTTCATCGTGAGGACCGCGACTCTAGGGTCGCAAAAAGGACATCCGGACGATGGTGCCCACGGGAGAGGAGATGATCCTCAGCTCGTCGCTGAAGGTTCGTGCCAGCCACAGGCCGCACCGGCCGCCCGCCGGTGCGGGTGGGCGGTAGGAGTGCAGCGGATCGGCGATTCCGGATCCCGTGTCGCTGACCTCGCAGACGAACCACGACTGCTCGGTCCAGGTCATGATGGTCGCGGCCGTTGCGGCGTGCAGCAGCGCGTTGGCAACGACCTCGGTGGCGGCGAGCGCGACGGACTGCGTCTGGTAGTCACCCAGCCCGGCGGCCCGCGCCTGGGCGCTCACCCGCTGACGCATCGGGCCCAGGTCGGCGTCGTCGAGGGCGACACTCGTGTCGGCCTCTGCTGGGGCGGGGAGCTGCGGATCGCCGCCGTCCATCGTCGCCAGGTAGCTCCACGGCTCGATGAAATCTGCGTTGGGGTGGTTGGGTGCAATGATCGGATGGGTCTGGCGCAGGTTTTCGAGGAATTCGGCTGGCTGGGCCCTGGTATTGGCCGTGCAGAGGACGCTCACGTGCGAGGACATCAGCAGGAGGTTGGCTGCCGCCTCGTGCCGCCGCCACTGCCGCCGTTGGGCCTCGCCTTGCCAGGTGAACTCCTCGACCAACCGGCACCGACCCGCTACGGCTTGCAGATTCCGGATCGCCCAATCGACTGCCAGCACCCTCGCTGCGACATTGCCACTTCCCCAGGTGTCGGAGTCGGCGAAGCGCACCTGCTGGCCGGCGTCGGAACCGAGCGCATCCCGCACCGCAGCGAGGTTGCCCGTTGACGCGACCACCAGGCAAGGTTCGTTCGCCGTAAGGCCCTCGAACAGGAACGGCATGACTCCGGCGACGAAGTCCTCAGCTGAGCCGTACTCCAGCAGACGATGGTCGGCCGAGGCAGCATCGGCGGTCGTCATCGTGCCTCAGCTCCCCTCCCGGGTCCGAGATCACTCACCATATCCCGGCTGCCTGGCGCTGGTGGGCGTTATCCACCACGTGGGGTGGCCAGCGTTTGGAGGGTCCATGATCGGATCGGCGCCCGCCCCCAGGCGGCCGGTGTGGTCATGACGGCGATGGCGGAGGTCTTGAGTAACTCGGCGGCGCCTGTCAGTAGCTGCAACACGCCTTCGAGGCTGGGGTTGTGGCCCACCAGGACCACCGTTGATGCCGTGCTGGGCAGCTCCCGGATAACCGCCAGGAGATCGTCGGCCGCAGCGTCGTAGAGGCGTTCGTCATGGCGTAGCTGAGGTGTCGGATCCAGCTGGGCGGCCGCGAGATCCCAGGTTTGCATGGCCCGCGCCGCCGGTGAGCACAGCACCAGATCGATCGTCGGGACGTGCTCACTCAACCAGCGGCCGACCGCGGGGGCATCGCGGCGGCCGCGTCCGGCCAAGGGCCGCCGGGCATCGGGAGTGTCGTCGGGGGGCCATGCCGACTTGGCATGCCTGAGCAGAACGAGCGTCCGCATCATGGTTCTCAGTCCAGGGCCAGAGTGCGCAGTACCAATCGGGCTGCGTCACCACCGGATTCCTCGCCGATAGCCAGCGCCGCTGGCACGTCGAGATCATTCACCAGGGCAGTAGTGATGGCATCGGCTGCGACGGGTGAGTTCCGTGCCGTTCCTGCTGCCGAGTACAGGCGTTCGAGACGGCTGGCCTCGGCGTCGATGTCCCCGGGCCGGAAGTCCCAGGTCTGGCGCCACGGCCTGCGCAGCAGCAGCAACCGCACCGCTGCGGCCGGATAGCGGCTGAGCAGATCCGCGACCAGCACCAGGTTGCCCGTCGACTTGGCCATCTTCGCGCCGTCCACGGTGACCGTCCCGACCGGAAACCCGGCTCGTGCGAAGGGACCCACACCGGTCGCCGCTTCCACCATGGCGGCCTGGTAGGCGTGATGCGGGAAGTCGAGGTCCGCCCCGCCGGCCAGGATGTCGACCGCTGGGCCGAGCACCCCCAGAGCTATGGCGGCGCACTCGGCGTGCCAGCCGGGCCGGCCGCGACCCCACGGGCTGGGCCAGCCTGGCTCGTCGTCAGCCGAGGGCCGCCACACCGCGACGTCGAAGGGGTCCTCGCGCCCCACATCGCCGGGTACTGTGTCGTCGGGCCGGTCACCGAACTCAGCCGCGAGCTGCTCCGCACGGTCCAGGGTCAGCCCGGTCTTGGTCGGGACGTCGGCGCCACGGAAGTACACGGCACCGCCACGCTGGTAGGCGTGGCCCGTCGCAAGCAGCGCCGCCGCCAGCTGCACGACCCGGCCGACGTGGTGCCGGGCCCGGGGCTCGTGCTCGGGCCGGCGCACCCGCAGCGCGGCCATGTCCCGCCCGAACAGATACTCCTGCTCGAGGGCGAACTCGTCATAATGCCGACCGCGCTGCACGGCCGCATGGGTCAGCACGTCGTCGACGTCGGTGATGTTGCGGCAGGTCACGGTCTCCGCCCCGGCGAGACGAAGTACCGCGGCGGCCGCGTCGGCCCAGACGAACGTGCTGGCGTGGCCCAGATGGGTCACGTCGTAGGGGGTGATGCCGCAGACGTAGAGCCGTGCCGGGCTGACGATGGGGAGCGCGCAGCCGGCCAGCCGGATCCGGTCGGTGTGCTCGCGGCGGTCGTGATGGTCCATGCAGCCATCCTGCCCATGCCCCGCGGGTGCTCGTGAGTGGATAACAGTGTTCCAGCACCGAATGCCACTCACGACCTACATCATGGGGGGATGAGTGGCCGCGATCGAGATACGGCAGGCCGGGCCCGCAACGCCCGTCCCCGGGACGCCCTGGGCCGGCCGCTGCCGCATGGCGCGCCCGGGATCGACCGGATTCCCGAGTACGTCGTGCTGAGCCCGGACGACGCGCTCCTGGCAGCCCAGCAGTTGATCGATGACGGTTACTCGTTTCACGCACATGAGGTGCTCGAGGGCGTGTGGAAGGCGGCTGCGACTCCGGGGGAGCACCGCGAGCTGTGGCAGGGCTTGGCGCAGCTCGCAGTCGGCCTCACCCACGTGCAGCGGGGCAACCCCAGGGGCGCGGCGGCGTTGCTGCGCCGCGCTGCGGACCGGCTTGACCCCTACGCGGAGGCGCCGCCGCACGGACTGGACGTCACGGGCCTAGCGAGCTACGCGCGGGCCCTGGCCGACCGCATCGAGACTGGCGGCACGGGTGCCGCAGCCAGCGGCCTTCGGCCTCGGCTGCGGTCGTGAGTGCGTAACAGTGTTCCTGCACTGAATGCCACTCACGACCATCCGTATGCTGCAGTTCTGTGACGATCGACGTGCCCGGCGAGTTCGACACCGCCGCGGCGACATATGACCGGCTGGTCGCCGCCAGCCCGGGCTATCACGACAATCTGCGCCGTTCCGCTCAACGGATGCAGCTTCCAGGGGACGGCGCTGGGCTGCATCTGCTGGACCTGGGTTGCGGCACCGGGGCGTCGACGGCTGCTCTGCTCGCGGTCGCGCCACGGGCCCGGATCACCGCGGTGGACGCCTCAGCCGGCATGCTGGCCAAGGCCCAGCAGGCCGCATGGCCGGCTGGGCACGTGTCGTTCGTCCACTCCCGGGCCGAGGATCTCGCCGCAGCCGGTGTGCACGGCCCGTTCGACGGGATCTTCGCCGCCTACCTGGTGCGCAACCTTCCCGATCCCGATCCGACGCTCGCCGGGCTGCGCGACCTGCTCGCACCAGGCGCGCCGCTGGCGGTGCACGACTACGCACTGGACGGCCGGCTGCGCAGCAGGGCGATCTGGACCGCCGTGAGCTGGACCGTGATCATCCCAGCCGGGAAGGTGGTCAGTGGCCGGGCCGCGCTGTACCGCTACCTGTGGCGCAGTGTGCTGCGCTTCGACACCGTCGACGTGCTGGCCAACCGGCTGCGCCGGCACGGCCTGGACGGCGTGCGGGTCGCTACGATGCCAGGCTGGGAGCGCGGCATCGTGCACACAGTGGTGGCCCGGCGGGGAGCATGATCCTCCGGCGTCCCAACGGCCAGGGCAACGGGCTCGGTAACGGCCGATGGCCGGGGGGCGGTGGCCTGCCACGGCCCGGCCGGGATCGACGCGCCGTGCTGCACCCGCCACGTGGCGGGCGGCTGCTACCCGACGGGCCGACGCCCCGCGTTGCGGTAGTCGGCGGTGGGATCGCTGGCATCGCGGCCGCCGTGGCGCTGGCCGAGCGTGGCGTGCAGGTGCAGCTGCTGGAGCGGGAGCAGCAGCTCGGCGGCCGGCTCCGGGGCTGGCCCACGACACTGGCCGATGGGTCCATGGTCACCATGAGCCGCGGG
The DNA here is from genome assembly GCA_036521655.1 of Pseudonocardiaceae bacterium. Classification (GTDB taxonomy): domain Bacteria; phylum Actinomycetota; class Actinomycetes; order Mycobacteriales; family Pseudonocardiaceae. The sequence goes on along the minus strand of DATDHI010000033.1, from coordinate 1,594 downwards.
TTCCATGCGTTCTTCCGGCAGTATTACAACCTGCGTGCGCTGCTGCGCCGGGCCGATCCGCTAGGCCGGGCGCTGACGCCGCTGGCCGACTACCCGCTGATCGACGCCGACGGCCACCGCGACACCTTCGCCGGGCTGCCCCGCACACCACCGTGGAACGCGCTGGCCTTCGCGCTGGCCAGCCCCACCTTCAGGTGGTGGGACCTGATCGCCCGGATCGACGGGGTGGCCGCGCTGCCGCTGGTCGACGTGTCAGTGCCGGAGGTCTACCGGAGGCTGGACGACCTGGACGCGATGACGTTCCTGGAGCGGGTGCGTTTCCCGGATGCGGCCCGGCACCTGGCGTTCTCGGTGTTCTCTCGCAGCTTCTTCGCCGATCCCCGGGACCTCTCGGCAGCTGAGCTGGCCACGATGTTCCACATCTACTTCCTGGGCTCAGCCGAGGGTCTGGTGTTCGACGTCACCGACGAGCCGTTCCCGCGCGCGTTGTGGGAGCCGATGGGCGGTTACCTGGCCGACCTGGGCGTGGTGGTACGCACCGGCACGGCCGTCGAGGAGGTTGCGCCCGGGCAGGACCGCCGCTTCGCCGTGCATGCCGGCGGTGGCCGGGAACAGGTCGACGCCGTGGTGCTGGCTGCTGACGTGCGCGGGCTGCAGACGCTGCTCGCGTCCTCGCCAGAGCTGGGGGAGGCCGATTGGCGGGAACGCATTGCGCGGCTGCGCACCGCCCCACCGTTCCTGGTCTCCCGGTTGTGGTTGGACCGCCCGGTCCGCCCTGGCCGGCCGGGCTTCCTGGGCACCAGCGGCTTCGGGCCGTTGGACAACGTCAGCGTGCTGGAGCAATTCGAGGGTGAGGCGGCCCGCTGGGCGCAGCGCACCGGCGGTTCGGTGGTGGAGCTGCACGCCTACGCACTGACCGGGGACCCGGCGCAGGTCCAGCGCCAGCTGATCGAGGAGCTGCGGCGGATCTACCCAGAGACAGCCAGCGCGCAGATCGTGGACCAGCGGCACGAGCTGCAGGCCGACTGCCCGTTGTTCGCGCCCGGGACCTTCGCCGACCGGCCTACCGTCATCACCCCCGATCCAGCCGTGGTGCTCGCCGGCGATCTCACCCGGGTGGATCTGCCCCTCGCGCTGATGGAACGAGCCGCGACCAGCGGTTTCCTCGCCGCCAATGCCCTGCTGGGCCAGTGGGGCCTGCGCGGCCACCCCCTCTGGACGGTTCCGGTCCGCGGCCGCCTAGCCCCCCTCCGCGCCGCCGCAGCCCGCTTCGGCTGACCCCTCGCGTTGAGGTCAGCCTGGCCAGCGGCCGGTGGTGCGTAGGTCGTAGCGGCGTTGGGCGTAGGCGAGGTCGTCACGCCAGAGGCGGGCGGCGGCCCACCGTATCGCCGGGCGCATCAGCGGCGCCCCGCGGCGGGCGACAGCGAAGCCCGGACGCAGTGAGCTGGCGATGGTCGCCTCGATCACCGCAGTCAGCGGACGACCGATGCTATCGACGCCCAAAGGCACGGCGTGGGTCTCCACGACGCTGCCCGCGCCTTCACCGTCCAGGATGTCCATCACCACTGTCCGCGGTTCGGGGCAGCTGAACGCG
>DATDHI010000032.1:0-5643 GCA_036521655.1 Pseudonocardiaceae bacterium | reverse complement strand
GCTATCGAGATGGTCAAGGGCCGGGCGTGCCTGGTCGACGGGACCATCACCCCCTGCTGGTCCTACGGCGATCACCCGGAGCTGTGGAGCCGCAAGCACGGCACCACAGGGTTCAACGCCCAGCTGCTGAGTCTACTCGATGGCACGGCGATCTATATTTCCGATCCATTGCCGGGCAAGACCCATGACGCGAAGGCCTTCACCGACACCCCTATCGCGGACATCGTCGCCCATTCCGGTGGCGCAATCGGCGACAAAGGCTACCAAGGACATGTCGATGCGACTCCCCGGAAAAAGCCACGAGGCGGACAACTTAGCAAATCCGACCAAGAGAGCAACGCCGAGATCTCGGCGCTGAGGGCGCCTATCGAACGAGTTATCGCACACTTCAAGTCGTGGCGAATGTTCCACACCGACTATCGCCGCCCCTATCGCACCTATCGCGACGCGTATGACGCCGGCCGAGGACTGTTCTTCTTCTCAATTGCATGGGGTTTTGAATAATGCTCAAGATGTTCCTCGGCGACCAGGAGGCCTCTTTCAATGTCGATGGCGAGGTCTTGGAGGTGACAGTCCCTGACGTCCCGGGCACGTTCGACGTGACCGTTGAGGGGATGAACAGCAGGAGCGACCCCTTCAGCCTTGCCATCTTGGAGAGCTGACTACCGGGTATCGACTTCGCGGTACCTCACTCGGCTAGGTGGAGGTGAGGACCCTGCGACAGGACTGCCATCGCTCCATCACGGCTCAGCCATAGTTATGAGAAGGGAGAGTGGCGCCGCGGTGGCCCAGGCGCTGGCCGGTGGCACCATGCTGACCTGTCACCGGGGGACCTCGCTGATATTTGCCGCGGAGCGTTGCCTGGCCAACCTACTGACCGTTGACGCGTTGGCGTCCGCGGAACGGCATGTTGACCGAGCGCCCGACGGGTCTGTCAGCGCCGAGTGCACCTTGTGCCACCCCATCCCGAGGCATGGGCGGAGGCTCCGGCGTCGTCGCGGATCCTCCACGGAGTTCGTCAGGCCGGGAGCAGGTTTTCTGACGGGGCCAGATCGGGCAGGCCGATGTCGTCCAGGTAGGGGGTCAGTATCGCCCGGACCGCAACCCGCGCCTGGTGCAGCAGGACTCGCTGGTTACCAGTCGAGATGCCGAGCACGGCGCACATCCTCCGTCGGCCAGCGCCCGACGTCGCAGAGCACCAGCACGATGCGCTGCCGTTCGGGCAGTGTGCGGATCGCCCGCTCGAGCAGGGCGCGGGTCTCCGCCGACAGCACCGCGGCCTCCGCGGACGGCTCCACTGCCGGCATGGGTTCGGCGTCAGCGCACAGCGCGTCCCAACGCACGGGAGTGTGCTCCCGGACGCCACGCTTGCGTGCGGTGTTGAGCAGGATTCGCATCAACCAGGTGGCGAACCGGCAACGGCTCTCGAAAGTGTCGATGCCCCGTAGCACCGCCACCCAGGTGTCCTGCACCACCTCCTCCGCGATGGCCTGGCTGGGCACATGCGGCCTGGCCAGCCTCAGCATGAGCGGGGTGTAGCGGCGAACCAGGATCCGGTATGCCGTCTCATCGCGGCGCCGCAGTGCCTCGACGAGTTCCTGCTCCGCGTCGGAGTTGGTAGCGGTTGGAGACGCCGCCGGGGCGGGTTGGTAGTCCTTGAAGGGCACTCAACCACCGTGCCTGGTGTGCCGGCCGACGAGGGCATCGTGGTGGTGTTTCACGGCTCGGGCCGCGGCAGGGGCGCCCCGCAGAACCGGACCGGGTCGTTGTCCGCTGGGTCCAGCGCGAGCCAGCCGACCCGCTCCCGGGTGCCGGTGGCGTGCCAGTCGGCCAGCAGCGAGGTCTTGCCCCAGCCAGCGGGTGCGACCAGCAGGGTGAGCGCGTGGCGGGCGGCGCCATCCAGTGTCTGCACCAGCCGCCGCCGGTGCATCAGGCCGCGGCGAAGCGGGGGATGCAGCTTGGTCGCCAGCAACGTCGGCCCGCGCACCTCTTGAGGGTGCCTGCCCGGCGCCTGCGAGGGAAGGCCACCTCACGGCAGGCCGGGAACCTGCAGCGTCACGCGGTAGAGCGAGGTCCGAGCCCTGATGTACAGCGTCTTGCGGTCGGCGCCACCGAACGTGCAGTTGGAGGGCACTTCGGGGACGGGGATGGTGCCCCAGAGCACGCCGTTGGGCCGGTACACCCGCACGCCGGCGGTGGTCGTCACATACAGGTTGCCCGCGTCATCCACCGCCATCCCGTCACCGCCGCCATCCGTAGCGGCCACGAATATCGTGGGCGGTCCCAGGGAGCCGTCAGGCCTGACGGGGAACTTGCGCACCTGCCCATCCGCGCCGTCATCGTCCACGTACAGGAGCTTTTCGTCCGGCGAGAGGGCGATGCCGTTGGGACGGTTCATGTCGCTCGACTCGAGGTGCAGCGTGCCCGCCGGGTCGACCCGGAACACACCCTGGAAGTCGAGCTCGCGGGCCTGGCCGGCGGGGAGGCCGTAGGGCGGATCGGTGAAGTAGACGGTGCCGTCGCTGCGGGTGATGTTGTCGTTGGGCGAGTTCAGCCGCTTCCCCTGCCAGCGGTCCGCCACCGTCACGACCGTGCCGCCGGCCAGCGTGCGCGACACCCGCCGGTTGCTACCCTCGCTCGCGACCAGCCGGCCTTGCGCGTCGATTCCGAGCCCGTTGCTTTCGCCGCTCGGCTGCCGGAAGACGCTGACGGTGGCGGGTGGCTGGAGTTGCTGGATGGCGTCGGCGGGTATGTCGGTGAAGATGAGCAGACTCTTCGATGCGACCCAGACCGGCCCTTCCGTGAACGTGAACCCGCCGCGGACCTTCTCGACCTCGCCCCGCCCCATCAGGGGGTCAAGTCCCGTATCGGAGCAGGCCGACAGGAGCACCCCCGCCGCCGCAACGATGCCGACGATGCGTCTCATGTGGTGATGGCCTGGGGGAAGGTGAACACCCGGCCGGGGTCGTAGCGCTGCACGACCTGGCGCAAGCGGGTCAGATTGTCGCCGTAGTAGGCGTGCGCCCAGTTCGGCATGCCGGGATCGATGTAGTTGACGTAAGCGCCGCCGCCGACGATGCCGGTCAGCTGGTTCCGCATCTCGGCCAGCGACGAGGCTGCGGCTGCCCGGCCGGGCGGGGAGGTCTTCAGGTAGATCTGGATGGTGGCTAATGCCCCGCGGTGCGGAAACGCCGTGTCAGCCGGGGTGACTCTGCTGATCGCGCCGCCGAGTCCGTCGACGATCACGAAGACGGTCCGGCCGTCGAACACGGAGCCGATCTGGGCCGGGTCGGCCACCGGCGCGGTGAGCAGCCGCGAGGAGGCCACGAACGCCTCCCGATTCCAGTGCCGGCCACTGGCTTCGTCGTGACACTCGGCGGCCGAGATGGCCGAGCAGCCGGCGAAGTGGCGCATCCCCTGGAGGTAATCGTGCTGGGCAACGGTGCGCGACGTCGGCTGCTTGCCGATCCGGCGGATCAGGTCAGTGAGCAACGGATTCAGCGCGCTTGCCGGTCCGACATAGCAGCCGATGACCGTGCAGCTCGGCGGGCTGCCGCCGATGATGTGGCAGTTCGCCGTCAGCTCCTCTGGCATGGTGAGGATCCGCTGCTGCCAGTGGCCGAGGACGTCGGGCACCGAGCCTGCGGGGAATCCGAGTTCGAACACGGTCAGCTGCGGCGCAGGCACGGTGTCGAAGGTGAACGACGTGACGATGCCGAAGTTGCCGCCACCGCCCCCGCGCAACGCCCAGAACAGGTCCGGCTCAGCCGAGGCTGACACCGTTCGTGCGGTGCCGTCCGCGGTGACCACCCTCGCCGACACCAGTCGATCGCAGGTCAGCCCATACTTGCGGGACAGCATGCCGATCCCGCCGCCCAGTGTGAGACCGGCGATGCCGACCGACGGGCACGAGCCGGCCGGCAGGCACCGCCCGGCACCGGCGAGCGCGGTGTAGACGTCGATCAGCCGGGCACCGGCACCGATCACCGCAGTGCCATCGGCGTTGACCTGCACGGTGGACATGCCGGACAGGTCGACGATCAGCGCGTTGTCGGGGGTCGAGTAGCCGGCGTAGCTGTGCCCACCGCTGCGCGCCGCGATCGGCGACCGGGCCGCAGCGGCCGCCGACACACACGCCTGCACGTCCTCGACGCGCCGGCACTGCGCCACTGCGGCCGGCATCCGGTTGTCGAACAGCGGGTTGAACGATCGGCGGGCCAGGTCGTAACCGGGCTCGTCCGGGGTGATCAACGGACCGGACAGCTTGCCGGCCAGCGCCGGAAAGTCGATCGCTGCGGGGGCTTGTCCGGAGGTCGTGGTCTGCGTGTCACCGCAGCCGGCCAGTGCTGCCGCTGCCGCGCCGAGGCCGACGGCATGCAGAAACGCGCGCCGGTTGATGGGCACGGTCACCCTCTCTGTAAGGTTTCTGTTCGCCGGACCCTACAACAATGGTGGAGCGGGATGTCGAAGGGCAGAGTGGGCCTACTGATTCTGCTGGCGGTCCTCGTTGCCGTTACGGTAGCCGTTGTGTCGGTCCGACAGGATCGCGCTGGCACTGACGGTCCGAGTGGGGCCGACCTCGCGCTGACTCTCCAGGAATTCGTCACGATGCCGCGATCGGACCCGCCGCCCACCGACGACCCGCGGGTGCAGCGTTGGGCCCGGATTAACTTCCTGGGTGAGGTTCCGGACCGGTCGGGGCGGCTTTTCGTGCCCGATCTCAACGGTAAGATGTACCTCATCGAGCACGGTATGCCGCACGAGTATCTCGATGTCGGCACCACGTTCTCCCCCGATTTCTGGACCAGGGACGGCCTCGGGAGCGGTTTCGGCTTCGTGACCTTCCACCCTGAGTTCGCGAAGAACGGCAAGTTCTACACGGTCCACACCGAGGCTGGCGGCGCGCTGGCGACGAAGACTCCGCACCTGCCCGCCCAGGACCGTACCCTTGTACAGGGCGTGGTGACCGAGTGGACGGCAGCCGATCCGTCCGCGAGTACCTTCCGCGGGATCCACCGAGAAGTGCTCCGGCTCGCGTTCGGAGGTTACCTGCACGGGATCCAGCAGATCGGTTTCAACCCGACGGCCAAGCCTGGCAACAATGATTACGGGCTGCTCTACATCTCGGCAGGTGATGGTGGCGGCGGGGTGGACAGCGACGATCCTCAGAAGTTGGGGATACCGCAGGGAAAGATCCTGCGTATCGATCCGCTGGGCATGAACGGGTCTGGTGGCGGATATGGCATTCCGCCGACGAACCCCTTCGTAGGCAAGCCCGGTGCCCTCGCGGAGATCTATGCCTACGGGCTGCGCGATCCCTATCGCTTCAGCTGGGATCCCACTGCGGGTAACCGGCTGCTGCTGGGGAGCATGGGTGAGCACAACGTCGAGTCGATCTACGAGGTTCGAGCCGGTGACAACTTCGGGTGGAGCAAACGGGAAGGTCCTTTCGTATTCAATCAGCAGGACCGCTGCCACCCCTCCCCATTGCCGGAGAATGACGAGCAGTACGGCTATACCTACCCAGTGGCCGCCTACCAGCACAATCCGCCACCGGGCTGGCCCTGCGATAAAGACATCGGGCACGCGGTGATCGGCGGCTTCGTCTATCACGGCGACAGCGTGCCGGACCTGCGCGGTAAG
>DATDHI010000031.1:0-18569 GCA_036521655.1 Pseudonocardiaceae bacterium | reverse complement strand
TACGATGGTAGCGCAACGGTTCCCCCCGGGAGCGAGAATTCTTTAGTCGGAACTCTCGTATTCTTCCGTGGGAACCGTTGCTTTCTGTGGCGACACGCCGAGTGGGCGATCACTCATTTCGAACCGACTTTTGAATAATGTTCCTGGTACCACGGCCGGCTCGAACGAGCGATACAACTTGGTCTTGGCGTCCTGCTCGGACAGTTCAAGTTGGTGACCGACCAGCCCTGCCTTGAGCACCCGGTGCCACTCGGCGTGTTGCACCTCAAGCGTGTGCAGTGACGCAAGCAGAGCCTCGGTTTCGCGCTCAGTGTTAGTGGCACGGGTCCAAGCCTTGATGTCGTCGTCGGTCGGCGTCTGCTTGCCGTTCTCAATCTTGCTGACTTTCGACGGCTGCCATGACAACGACTCCGCGAGCTCTTTACCGCTTAGTTGTGCTTGGCGGCGGAGCTCGCGGAGTCGTTGACCAAGGGCGTTGCGTGCTTCTTCAACGCCGCCCGAACCACTAGACTTTGGCCTCAAAACCGTTCCGATCAATGGCGTGATGCTGGGCTACATCCCGCTAGTAGTTGTGCTTCACGATCTCGGCGGGGTCTTCGATGATCTCGCCACCTTGGAACTTGTCGGCTTCGCCGAAGTGCATCCGCACCAACTTGCGCGAGTCGAACAGCCAGTAGTCGTGATTGGGTAGATCAAGCTGTTCGGCCATGTCACGCGAAAGGTAACGAATATCTTCACCCGCGTCGCTGGTACGTTGAGCTGCCCACAGACCGAAGCGGCTGTAGTCGGAAAGCGGCACGCTGACGACCCTCACCAGACCCTCACCCGAGCAAAGCGCCGGCCTTCCGCGGTGGCCTGCCTGATCATGCTGAACCACGTCTCGGCCCAGGACAGGTCAACCGGCTCGCCAGCCTTGAACCGTCGAAACGACTCAACCTCACGCGGCGCGTTGTAGCTCTCCCGCACCTCCAGGCGGAACGCAGTGTGCTCGAAGGTGCGGAACAGCTCGCTGAAGTCGTCCCCGATGAGCAAGCTCAGCGCTCTCCCTCCTGGTCCTGGTAGCGACGGGCGTACATCTTGAGCACGTCTTCCGGGATCTCGACCAAGGTCTCGTGGTCGAGATCCCGGGCCGACGTCCGCGAGCACCTGGGGGTCGGTGACCTTCCACCCCTGCGCGATGTACGTCACGCGGTCGGTGCGGTTGGTGGCAAACAGGGTGGGGGACTCGCCCTCGATGGACTCGGGGTCCTTGCCCAGGAAGTGAGCGCGCACAGCCTGACCGCGAGCTCAGCCTGGCTCCACCCGCGTGAGACCCGAAGTTCTCGGACAGCCGCACCAACCTCGAACGCCAGCCGGGCTGCCTCATACGCATCGGCCGCACCCGGCTCCGCCAGCCGGCGCTCACGAATCCCAGCCCAAGACTCACGTTCCGCCATCGTTGCCCTCCTCGAGACCATGTGCTCCTCAGCGATATCGAGCCAGCGCCCTGCGCGCCCGGTCAATCTCCCGGTCCTCACGCATCCGCGACTTCACGAACACCGTCAGCAATACGATCCGGCGGCCCGTCGCTATCCAGTAGGTCACCCGCACCGACCGTCGATCAAGGTGGAACCGCAGCTCCCGGAGCTTCTGCTGGAGCCGCTAGCGGCTCCAGCCGCCAGCACGCAACCCCTTCACCCGGCTCACTCAGGCCCCCAAGCATCACCTCGCCGACCCCGCGCTCGCCGCACGCCTGCTGGGCGCCACCGAAACATCGCTGCTGTCCGGACATCCCGTCGATCCGGCCATCCCCCGCGATGGCATGCCGCTCGGCGCCCTCTTCGAGTCCCGCGCACCCGCAACGGCGACCACGAAATCGACTTCATCGTCGAACGCGACGACCACAAGGTCGTCGCGCTGGAAGTCAAGCTCAGCTCCACCGTCGATGACTCCGACGTCATCCACCTGCACTGGCTACGTAACCACCTCGGACCGAACATCCTCGACACCGCCGTCATCACCACCGGCGCCTACGCCTACCGCTGCCCCGGCATGACATAGCCGAGTTCAGCAGCGCCTTGACCCACGCCGCGCGATTCAGTGACCCACCGACGTCACGCGGTCAATTGGGCGGATCTCGTCGAGGATGGGCCCGAGGCGGTCGCGTTCGACTTCCAGATCGTAGCGGCCTTGCAGATTGAGCCAGAATCGCTCTGATGTGCCGAAGTAGCGGGCGAGTCGCAGCGCGGTGTCGGCACTGATGCGCCGCTTGCCGTGCACGATCTCGTTGATCCGGCGGGGGGGTACCCCGATGTCGACTGCGAGCTTGTGTTGGGTGATCCCCCAGGGTCCGAGGTACTCCTCGGCGAGGATTTCGCCAGGATGGATGGGAGACACCGATGCTGTCGTGGACACCTGAGCCCTCCGTTCAGTGATAGTCAACGATCTCCACGCCTGCTGGCCCGGCAGAGGTCCAGCGAAAGCAGATGCGCCATTGCTGGTCGATCCGCACGCTGTACTGCCCGCTACGATCGCCTCGAAGTTTTTCCAACCGGTTCCCGGGTGGCACCCTGAGATCGTCCAGAACATCCGCCGCGTCCAAGATCAGCAACTTCCGTAACGCCGTCCGTTGGGTGTTGGGATCGAGCCGCCGAGAACGCTCACGCCGCCACACACGCTCGGTGTCCTTGTCCGCGAACGACCTCAGCACCACACCGAACATAACGCGAAGCGTTATTAACATCAAGCGTTACACCGGGTGGGGTGCAGCCAGCTGCGTTGACCGGCGGGAGTGCTGACGGTGTGGTGGTCCCGCACTACGGCTTGTCATACAGGGTGTCCGGAAGTTACTCGGCGAGTGGACCGACGCGATCCATGGCCGCATCTCTCGCCGATCTGCTCTCGGCGCAGATCTTCCCGTCCTAGCCCACTCACCTGCCTCATCCCCTGCCCCTACTCACAATCCGAGGCCATGGTGTCAACACCTGAGCGTGTACCGTCCCGCCTGGCGCACGGTGGCCGATCCCGCAGTCAGCTGGCCTTCATGCCTGTCCTTCCCGACCTGTCCCAGGACAAGATCCCTCGGGGACGGACGCCCCTGCACAGCGCGGGTGTCGCCGACCTACAGGAGCGCCTGACCAGCACGACCACGTGAGCCGACCGAGGGAAGCATCCTGTTGTCCCTTTCGGCGACGATGACCAGGCCGTAGCCGGCCAGCCGGTCGGCGGCGTCTTCCATGCGGGCCAGTGTCCGCGGCGGCTCATCGGCTGGGTGCCGCTGACCGACCTCGACGGCGTCGTGGCCCGTCAGCTGCCAGGCTCCTCCGAGCTTGCCTTGCCCTTCGCGGAGTCCAGGTAGCGTTTGACCCAGCCATCGATCCGGCGTGCTCGACCCACAGCCGCTGGGCCAGCATGTTCTCGTCGTCGCGGTAGCGATCGATCCGCTCGATGGTGTCGCGGTGCAGCTGCGCCTTGGTGACGGTGAACGTGTCGGCGGGCGACTGCTCGGCAAGTGTGCGCGCCAGGGTCTTCGCCCAGTCGAGCAGCTCGTCCGGGCACGACCCCATCGACGAGGCGCAGCTCGGCGACCTGCTTGGATCGGTAGGTCTGCACGTCGAAATGCCAGCCGGCGGGCCAAAACGCCGCCGAGGGCGTAGTGCACGATCTCCAGCGCGGCCCGGGGGAACGGTACCCCGACCCGCAGCTCGGGCAGCCCGATCTCCCCGTCACCGTCGGCCATGACCCGTACGTCGGCGCAGCACGCCGCCATCGGCGATGGCGTGCCCGTTCGCCGCCGCCACCACCGGCAGCGGGCACTTGAACACCGCCTCGGACGCCTTGCCCAGCAGCAATGGCAGGTGCCTGGCGTAGTCCGCGCCGCCCTCCGAATACCGCTGAGGTCGAGCCCGGCGGAGAACACATGGTACGCCCGGGTGGGGCGCCGGACACCGGCCCGGCGGGCCCAGATGCCCGCGGCGGATTCACATGGCAGGGCACTGAGGCATTAAGCGGTCGGCCGCACGTCTGCGTCGGCGGGTAGCCGGCAGAACCACCCGCCGCAGATGGTGTGGGGTGGCTGGTCCGAGCCGTAGCGTCGCACCCCTAGCGATGAGTGAGGTGGTGGCATGCTTCGCGGGAGGCGGGAAGAGCGGCGCGGGGACCAGCAGCAGGTCCACTACAAGATGCGCCAGCGTCTGGTGTCGATCGGGGACGACTTCTGGATCGAGACCGACGATGAACAGCGGGCGTACAAGGTGGACGGAAAGGCCCTTCGACTGCGCAAGACGCTGATTTTCGAAGACGCCGAGGGGAACATGCTGGCGAAGATCCAGGAGAGGGTGGCTCGGGTCAGGGACTCGATGGAGGTCGAAGATGCCAATGGCAACCGACTGGCCATGGTGAAGAAGGCGCTGATCACCCCGCTCCGGGACCGCTGGACGATCAAGATCGCCGACGGGCCGGACCTGGACGTGCAGGGCAACATCGTCGATCACGAGTACACGTTCAGCGATGGGCGTACCCCGGTGGCCACCGTGTCCAAGAAGTGGTTCCGGGTCGCTGACACCTACGGGGTAGAAATCGCGCCCGACCAGAACCCGGTGGTCGTTCTGGCTGCCACGGTCGCGCTCGACATGATGGCCCACGAAGGGCGCTGACGACACGTTCGGCTGAACGTCGGTTCAACCGCGCAAAGGAAATCGTTGGCCCTGAGCAGCCTCAGTCCCACAAACCCGAAGCTGGCGAGCAGGGCGAGGGCTGAGGACGAGGGCGATGGGATATTGGAGGGAACCCGCAATGCCCGCCATGCCTATTGGCATCAACAGGGCGAGCCAAGCGGGGAGGACACCTGATCGGACCAGTCCAACGGCGAGCAGCCACCCAGTTCATGTAGTCGATGCCGTCCAGCGCCCCGTAGCCGACCAAGCCCATGAGCGAGAGGACGCAGCCCCAAAAGGCCGACTTGGGATGGCTTGGATGCGCGAGCCGCGCCAGACCGATTATAGCCGGCACGAAGAGAGCCGCCGCGAGAAAGAACAGCGTGTGCGACACGTAAAACTGCCTGGAATGGTCATGCGAGGCGCTGTAGTACTGCGCACCGCTCTGGATGCCATGTGGTGGGTGAAGGAACGCCGCTCCGAGCATGAGGATTGGCGCCCCGATCATCAGGAGGCCGAACCCGATCCGTCTACGTGGGCGTAGGTTTCAGCAATGTCTCCCGGCTGATGTGAATTGCCGGTCATTTCTGTCCCTCCTTCAAAGCGAGCGCAACCGCGGAACCAGGTTGCCCTCGAAACGAGCCACGGCTATGGCATGGCGAATTACAACTCGCCAGCCCGACCAAGGCCTCAGGGCTGGTCCCCGAGGACTGCTACATCACCGCGCTCGCCACGCGGTCCGGAGCCTCAGGGATCGAGTAGCGGCTGGAAATCGCCGCACAAGGGTCAAGCGGTTTCGGTTAGGCCTTCTGTCCCAGTAGCTCGGCCGCGGTATCGATGGTCAGCCCGGCGCCGAAGTGCGGCCCGCCACCGACGCTGTAGACCCCGCCGATCCGCTGAGGGTAGGAGCCTGCAGCGATGATCGCGTTCGACCACGCGTCGAGGTGCTCGAGGAGCTCGTCCAGGTTGTCACCGAGCGCATCCAGCAACGGCCGTTCGAGTTCGTCGGTGCGGACCTCGATCTCCTCCCGGAACGCCCGACCGGCGTCGGTGAGCTGATCGTCGCCGGTCACCAGCCCACGGCGCCGCAGCCGGTCGAACCCGGCGTCCATGTCATCCGCGGTCCAACCGCGGGTCGGGGCGTAGGCGCGCGCCGGTAACCCCCACCACTGCTCGGTCAACAGCAGCACCTCGACCGCGTCGGCGCCGCCGACCGCCCAGGCGATGACGTGGCTGTCACCCCGGTGCTCACGCACCAGGTCGGCCGCTCGCCACAGCGCCCCCACCGGGTGGTCGGGGACGCCGAGCGACCGCAGCCCTCCGTACATCGGGCGGGCCGCCCACGGGGCTGCCGCGGCGGCGCGGCGCAGCAGATCGGTGGCCCGACCCAGGCCTTCAGGCCCATCGCCGAGGACCCGCCGCAACATCGCGGTCGCGCCCTGCTCCCGGGCGCGGAGGATGGCCTCCCGGCCCGCGATCTGGCACCCGGCCGCGACGGCGGGCACGACGACCTCGGGATTGAAGCAGCCGAACGCGGCAGCCACGACCTCCCCCGGTACCTGTCCCAGGCAGGCACCCCGACTGGTGAAGTACGACTTCAACTCCGGGCGGGCCACACCGCCCTGCGCGACCGGGCTGCCGTCGAACCCGAGAGCGGCGTAGGCCGCGTGCGCCTCCGGCGCGAAATACACTCCGGCCGCTACCGGCTCCACGGCGTTGCGCAGTCGGCGGGCCCTCTCCCGGAAATCGGTCGACATCGATTGTCCTTCACATCGGATTCGATGACCCATCGAGCGGGGATCGGTGGCACCATGGCCGCGCGACCCAGGGGCATTCATCACCTCGCTGAGGTGAACATCGACGGCACCATGGTCACCGGCCGGAAGCCTTGTCGGTGATCGGAACGCGGCGGCCTCATAGCTACGCTTTCCGAGCGACCCCACCCTGGGCGATGAGACGCACAGCACCCCGCTCGGGAAGCAGCCCGCGCTGGCACAAACACGCATATCCACCCCAATGGGGTGAGGCGGGAGCATTCGCAGCCGGTCATCCTGCCGGGTCTCTGCCCGACCGTGGAGGTCCACGATGGTCATCGCGCTGCTGGCCGTGCTCGGCGTCGATCTGATCGTCATCGTCGCGTTCCTGGTGTTCGTCCTTGGCCGCAAGCGCTGGGTGATGCGTATGCCTGGTGCCTTCCGCGGAGTCATCCGGATCGTCAGCGGAGACATCGACGGTCTCGGCGCGAGGTGGGGTCGGGGGTACGGACACTCGGTCCGCGACGTCCTCGTCTGGACGAAAGCACCGTTCTTGTTCCGGAACCAACTCATGGCCACCAACGGCCTACAAGAGCACGTCCCGCCCGCTCCCACGAGATCAAGCGGCTCGGCGACCATCCCGTCGTCGTCCAAGTTAGGGTGGGCAGCTCAACGGTGGAAATCGCTGCCCGCGGCGAGGACAGCGAGCTGCTCCTCGGGCCGTATCCCAAGCCGGTCGGGGCCCCGATCCGTGCTGAGCCCACGCCCACCGGCACAGCGGCGAGCAGCGATCAATGATGACTTCCACCAGGATTCAATAGGGGAAGCGTCCGCTCGGCGCGGGCTGCGGCCCACACGGTCAGCACCCGCCGGTCGTTCTCGCTCAGCGTCAAGGCTCCTGGCTGGCGTTCCATTTGACTACTCCTCCTCCCAGGGCAGGTGGCAGCCGATGAGTTTCCGTGCTCGGCGGCGTCTGAAGGGAGATGCCCAACCCGCAGTCGCTACCCGGCCACCCGAGAGGGGTCACTATGACGAACGAGACCATCAGCGCCACCATCACCATCAAAGCGCCCGCCGAGACCGTGTTCGGGGTACTCGCGAACCCGGCCAGTCATGCTGCGATCGACGGCACCGGTTGGGTTCGCAAACCCCTTGACGTCGAACAGCTCGCAAAGCCAGGTCAGATCTTCCGGATGGCCATGTACCACGACGACCACCCAGATGGTCACTACCAGATGGCATTCGAGACTGAGGTCAAGCTTTCCTACGACTGGTCGGCGGTACCACACTTCCTCCGCGAGCAGATTCAGTTTCCGCCATTCACCCCTGACCATCTCCACAACTCACTGAACCACCTGGCCAAGTCCGCCCTGGCTGCTCACTGAGCCTTACTTCTCGGGTGGACATTGGTGTCCCTTGTGCAGCAAGCCGACGACCAGTTCCGCCTCTGTGCGGCTGGCAACGACCGCTACAGCCGGCGCGCTGCGCTGGATTGCCGAACCCGCCCGACAACCATCCGGGGCGAGCGGAACAAACTGGCCCAGTCTAACCCGATCTCCGTTACGATGTAGGCATCGGCGCCGTCGAGGGGAGACCGTCGTGGGGGCATTGCGGCGCGTTGTGCACGAGGTTCACTCCATCGAGGTCGGTTCCGCCACTCGGTACGGGCAGCACCAGCTTGTGGTGGGCCGGGACCAGTCCCAGGCGCTGTTCGCTGATCCAGCCCTGGCGTCGGTACGGGTGCACGTCGCGGTACCGGGAGATCGGACTCGGATCGTTGCGCCGCTCGACGTCGTGGAGCCGCGAACGAAGGGATCGGGAGGGGCACTCGGCGGGGGTGTGTTTCCTGGCTGGATGGCGCCGGTGAACCGCAAGCGTGGGGGCGACACCCATGTGCTGCGCGGGGCTGCGGTGCTTGCCGCCGGGTACCTGCCCCGTAACCAGGAGGGCCTGATCGACATGTCCGGCCCGGCCGCGCAGCGCTCTCCGTTCGCCCGGACGAACAACGTCGTGATCGAGTTTGACCGCGCTGACGGTGTCTCCTGGCAGGACGCCGAGGTTGCGGTGCGCCGTGGGCTGCTGCGCCTGGCCGTGGACCTCGCCGACGCCGCCGTCGATGCCCCGCCTGAGGCGATAGAAGAACTGGCACCCCCGCACCGTCCGGGAACGCCCACCGGCGGGCTGCCCCGCGTTGGTGTGATCACCAACTTGCAGACCCAGGGAGCGTTCAAGGATGTCTTCGTCTACGGGCGCAGCATGGCCGGCAGCCTGCCGACCTTGTTCGACCCGACCGAGATCGAGGACGGGGCCGTGGTCAGCGGCCAGTACGGGCACCCGGCGCTGCGCAATCCCACCTACCTGCACCAGAACCACCCGGTGATCGCCGAACTCCGCGCCCGTGATGGCCAGGACCTGTGCTTCGCGGGGGTGGTGCTGTGCCCGGAGCCGGTCGAGCTGGCCGACAAAGAACTGGTGTCCACGCACGCGGCCTGGCTGTGCCGCGCCGCTGGCTTCGACGCCGCCATCGTGACCAAGGAAGGCGCGGGCAACGCCGACAACGACCTGATGTTGAAGGTTGATGCGCTGGAGGCTGACGGCCTGACCGCGGTTGCCCTGTACGCCGAGTTGTCCGGTGCTGACGGCACCGGTCCACCGCTGGTAGCCGGTCCCCGAAGGGGTGCGGTGGTCAGTACCGGTAACTACGATCAGCGGGTGAAGCTGCCGGCGGTCGAGCGGGCTTTGGGGGGTGCGCGGCTGGGCATCGCTGATGCGGAAGCGACCGCAGCGGTCGAGGTGCCGACCGCCGCGATCCTCAGTGCCCTGAGCCCGCTGGGCGCGGGGTGGCTCGCCTGCCGTTCGGAGCAGTTGGGAGGGGTTGCCTGATGCGCATCGTGCACTACGTCAATCAGTTCTATGCGGGGCTCGGTGGCGAGGAGGCGGCGGGTATCGGCCCCCGGGTACTCGACGGGATGGTGGGTCCTGGGCGGTTGCTGGCCCAGTTGCTCAGTGCCCAGTTGCCCAGTGCCGAGCACCTGGACGGGTACCAGATTGTGGCCACGATCGTGTGCGGCGACGACTACGCTGCCTCTCACGCCGCCGTCGTCGAGGAGTTGCTCGGGATGGCGCGTGCGGCCGGTGCCGAACTGCTTGTTGCTGGGCCCGCCTTCGGCAGTGGACGCTACGGGCTGGCGTGCGCCCGGCTGGTCGCCGCCGCCGACGCTGCTGGGTTGCCAGCGCTGGCCTCAATGCACCCCGACAACCCCGGCATCCCCGACGCTGGGGCCGCACCAGTCGTGGCCGCAGGTGCCACCAGCCGGCAGATGCGGCCGACATTGCAGAGGGTCGCCACCGCAATCGCGAAGCTGGCCACCGGCGCGAAGCTGACGGTGGCGGACGGCCGGGTCGCCCGGGCCGCTCGGATTGGCCGGCTGGTGGAGCAGCGCGCCGCGGCGCGGGCAGTCGAACTCGTGCTGCGCCGCCTCGCCGGCGACCGGGAGAGCACCGAAGTCCCCATCGGGGGGTTCGACGTGGTCACTCCATCGGCACCGGTCGACATGGCGGCCAGCGCGACCATCGCGCTGGTCACCGAGGGCGCCGTGGTGCCAGCCGGCAACCCAGATCGGCTCGAGGCAGCCCGCGCCACCCGCTGGTTGCGCTACCAGATCGAGGGGGCCGACTCGCTGGCTGCCGGTGAGTGGGAGTGCGTGGACGGCGGCTTCGCCACCACCGCCGCCAATGCCGACCCGAACCGGATCCTGCCCCTGGACACCGCCCGCGCCCTGGAGCGCGAGGGCGCGATCGGCCGGCTGCACAGCGAATTCCTGGTCACGGTGGGCAACGGCACGCAGGTGGCCACCGCGCGGCGCTTTGGCGTCGAGTGGGCCGCGGAGCTGCGCAAGGCGGGCGTGCAGGCGGCGATCCTGACCGCCACTTGAGGCACCGGGACGCGTTGCGGGTCAGCGCTTGCCAAGGAGCTGGAGCGGGCTGGCATCCCCACGGCTCTGATCACCAACCTCGTGACGATCGCTGAGCAGGTCGGTGCGCCGCGGATCGTGCCGGGTCGCGGCATCCCCTACCCATCGGGCGATCCGAACCTGCCGCCACCTGCCGAGCAGGCCTGGCGGCGGCGACTGGTGCAACGGGCACTGGACGCGGTTGCGACCGCGGTCGAACGCCCCATGATCTTCGAAGTCGATGCTGCGGAGCAGGCCCATGCCTGAAGCCGCCGTGGTCCGCGCCGCCAGCCTCGTGCTCGCCCACACCCCGGGCCTCGCCCGGCACGGCTCCAAGCCGATGCGCACCCTCGCCGGCGACGCCGAGCTGACGGCCAGCTTCCTGGCGAACCTGCGCAACTTCGACGATGCCGTCAACTACCCGCCACACCAGGCGTTTCTGGGCGCCTGCCACCCTCGCGAGCTGCCGTCCCGTCCATGGGTCGGGGCTCGCTTGCCCGGCGCGGACCGCTTCGCGCCCTTCGGCGAACTGATGCCGGAGGAGGAGTTCCTCGGGTTGATGGCCGCAGTCGACGAGTTCGACCTGCTGGTGCTCACCCCGGAGGTCGCCGAGCGGGCCGCCAAGCGGTTGGCTGAGCATCCGCTGGCGGCGCGCCTGGACCTGGGGCGGATCTCCGCGGCGACCGGGGAGGTGGCGGCTGCCGTGGCGAGCGGCGCTCTGCCGGTTCACCTGGCGCCCGACTGTCTCGCTGGCGCGCTGCGCGTGGCGCACGCCGAGGACGAGTCCTTGGCCGCGCACGTGCTGATGGAGAACCTGGCCTGCAAGGCCACCGGCGCGCTGGCGGTGCTGCACCTGCTGCACGACCACGGTCTGAGCCCAGCGGCCATCGGCTACACGATCTCCTGCTCGGAGGAGGCCGTCGGCGACCGCTACCAGCGCGGCGGGGGAAACATGGGCAAGACGATCGCGTCGGTAGCCGGCTTGAGCGAGTCATCCGGTGCGGACGTCAAAAATTTCTGCGCGGCGCCGATTCCCGCGCTGGTGATCGCCGCCAGCCTCGTGGTGGCAGGAGTGGTCGAGCAAGTCGTGGTTGTCGCCGGAGGTTCACTACCCAAACTGGGAATGAAATCCGAGGGACACCTGCGCCACGGTCTGCCCGTGCTGGAAGATGTGATCGGCGGCGTCGCAATTCTGGTGACCGCCGACGACGGCGTCTCACCTCGAATCCGGCTCGACGCCGTCGGGCGCCACCGGGTGTCCTCGGGCGGCGGCGGTGCCCAGATCCTGCACGACCTGGCCGTGCGGCCGCTAGAGGCGATCGGCGCGTGCATGCTGGACATCGACGACTACGCCACCGAGCTGCACAATCCGGAGATCACCGAGCCGCAGGGTTCGGGAGACGTCGCAGCCCGCAACTACCGTACGATCGCGGCGCTGGCCGCCCGCCGCAAGGAGATCGCCCGCGCCGGCATCGCACCGTTCGTCGTGCGGCGTGGCATGCCGGGCTACGCCCCCACCCAGGGTCACCTCGCGTCAGCGGTGTGTTACCTACCCCACGCACTGAGCCGGCTGACGTCGGGATCGGCCGACCGGGTGTTGCTGCTCGCCAAGGGCAGCCTGTTCCTCGGGCGGATGAGCCAACAGTCCGACGGCATGAGCGTGCTGCTGGAACGCAACGGAGGCTGACACATGGCTGTGATAGATGCGACGAGAGAGAACTTCGACGAGCTCGTCGGGTCAGGTTTGGCGCTCGTGGACGTGTGGGCGGAAAGCTGCCGTCCGTGCGTGGTGCTGGGGCCACACATGGAGAGCATCGCGAATGGGAACCCAGATCTGACCGTGGTCAAGCTCGATGCCAGCAAGGCGCGGCGGCTGTGCATGTCACTGCAGGTGCGTGGACTTCCCACGATCCTGCTGCTCCACGACGGCCAGGAGGTGGACCGGATTTCCGAGCCCAACCTCACAGCAAAGCAGGTGGATGCGTGGCTGGCAGAGACGTTGGCGGCGCTACCGCAATTACCCACAAAGGAGGCGTGAATGTTCGACGGCAAGCAGGTCATCGCGATCGGGGAACGCGACGGGGTTTCGGGGACGGCGATTGCGACCTGCGTTCAGGCAGCGGGTGCCCCGGTCGCCTATGTCGCCACCGAATGCTTCGTTTGAACCGCCGCCGGTGCCATGGACCTGTCCACCCAGGAGACGATCAAGCGCCTGGTCGACGAGCACGGCGCGGACGCGCTGCTCGTCCTGCTCGGCGCCCCGGACGCGGAAAGCGCCGGGATCGCCGCCGAGACGGTGGTGCTCGGTGATCCGAGTTGGGCAGGACCGTTGGCCGGGGTCCAGTTGGGCCTCCCCGTGTACCACATCCTCGAAGACGAACCGCGCGCCGCAATCCCCACCGAGGTGTGGGAAGAGCAGGTCGGGCTGATGATCGACGTGCTGGAGGTGGACGCCATCGCCGACGCCGTGCGCGAGTTTCGGGAGCAGGCCCCCTCGTGAGTGACTGCCTGCCGTGCATGGCACGCACACCCTCACGACGGAAATGCGGCACCATGCGTGGACATGACACTGCGTACCCGTTTGATTGGCACGTCTCGATCCGGTTGTCCACTACGCGGCCACCTGTGCTGCGTTCTCAATCACCGGGGCCCAGACAGCCCGGATGTCTCGTGGCAGCACAAGTTCGTCCCACACGTCTATCAGCAGTACGCCGTCGATACAGGTGAGCACATCCTCGGGACCGCCTTCACGCAGCACGATCTCGTACACCCGCGCCCGCTGGGAGCGGTCCCGCATGAGAAACAGTCGGCCGGGTGCGGACCAGTTCAGGTGTATCGGCAAGGCGACCATGGCCGAGCTTGCGCTACCGGCAACTGGGGTAGCGAGGGTGGCGCCGACACGATGCGTCCACGCGAGGTGGTCTGCTCGTAGGCTGACAGCGTGGGCCGAGACGTGTGCGCCCGACGGGCGAGTTCGTCCTAGCTCAACCCGGCGGTGCGACGCGCCTGTACCAGCATCTGTCGGTCGTCAGTCGAACGTGTGGGCCTCAGACAGCGGCGGCGCGCCCCGGGAGCAAGGCTGCACCGATGACTGGCATGAGGCTGTTGCCGATTTGCGCCGTGAACTCGACGCTACCGACCTGACCAGGCCGAATAACACCGACAGCCCCGGTGTCACCTGCGATCATGGTGGGAAGGGCTTCGGGCCGAGGTCGAGGGCCTAAAACCACACAATTTATCCACGCCCACCTGACTTTAATCCTGCTGTCGAGGACGTCAGGTAGGCGTCTACAATGATATTGTAGTCGACGTCGATGCCACCTTTGACGCCGCAGGTGATGAGGACCACTCGGTTCGGGGTGTTGGCCATGAGGGACCTCACGTCTCCAGCTTGTGATTTCGAGACGGCGAACGCGCGTGTGACCGTATAGGTGAGGGTGCCGGTCGGGGTACGGAGCACGATGTTATAACCGTTGATCGCCTTTACCGGGAACGTCGGGACACCGCTTTGCATCTCGGGGTTCTGCCCGGTGACTTCCTGCATCGCGAATTCGGACAACGGGTTGAAGATCAGCCGGGTCTTCGCCCACGCGTGGCCGAGGATGTAGCTCGTGCCGCCGGAGTCGCTGCCTGGTGCGACGCCGAAGCCCTTCCGCACCCAGCACACCGTGCGCTTCTGGTCGCCAGGCGGGTTGAGCGGTCGGACATACTTCATCTGGCAGATGTTGGCCTTGATGTCGAACGCCGGACCGGACATCTCGAACCCGGTTGGTGCGGCGGGCGCGACGAACTCGTGAGGCAGATCAGGGGGATCGGGGAGCGACGCCGGTGGATCGTGGGGCAGCGCCGGTAGATTTGTAGCCGGGACGGCAGCCGGCAGGACCGTGGCTTCGCGACCAGACGATGACTCAGACGCACCGCAGCCAGTGACACCGAGGATCAGGGCGACCGCGACGGTGAGAGCGACCTTCGTGCGACAGCGCATAGCGATCCAGCTCTCCATACCCTCAGCGGTGGGTCATGATAGCTAGATCGGCCGACCCCGCTTCATCCCAGCCGCCGACGCGAGCTCAGCCTGGCTCCACCTCCGTGCGACCCGAACCGTCCTCGGCCATGTGTGCTTCACCGTGGGTGGGGCGTCATTCTCGATCCTTCAACGCCCGCCCCGGGCGACGGCTCGGAGATCCAGGGTGGAACCGGCGCAACCACGGTTGAATCTCCTACTTGATCCCGACGACCATCGCGCTCATCGCGCGGGTGAACAGTGCCAGCTTCGCGGGTCGGCGTAGAGCGCTCCGCCGGTCTTGATCTCGTTTTTCGGGAGCCCGGTTCGCAGGCCCTCGGTCAGCGACCCCCAAAGCCGTAGATACGCATATTGACGCATCGCTGCTCCCCTGCCAATGCTCCTTACCGGCGCTCCATGAGCTTCCGTGAGAGCGGGGCTGGTCCGGCGATGCCACGCCTCGGAGCTGTCGCCAGAGCATGCCTCACCCTATGCGCACGTCCAGTGTCCGCTCGACATCCTCAGTCA
This sequence comes from Pseudonocardiaceae bacterium, assembly GCA_036521655.1. Taxonomy (GTDB): domain Bacteria; phylum Actinomycetota; class Actinomycetes; order Mycobacteriales; family Pseudonocardiaceae. The sequence continues at coordinate 3,697 of DATDHI010000031.1, read as the reverse complement.
AACCGACGCTGGGTGAGCGGCTTGACTTCAACCGGAGTTCGTGTCCCCGAAATACTTGGAGTAGCTCGTCGTAGGTGCCGTCAGCTGTGATGTCGAGCAACGTCTCGTTGATCTTCTTGCGCAGCGCCGAATCGGTCGGTAGCGCGATGCCGTAGTTCTCGCGCGCGATGGTGCCGCCGACCAGGGTCTCGTTGGTGCTGCGGGTGAGCTTGATGTGGTTTGCAGGACTGGCGACCTTCGCCCCGCTCCCCGGTGATCTTGCTTTCGATGTTCCGCACGGTCAGCTGGCTGGCGAGGGCTGCGGTGAACAGCGAGACGAGCAGACGCCCACGATGGTCCACATCACTGTGGCGGCCCGGCCCAGCGGCCGTTTGGGGTCCGCGACGCCGTAGTCGCTGACCAGTCCGAGCCCGGCGGCCTGGTAGATCCCCACCCCGACGCCGGCGAGGTAGCCGAGCTGGGTACGACGCCGGGTGGCGAACCAGACCAGGTGCCTTCTGTCACATGCAGGCGGCGGAGGTACAGCGCGGCTCCCGGAGGAGCGCCGGAAGGGCGTGTCGATGTCCTTCTGGCGGCTCTCGGGCGACAGGTCCGCCCAGTCCACGAGGTCGGGATGCTCCCGTCCCTGCGGCGCTGCGGCATGATCGGCCGCGCCGCGGAGGCGGCAGCCCGATCCTGTCGCCAGGGCGCTTGGCCGAGAGCGAACAAGGGGTCGGACCACCTGTTCGGTCGCTAACTTGCGATCAAGCGACCTTGAGCGGAGGGGCGGCAGCAAATGGTGACCACGAGAGAAGTCGAGTACCGCGCGGATGACATGACGATGATCGGGCACCTCGCCCTGCCCGACGGCACCGGGCAGCGGCCAGTGGTTCTCCGATCCGGACGAGATGATGGCCCGGCTCGGACCGCTGCTCGCCGATCCCGAACGCATGCAGACCATCGGGCGGGCGGCGCTTGACGTGCTCCTCGCCGAGCCGCGTGCCGATGCCACCCAGCTTGCTGCCGTGGGTTATGGCGCTGGCGGCACCATCGCCCTCGAACTCGCCCGCGACGGCGTGGATCTCAAGGCAGTGATCGGGGTCAACCCCGGCCTGGCAACCATGCGGCCCGAGGACTCGGTCAACATCACCGGACAGGTCCTGGTCTGCGTGGGCTCGGAGGACCCGATCGTCCCGCCGGAGCAGCGTCGCGCCTTCCAGGAGGAGATGCAGGCCGCTGGCGTCGACTGGCGGCTGAACATCTACGGCGGCGCCGAGCACGCCTTCCACCACCCACCCGTCAACCCGGACGGTTCCCCGTCGGACGCCGACACCCACAAGCAGAGCGTGCTCCCCGGCGTCAGCTACCACCACGCCCATGCACAGCGGGTGTGGCGACACATCCTCGACCTGCTCGACGAGACCTTCCGCTTGCCCAGCGTGCACATTCACCGCCAGCTCAGGGCTACGCCGGAAGCGACATTCGATGCCTGGCTGGATCCCGGATGCTCGGCCAGCTCGAGGTGGTGCTAGGAGTCGAGGAGTCCCCTTGCCCTAAATCGGTCCGCCTGGGCCCGTGCGGGGACTCAGCTCAGCGGGGTGGGAGCTGTCAAGCCGTCCAGCACGACCATCGTGTCGGCGTCGAGGTGCACCTGCGCAGTGGCGACATTCTCGCTGAGGTGGTCCAGGCTGGACGTGCCGGGGATCACCAGTACGTGGGGGTCGTGGGCTAGCAGCCAGGCCAGGCCGATCTGCGCCGGTGTGGCCCCGACTGTTGTCGCGGCTGCCACCACGGTGGGATGCTCGGTCACCTTGGGCATGCCGGGGAAGGCCGAGCCGAGGGGGAAGTACGGCACCCACGCGACGCCGTGCTGTCGGCACAGGTCGAGAAGGGGCTCGTTCGAGCGGTCGAGGAGGCTGTAGGCGTTCTGCACGCACGCGATGCCGGCGGGTAGGGCCTGGCGGAGGTGGTCGACGGTGACGTTGCTCACCCCGATACCACCGATCTTCCCCTCGTCGCGCAACGACAGCAGCTCGGCCAGTTGGCTGTCCAGGTCCACACTGGGATCACTGTCTTCTCCGGCGTCGTGCAGCCGCAGGTTGACCACGTCGACCTGCTCCACCGCCAGGCTGCGCAGGTTGGCCTCCACCCCGGCGCGGAGCTGCTCGGGCCGCTGAGTGGGAATCCAGCCGCCCTGGGCGTCGCGCTCGGCGCCCACCTTGCTCACGAGCACCAGGTGCTCGGGGTAGGGGTGGAGGGCGGCGTGGATCAGCTCGTTAGCCACGTCGGGCCCGTAGAACTGGGCGGTGTCGATGTGGTTGGCACCCAGCTCGACGGCCCGGCGCAGCACGGCCAGAGCCGTGTCCCGGTCGCGGGGTGGGCCCGACACGCCTGGCCCGGGCAGCTGCATGGCGCCGAACCCGATGCGGGCCACCGGGCGCCCCGCCAGCAGGGCACTGCCACCGGGTGGGTCGACTCGTGGACTGGCTGCGGACATCTGCTCGCTCCTGCCATAAGTGTCTGGGGTACGGGGGTCAGCTCTGCGCGGTGGGGCGGATGACGAGCTCATTCACGTCGATGTCGGCCGGCTGCTCAATCGCGAAGGCGATGGCACGGGCGACGGCGTCGGGTGGCATGGCCAGGCGATCTTTGGACTCGGCGATCCGGGCGTGCACTTCCGGGTTGGTCACATCGTCTGCGAAGTCGGTCCGCGTGAAACCGGGTGAAATGACGGTCACTCGCAGCCGGTCGCCGGCCTCTTGGCGCAGGCCTTCGGAACTGCCGCTCGTACACGCCGATGAATGCGTGACGGGTCAGCGCGCACGCCCACATGTCGAATGCGCCCGCTTCCTTGCTGGCGGTGGTCGCCAGGGTGTAGCAATGCGCGGCTTCCGTGTAGTGATTGCCGTCGAACAAGATCTCTCCGGCAAGTTTGAAATAGATCGGCGACGAGTGCACACAGCTCGCGGTGTGCCGCTCCGCCATGAGAGCGTTGGAGCGCGTTCACCAGGACGCCGAGCTGTTCGCGCACGAGCGGATACGTATGCCGCTTCGTTTTGGACAGCGCAAAAACCCGCCAAAGGTGGGCGTTAAGTGCCGAGTATTCCTCTATGGCGGCAGGATCGAGTTGCCTTGTGCTGTCGGCAAAGTAGTCGAGTCGTTCCCAGTCCAGTCCGTCCTCGATGCCCGACATCGCGACAAGCGTGCCAGCCATGCTCATGAGTCGGAGCAACTCGCGGCGGTTCCTGTCGTCAAGCTCCGAAGGCCCCTCCCGATCTGCTTCCAGATCGTCGTCCGGCGTACCACTAGCCGCGACAGTGACGGCCGGTAGAGATACGCGCGCATAGGTGATCTCCAGCAGCGTGGTGAGCTGGTCGAGAGATACGCCGAGCGTCTCTGACAGCTTGGGTCTGACCCACGGCTGCGGTTCGGTGCCGCCGCTCTCCCAGCGCACGATGGTCGAGCGATCGACCTCCAAGCACTCGGCGAGCCGCTCCTGACTGAAGCCCATCGCCTTGCGCTGCTGGGCGAGACGATAGCGTTTGGCAGCCGTCATGGTGCCCGGTGGTCTCTACCCTGACCTGCCGCCCGCTCGGTCAAGGCAGGAATCGCGGCAATCTTCTCCGCTGGAAGGTCTTCCCAGACAAGCCCGGAAGGCCGGCGCCGGTGGGGGCATTGGACCAGCTCATTGGGCGTGACGATGTAGTCCACCGAGAAG
>DATDHI010000030.1:0-2783 GCA_036521655.1 Pseudonocardiaceae bacterium | reverse complement strand
TAGAGCAGCCACACTGGGCAGCGCGCCGAGCACGGGGTGACCTGTAGTTCGGCGTGGAGCCGGCGGGCGTGGTCGCGTTGGGCGTCGGTGGCGTGCTCGCCGAGTCCGGCCGCTTGCCCGATGCTTTTGGTCAGGTATTTGGTGAGGTAGCCGACGTGGCGGCCGGCTTCTTCGGTGCCGCCGAGGATGCCCTTGACGTGCACTTGGATCCCGAACCGGGCCACGTGCGCGGGCTGGGCCAGTTCCTCGCAGGCTTGGTCGAAGGTGGGCAGCGGTGTCCCGGTGTCGGGGTCGGTGAAGGCCTTGGCCCGGGTGTCCCAGACCGGTAGCCGCTCGTCGGTGTAGACGAGCCGGTCATGGGCGGGCCACCACACTTGGTGATAGGTCGCCGCCGTGATCGCCCGCAGCTCGGCCCGGGGGATCGCACCCCGGATGGCGGCGTGGAAATGCGGGGCGCCGCGTTTTTGGGGTTCGACGGTGCCGAAGTACTGCACCTCCCACCCCACACAGCGCCGGGTGTTCTGCCAGAACCGATCCACCAACGCCGCGAAATGAATCGCATCCCGAGCAGCCCGCCGATAGTCATACCGATCCGGATCTACCGCCGCCCCCTCGGCGTCGACCCTGCCGTAGGAATCGAGGGTGAGGGTCAGGAAGGTGGACGGCCGGTACCGCCCGGCGAACACCCGCCCTACTGTGCGTTTGTCGACCAGTCGGCGGGGCAGATCCGGGGCGTCTTGGCGGCGCCGGGTAGATCGCTTGACCGGCTTGGGCGGTGGATCGAGCGGGGCGAGCCGACCGCGCACCCCGGCCGCGCGGAGATCGGCGTCGAGTTCGGCGACCGACTCGGCGATCTGCTCACACGTGACCTCGTCGCCGAGGGCTTTGCACTCGGTGTAAGCGGCGAGGAGATCGGCCCGAGTGGCCATCAGCGCCTTGTGGTCGTCACCAGGCGTGGCCCGATCGGTGACCGGCTCCGTTTCGAGGTGCCAGCCCTCGCGGCATTGGGTCATCCGCAACCGGCGGGCCTTGTCTGCGCAGGGTCGGCATTGGTCTTCGCGGGTGGATCCGCAGGCGACGGGGACGATGTCGATGCGGCCGGTGGTGGTGTTGATGCGGCGCATGGCCAGGGGCCGGGTGCAGACGCCGTGTTGTTCGGCCAGGGCCTGAGCGACCTCGGCGCTGAGCGGTAGTGCGGCTCGCTGTGCCCGGGTCATCCGCGCGACGTCGAGGGTTGCGAGGTCGGTGGTGGCCATCAGGCGCTGACCTCCTCGGTGGTGGCTGCGTGGCGCAGCGCGGCGAGGGGGATGGTCGTGGTGGCATCGGGTGCAAGGTCAGTGCCTAGGCCGCTGTATTGGGCCCACAGTCCGCCGTAGACCAGGACGGAGGCCCCGCTGGCCAGTAGTCCGGTTACCGAGAGATGCACTGAGTCGCCCTGGGGGACTCGCCAGGCTTGGGCAGTGACCTGGGTGAGGGTGTCGGCCCAGGCCAGCAGGCCCTGGGCGATGACGGATGGTTGGTGGTGGGTGAGTTGCACGGTCACCTGCGGTGCAGACAGGGAGACATGGATCGAGGCGATCGCCGGTAGTTCGAAGTCGGCAAGGTGAGCGCACAGGGCAGCGAGCAGGTCACCGATAGTGGTCATGCGGCACCTCCGCGAGTTGACCCATTGGGGTCGGTGGGTTGGTGGGGAAGGGCAACACCGCCGTGTCGTGGGTGATCGGGCCGGTGACGAACGTTTTGAGTTGCTTGATCGTCTTGTCAGGGACCCACCCGGCCCGGATGCGCAAGGGCTCGCGGAGTCCTTCGCCGAAGACGTACCCGACGCCGGGTTCGGCTTCGGTGATCCGGTTGGCCCACGCGCCCCGTTCGAAGGCCTGGTCCCCGAGGACCATGCTCACGTGGGATTTGGCCGAGACGCGCAGGCAGATCCGCCGAGGGAAGAGCTCCCGGACCGGGACGGTGTCCTTGGTGGGCTCTTGGACGTAGCCGCGGACCGTGAATCCCAAGGCGCGGCCCTGGGTGGTTAACAAGGCCACTCGTTCGGTGATCGCCTCACGGGTCTTGCGGTCGATGTATTTGGTTAGCGCGCCGATCTCGTCGAACTCCAGCAGCTCCAGCGGGTGTTGGAGGCTGATCGGCACCGACCGCACGTGGCCAGCGAATTCGGCTTTGCGGGCGTGCATGGCCGCAACGAGGTCATCCAGGACCGCCAGGGCGTCGGTGCCGGTGACGGCGTAGCGGTAAAGGATCCGCCGCCCGTAGGCCAGTTCCATGCCCTTGGGGTCGATCCCGGAGACCCGGACCAGGCCGTCGCGGATGGCGGGGGCGATGGACACCAGCGGGCACCACATCGCGGAGTTCTTGCCCGCCCCGGTCGAGCCGGCCACCAGAGTGTGACCACCCGCGAGGGGGACGTGCCAGTCCTGGCCGTATTCGGTACGCCCGGAAAACACCCGCCGCAGATCAATGGCTGTGCCTTCGACATCGGTCAGGGTGGCGAGGTCCGGGCAGGCTACGGGATCGGCGAGCAGGTTGCGGCGTTGGAAATCGATCGAAACCACGTTGGGGGACAGTTCGCGGACCTGGCAGCGGGTCACACCTCGGGCCGAGGCCAACGCCCGGGCGGCCTCATCGAAATCTTCTGGCTTCTGCCCGGGCACCAGCCGAATGCGGACCTCGTCCCACGACGCACCGGAACGCACCCCGAGCACCTGGGGCAGCCGCGCCTGGGCCTGGCTGCGGCGGCGACGAAGGGTGCGCCCGAGGGGAGTCATCATCAC
>DATDHI010000029.1:0-5565 GCA_036521655.1 Pseudonocardiaceae bacterium | reverse complement strand
GAAGCTGCCGCCCACATGCGCGGCCAGTGCGCTGGGATCGACGACCTTCCCGCCGATCACCCCGCGACGGGGTACAGGTCACAGATGCGCTCGTCACCAGGCCATTCGATGCCGAGGGTGTCGTAGACCCGCCGGTAGTCGCCGAGCGCCGGCTTACCACCGAGATCATCGAGGATCTCGGCGAGAATGCGGTCGGCGACGGCTTTCTGCTCCGGGCCCAGGGGGACGCCGGGCTGCGGCTCCCGAGGATCCAGGCTCTTGATGGCGTCCACGGGGGAAGCCTAACGGCACAGATGCGTTGGGTGTCGTGAAGGACGCTGTCATGGGATTGTCATGTAGCGATGGCACTTCACTGACGCGAAGACGCCACCGAACTGGTCAACGCCGGGGTGTCCCTGGAGACGATTCGCCGTCGACTCGGTCATGCCAACGCCCAAACAGTTCAGCGGTACGCCGAGCAAAGGACGCCACCGCGGAGTTGGCCATAGATCGGTGTGGGGGTCACGCGCGACACCGTAGGGGTGGGTCTGCGGGGGCTGGCATCAACACGCTGTGTACAGGTGGGGACTTTCTGTGGACGGGTGTTAGCGACGCGGGATCCGAGGGAATCGTCGGACTCCGTCGAGGCGGGTGCGGAGCTGTCACCGTGCGGCACTGCGCGCCTTCGGCAGCTCTGAACACCTCTTTATTTTTTCGCTGCCTGCTTGGGGTTGCCTTGACCTGATCGCCGTCTTTGGAGGTCACCGTAGTGAGGGTCAGGTGACTCTGGCGGGGGTCGCGGCGTCGAGTTCGAGCCGGATCGCGGCAGGCAGCGACTCGATGCCGAGGCTGTCCCGGGCGCGGGTGAGGACCCCCGTGTCGAGATCGTGGTAGACGTCGCGGACGTTGGCGCCATCCTCGAGCCACAGGGTCAGCCGCAGCACGGGGGTGGCGGTGCGGCCGACCGTGCGGGCGCGGACCCGGTTGACGCCGGGGATGGTTTCGGCGTCGGCGCGCAGCGCGTCGGCGATCGCGGAGGCGCTGATCTCCAGGCGACTCGTCGAACGGGGATCGAGCAGGAGGTTAGGGCGGTGTTCGGGCTTGATAGCGCGGGCGGCCCAGATCAGCCCGGCGACGAGCAGGGCCACGCCGGCGGCGACCGCGGCCGCGCGAGCCAGACTCTGGTGTGCGGACAGGGTGTTCAGGGCTACTGGATCGAGTACCGGGCGGGCGGCTCGGTCGGCGCCGAGCAGGCCAGATCCGACGACGAGGGCGGCGACGCCGGCGCCTAGACCGAGCACGCCGATCAGCCCGACCAGGGTGCGTTGCGCCCCGGCGGCGCGGGCGGTGGCCTTGCGGGCCGCCGTGGTGGCCGGGCCGGTCACGCCGGAATCTCGGTGTTTCGCACGACCACCGACACCTGCGGGGTGTGGGCCAGTGGCAGCTCGGATAGCAGGGTGTGCACGGTTGCCGCGATGTCGGGCGTGGCGGTGTCGGCGGGTTCGCGGCTCGCGGCTCGCACCGAGACCTTCCGCGGGGTGGCGGTGACCGAGGCGGCGGCGACGTGGTCGAGTTCCCGGACCTGGTGGGCGACCAGCCGGGCCAGCGACCGCGGCGACGTGGTGACGGTGATCGCGGGTGCCGGGTTGATCAACCGCACCTCGCGGCGACCGGCTCGCAGGGCCAGCACGACCAGCAGCAGCGCGCCGACGCTCAGCCCGGCCGCGATGAGACGGACCGGGGCGGCGCTCCAGGCCCATCCCTGCAGGGTGGCCTGCCACGCAGGCCAGGGCAGTACCAGCGCGCCGGCCGCGGGTCGCACCCAGGCATTGACGACCTCCACCGCGACGAACGCGCCGAGAGCAGCCACGACGAGCCCCAGCAGCGGCGACAGCACGCGCAACAGTGTCCTCATCGAGTGCCTTTCCTTAGTGCACGCGGGAACTGGGCTCGGGAAGCAGGGCGGTGACGGTCACTGCGATCGAGCGGACCTGGTAACCGGTGATCCGCTGCAGCTCGTCGGTGATCCTGGCGCGGAGTTGGTCGACGATGGTGCGCACCGGGCCGGGGTAGCGCAGCGCCAGCTCCACCCGCAGGTCAACCCGCTGGGTGGTGACGGTGACCCTCGCGGTGGCGCCGGTGGCGCCCAAACCGACGCCGGCCACGGTGCGCGGGGCGGCCACGGTGCCGGGGGTGTGGTCCGCGGTGTGCTCGGCGACCTTGCGTAGTACTGATGGGTCGATCCGGAGCCGGCCCCGATCGTCGGGGTCGACCCCTGCGTGCAGCGTGGTGCCACCGGCTAGTTGCGGGCCGACCGTGACGGCGGTCATCTGTCCCGGCCCTTGCCGCTGAGGATCTGGCTGAGGTCGAGGTCCCCGTCGAGGACCCGGCCGACGAGCAGCCCGAGCGCGCCGAGTACCAGGGCGAGCAGGAAGCCGTTGAACCCGCCGATCACACCGGCCAGGCCGAGCAGGAGGCCGGTGAGCAGGCCGATGGCTGTCGCGTTCATCGTGGGTACCTTCCGGGCTGCGACGAAGAGGTCGGTATCGGGTCGCCGGTGATCACGTCGTTGATGGTCAGGTCGATCTCGCTGCGCCCGGTGACCGCGGTGATCACTCGGTGCAGCTCGGTGGCCAGCTGCGGCAGTGGGGTGCCCAGGCGGGCGACGACGGAGACCTCCACCGGCTCGCCTGGTTCCCCGACCCGGACCCCCACCACCCGGCGGCCGGGGAGGTAGCAGGCGATGGCGCCGAACGGGCCGCCGTCGAGGTCAGCCACCGCGGGGTGGGCGCGCACTGCCGCGGCGACGGCCTCGGCGAGGTGACCGCAGCGCAGGTCGGGAGCGGTCATTCCACCCGGGCCACCTGGGGGACGGCCGCCTTGCCCTCGTCGGTCGCGATGCGGATGTCGTTGACCGCGAGGTTGACCTCGATGACTTCCAGGCCGGTCATCTGCTCGACGGCGCCGATGACGTTGCGGCGCACCGCCTTAGCGAGCTCCACGATGGACACGCCGTATTCGACGATGAGGTCGATGTCGATCGCGGCCTGCTTCTCGCCGACCTCGACGGTCACCCCGGCGGTGCTCGAGGCGCCGGTGCTGCCCGGGATGCGTTCCCGGATCTCGCCGAACGCGCGGGACAACCCACCACCGAGCGCGTAGACCCCGGAGATTTCCCGGGCGGCCATCCCGGCGACCTTCTGCACCACCCCGGAGGCGATGGTGGTTTTGCCCTGCGTGGTGTCCGCGGCCAGCCGGGCCGGGGCCGATTCACCGCCAGCGCGGACCGCTCTGGTTGACGGCCCGGGCGACGGGGTCGGGGTGTTGGTGACTTCTGTCATGACCGAGTTTTCCTTATCGTTGTTCTGGTGCGGGGTGGTCTCGATTGGTTAGGTGTCTGGCAGCGGGGAAACTCACGCGTCCAATCGGGTGGTTCGCCGCCGTGATCGGGGCGGCGGACCTCGACGACCTGACGTTGGTGGTGCGGGCCCAAGAAGGTGACACTCGCGCCTTCGAGGCACTGGTGCGCCGTCACCAACGCCGGCTCTACCGGCTGGCGGTGCGGCTGCTGGGTAATACCAGCGACGCTGAGGAGTCCGTGCAGGAAGCGTTCGTGGCTGCGTGGCGGCAGCTGAACGGGTTTCGCGGGGAGGCAGCGTTTTCGTCGTGGATGTACCGGATCGTCACCAACCGCTGCCTTACGCTGGTGCGCGCACGGCGGCCGGTGCTGGCCCTGGACGAGCTGGGTGAGCAAGCCGACCCTGAGGGCGCCTCACCTGAGCAGGCCGCCGAGGCGCACGATCGGGCCACCGCGCTGGATCGCGCCCTGCAGCAGCTATCCGCTGAGCAACGGGCCTGTTGGATACTGCGGGAGTTACACGGGTTGAGCTACGACGACATCGCAGCCATCGTGGGTGCGAGCGTGGATGCGGTGCGGGGCCGGTTGTACCGGGCCAGATGCACATTGGCGGAGGTGATGGCACCGTGGCGGTAAACGGCATCCACTCCCAACCCGACACAGCTGCGCTGGCCTGCGGCCAGGACGCGGCCACGGTGTGGGACCGGGCGGCAACGGGGCGCTTGGGTACCCACGATCGGGATTGCCCGCATTGCCGGGCCGTCGCCGACGACCAGCGGGTGCTGGCCATGGCCATCGACGCGCTGAACGACCAAGCCATGGAACCTCCCCCGTCACTGGTGGACCACGTGATGGGTGCCGTGCTTACGGAGTTGCGGCCCGCCGACTACCTGCCGCTGCCCACCCGACACGGCCGCGCTCGGATCGACCGGATCGCCGCCGCCGTGGTACTGCGCCATGCGGTGGACCAGATGACAGCACTGCGCGTGCGCAGCTGCCGGCTCCACCTCATCGAGCCACTCGCCTCGCCGGACACCCACACCCCGACGGCGGTCTGGGTACACATCAGCGTCACCGCCCGGTTCGGCACCGACCTGTTCAGCGCCACGGCCCGGGTCCGCCAGATGATCCTCACCGCCGCTGAGGACCTCCTCGGCCTGCCCATTACGGCCGTCGACGTCGACGTCGTTGATTTGTTCGCAGACCCGGCCCGGGGCACCCACTGATGCTGCACGTCAGCGACACCGTCGTGGCCCGGGTCGCCGCCTACCACGCCTGCCGGGTACCCGGGGTCCTGCGGTTGCGTCCCGACCTGGCCCAAAGCCTGGCCAGCATCGCCACCCGACTGTTCCCGCCACGCGACGGTGAACACCGGATACCCACCGACGGGGTCACCGCCGTCATCGAGGCCGGCCGCGCCGAGATCAGCATCACCCTGGTCGCCCAGTGGGGACGCAACTGCCGAGACCTCGCCGAAGAAGTCCAGAACCAGGTCGCCGAGCACGTCGGCGCCTATACCGGGCTACCCGCCACGGTCACCATCACCATCACCGACGTCGACTACACGGGTTAACAAACGGCGGATGAGCCTGGATAGCGGGCGTTCGCGACACGATCCGAGCCACGCACCCCTTGGACTGTCAGCCCAGCCAACCTGGCACGGAAAGCCACAGTGTCAAGGCGGGCGCGGGCCCACGCGTCCGATGCTGAGGAACCGGGCCGCGCCGGAGCAGACTCGGTTCCTCAGTCCGTCGATCACCGAAACCGCTCAGCCCCCTTGGGTCGGCGGTTGAGCTGCGACTATCGAGGGCGTCGGACGTTTTCGTCAGCTCTGGAACACGTCTTTGATCTTTTCGCCGGCCTGCTTGAGGTTGCCCTTGACCTGATCTGCCTCCCGGTAGTAAACGCCGAAATACCAACGATCTTCTCGTTTATGCAGGTCGCGGCGTTGTAGTTGACCTTCACGCACCCCACACGGACGGTGTCGATCAAGCCTTCTCACCTGCGCAAACGAGAAGATCGATGGTTTTTCGCTGGAAGCTACGGGGAGGCCCGGTAGTGAGCGGACACAATTCCAGTGTGACAGAGCTTAGGTGGTGGTCTGGGATCGTTTGAGTGCCTCATACAGTGCGGTGCGCCCGATGCCGAGCTGGCGGGCGATGGCCGGCACGCTCTCGCCGTCGGCGCGTAGCCGCCGGGCCAGCCGCAACCGCTCGGGAGTGACCACC
>DATDHI010000028.1:0-10338 GCA_036521655.1 Pseudonocardiaceae bacterium | reverse complement strand
TTGTCGTTGAAGTCATTTTGTCGTTGAAGTCATACAGCCCAGCCGGCTGCCCGTTCTCCTCGCCGTGTCGGTCGGCGCCGTGAACTCGATCGGACCGACGTGCGAACGGGCGGGAATGTCGGCGGGGTTGAGCGACGGGGGGACCGTGGGTTTCTTCACGGTCGTGAACCGTTAGTCGTGATCACGACCGTGAAGAAGTCCCGGTACTACAGAAGTGCCGAGCCAACAGCCCACTTCGAAGCGTTGCTACGGCAGCTCTTCCCAGCGCATGCGTTCAACGCGGTATGGCCCGCGGTGTCGTCAGCGGCCCGCAGGCTCGCGGTACCTCGAGATCGTCACTTCTTCAGAACGTGGAACGAGGATGTGATCTGGTCGAACGTCGGAGCCGTACTCGCAAAATGGTCCTTGGGCAGGCTCTGGAAGACCAGGCTGAGCATCGTCTTGCCGTTGAACAGGAAGAAGTGGGAGTGCGCGCCCTCCTGCCCGGTGGTGGGGTCCTGGAAGGAGTAGAAGTAGAAGAAGCCAGGCAATCCACCCAACTCGATCTGCTTCGGTTCGGTGATCATCTTGGCGGTCTTGTTGGACGCCACGATCTGGTCGGTCACCTGCTTGGCCGCCGGAAGTTGCTGTGCGGTCACAGGTTCTGGGAGTTCCAGGGCGCGCACCAGGAAGGAGTCCTGGGGGCCCTGGGACACGAGCAGCAGGACCTGGGGATCCTTGGCGGCCAGCTTGGACCAGGCGGTCGGGTAGGACAGCGCAAAGCCGGCCTGCTGGCTGCTGAACTCGGTGAAGCCGCCCGGCGTGGCCCCCGGAGGCGTGCCGACGTTCGCCGCTTTCGCGGGCTGCGCGGGACCGACGAGCCCCGGCACGAATACTGCTGCGGACGTGCCGATCCCGCCCACCAGCAGCACTCCGATGACGATGGCCAGCACCCGTCTCGTGCGCATGGCGTTCCATAGCTTGGTCATGGAGCCCACTTCCATCAGATCGTAATCGTATGTACACTGAGCGTGAACATCCCATCGCGCGCCAGGTTCCCATCGCAAGGGGTCTGGGTCACGGAGAGCAGCATGCTACTGGCAGCCCGTGACTGCGGGGCGACCGCCCCGGTCACCGGTTTAGGGGTTGGCCATCGACTCCGTCATGGTCACCGGTCGCTGCTGCCCGCCGCCTTCTGCCGACATCGGGGAGAGTGGGGTCGCCGGGGGTAGTGCCGATCACCAAAGAGTTGGATCAAGACCCGGCGAGGTGTATCCGGGCAGAGCTGGATCAAGGCGACTGTGAGGCAACCGACTACGGCCATGGACAACGGGGCAAGGACTACATGGCCACCCGCCGGGGTGGTGTTTAGCCCCGCAGCGGGATCGGGATGGCTAGCCTCCGTTAGGGTGATCCAGCAGTCAGTGCGCGAACCGTGGGCCGCCGCGGAACGAAGTGCGGTCAGGGATCTTTGGTGGGTGGCGGCAGTCTGCGCACCTCGTCGGTGCGTCGCCGGTGTGTTGAGCGGAAAGGGACGGACATGACGGTTGATCCGGAAACGAAGTTTGGGATCAAGATCCAGAGTAGGGGGAAGCACAGGACGCTCGAGCAGAACTACGCGGTCATCGCCGGCGCCATCTACACCGCCATCGGGGTGATCGGGTTCTTCATCACGGGCTTCAGCAACGTGACCGAGATGACGAACCATGCGCTTCTCGGGATCTTCTATCTGAACCCGTTCCATAACGTCGTGCACCTCACTGTCGGCGCGTTCTGGATCGCGGCGGGGCTGGTGCTGACCCCGGTCGCCACCGAGGGCGTCAACTTCGCCATCGGCGGCTTCTACCTGCTGGCCGCGATCCTGGGCTTCCTGGGCTACCTCAGCCTGGTGTCGATTCCGGCCGGTCTCGACGCGGACAACTTCCTGCACCTCGGGTCCGCGTTGGTGACACTGATCTTCGGTTCCGGGATTCTGAGCGCGATGAGCGGTCGGACCGCCAACGCGTGACCTGGTGAGGCACTCACCGAAAGAAGTTTAGGCCCGTGTCCCCTGTGCGATCTCCGCGCAGGGGACGCTGCCTCATATGGCGTATGGCCACACGGTGATCGCGTAGCTGCCGAACCAAGCGCCGAAGAGGGCGACCGCGGTGAGCGTGAAGAGCAGCAGAGCCCTCCGCCTCCGCGCCAGGCCGATCGCGACCGGCAACAGCAGCACAAAGGCCGGCAGCAGCAAACGGGCCTTGGAGTTCATCAGCCCGTTGGAGCCCAGGTCCATCGCGAGTGCCACAGCGGCGTAGACCAGCAGCGGCCACACGGGACTGCGTCGCCAGTCCAGCACGCAGAGCACGAGAAGAACCAGCGCGCCGGCCAGCAGCCAGACCGTCACCACCTCCAGCACGGACGGCGCGGTGATGAGTACCTGTCGAGTGAAGTGCAGGGTGGCTCGTCCGCCGTCGAACCGGGAGTCCCAACCCTGCCGCTGCAGCGCGAACCAGCCGTCCCAGTGGCCGGTGTGAATGGCGACGAAGGCCAAGTAGCCGAGGAGACCCGCGGGGGCGAGTATCAAGGCCGCCCACGGGCGCCAGCTGTGCTGGTCGCGCAGCACCGCCACTAACGCGGCCAGCGTGATCGCGGCGACCAGCGCCGCCGCTGACGGCCGCACGAGTCCTGCGGCGGCACTGGACACACCCGCGAGCAGCCACTGTCCGCACAGCAAGGCGACCATGCACCAGACCGCCAGCGCGCAGAACAGCGCCTCCGAGTAGGTCATCGACAGCACGATCGACATCGGTGATGCCGCGAACAGCGCGACCAGCACCAGCCCGGCGCTTCGGGACCCACTGGGCACTAACTCTGCGAGCCGCACCAGCCCGTAGGCGGCCACGACCCCGGCACCGACAGTGACCGTGAAGGCCGCAGCGATGACCCCAAGGCCGGTCACCCAGGAGACCGCTGCCACCAGCGCCGGATAGCCTGGAAAGAACGCCAGAGGGGTCTGCGCGCTCCGCGCGCCGAATGCGTCGACGAGCTGGGCCGGTACCCTGCCGTAGCCACCCTGAGCAATCCCCAGGAACCAGGCCCCATCCCAGGATGTCAGCGCATGGACGCTGCCGACTCCGGTCGCCGAGGACATCCACGCAAGCACGAGCAGGCTGACCTGACGGATGGTGAGGTACACCAGCGCCGGAGCGAGTACGGCACTGACTCGTTGCAATCGCGTCGCCCAGGGGGTGGGAGCCGTCAGCCCGGAGGCGGTGACGGGGAGCACTGTGGATGCCACCGGACCTCCTACCCGTCAGCTCCTGCAGCCCTCCAGCAGCACTGTCAGGTTAGCGCTGGTGGGACCGGTCCTCGGTAGGGTGCCAGCACAGGGGGTCCGATCCGGCGCCACCCAGTCAGTTAACTCGACCTAGGAGGTTGGCGTGGCGATCGTCGTCCAGAAGTACGGCGGGTCGTCGGTAGAGAGCGCCGAGCGGATCAAGAAGGTAGCCGAGCTGATCGTCGAGACGCGCAACGGCGGCAACGACGTCGTGGTGGTGGTCTCGGCGATGGGTAACACCTCCGACGAGTTGCTCGAGCTCGCCAACCAGGTCTCGCCGGAGCCCCATGAGCGTGAGCTGGACATGCTGCTCGCCGCGGGCGAGCGGATCTCCAACGCGCTCGTCGCGATGGCGGTGCACGCCAGAGGGGTGCAGGCGCGCTCGTTCACCGGCTCGCAGGCCGGCGTGATCACGACCAGCGCACACGGGCGAGCCCGTATCATCGACGTGACGCCGAGCCGGGTGCGCGATGCCCTGGACCAGGGTGCGGTGGCGCTGGTGGCCGGGTTTCAGGGGGTGGCGCAGGACACCAAGGACATCACCACGCTGGGCCGGGGTGGCTCCGACGTCACAGCGGTCGCGTTGGCCGCGGCGCTCAGAGCCGACGTGTGCGAGATCTATACCGACGTCGACGGCGTCTATTCGGCCGACCCGCGGATCGTGCCCAACGCCCGCAAGCTTGACACCATCACCTACGAGGAGATGCTGGAGATGGCCGCGTCCGGGGCCAGGGTGCTGATGCAGCGCTGTGTCGAGTACGCCCGACGCAACGGTGTTGCGGTGCACGTCCGCTCGTCCTACAGCCGCAACCCCGGCACGATGGTGTCCGTATCGATGGAGGATCGCACTGTGGAACGGGCACTGCTCACCGGCGTGGCGCACGACCGGTCCGAGTCGAAGATCACGGTCACCGGGGTGCCCGACGAGCTGGGCAAGGCCGCCCGCATCTTCCGGGTGATCGCCGACGCTGAGCTCAACATCGACATGGTGTTGCAGAACATCTCCCACAGCGATACTGGCCGCACCGATATCACCTTCACGTTGCCCAAGCCCGACGCGCGGATCGCTGTCAAGGCGCTGCGCGGAGCCCAGCCCCAGATCGGTTTCGCCGACGTGCTGTGCGACGACGAGGTCGGCAAGGTGTCGCTGATCGGCGCTGGCATGCGCTCGCACCCTGGGGTCACCGCGCAGTTCTGCGAGGCGCTGGCCCAGGCAGGGGTGAACATCGAGACCATCAACACCTCGGAGATCCGGATCTCGGTGCTGGTCCGGGCCCAGGACCTGGACGCTGCGGTGCACGCGATCCACGAGGCGTTCGAACTGGGTGGTGACGAGGAAGCCGTCGTCCACGCAGGGTCAGGCCGATGAGCCCCCCGACGCTTGCCATTGTGGGCGCGACCGGTGCCGTCGGCACCGTCATGATCGACATTATCAACTCGCGACCGTCGGTGCCCTGGGGCGAGATCCGGTTGATCGCCTCGTCCCGCTCGGCCGGCAAGACGATCACCGTACGTGGCGAGGACCGGGTTGTCGTCGAGCTCGCGGCCGAGGCGTTCGACGGTGTGGACATCGCGTTGTTCGACGTCCCGGACGAGATCTCGGCCCAGTGGGCACCGATCGCCGCGCAGCGGGGGGCGGTCGCCGTGGACAACTCCGGCGCGTTCCGGATGGATCCCGGCGTGCCGCTGGTGGTGCCGGAAGTCAACGCGGCCGACGCTGCCGTGCGGCCGAAGGGGATCATCGCCAACCCCAACTGCACGACGCTGTCAATGATGGCCGCGCTGGGTGCACTGCATCGCGAGTTCGGTCTCACCGAACTAGTGGTGGCCAGCTACCAGGCCGCCTCGGGCGCGGGACAGCAGGGTGTGGACCGGCTCTACGCTGAGCTGGCTGCGGTGGCGGGCAAGGGTGTCGGAGTGCGTGGCGGAGACGTCGCCGAGGCGCTGGCTGCGGCCGGGCTGCCCGCGCAGTCCCCGTTCCCGGCACCGCTGGCGATGAACGTCGTGCCGTGGGCCGGGTCGCTCAAGGACGACGGGTGGTCCTCAGAGGAGCTCAAGGTCCGCAACGAGTCCCGCAAGATCCTCGGTATCCCGCACCTTCGAGTCTCGGCCACCTGTGTCCGTGTCCCGGTGGTCACCACCCACGCGATCGCGGTGCACGCGGTGTTCGCCCAGCCGGTCACCGTCGAGCAGGCCCGCACGGTGTTCGCCGCCCAGCCGACCATCGAGCTGACCGACGATCCGGCGGCCGGGGTGTGGCCGACGCCGGCTGCGGTGGTCGGCGCGGACCCCACCTACGTCGGCCGGATCCGTCAGGCGTTGGACTTCCCGAGGTCGCTGGACTTCTTCGTGTGCGGGGACAACCTGCGCAAGGGCGCGGCGTTGAACACCTATGAGATCGCCGAGGCAGTCGTGCGCCGGTAATGGGCCACCTTGTTTGGCGGGCGCCAGCTGGTTGCGGGCGCAGAGACCCGAACCGGCCGGGCAACTCGAGCGAACGCGATGGTAGGGGTGTGGTCGATGTGGGTGTACTGGGCGCGACGGCGCTGTCCGGGCCGGTGGTTCGCCGATGAGCAGCCGGCCGTGGCCTCGGCCACATCCCAGCGTTGAGGTCCGGAGAGTTGCGCACGCGCTCCGGTTGATCGTCGTGACGGCGGCGCTGATCGGCCTGTTCGCCCTGATCAATCCGGTGCCGGCTGCGGCGCACATCATCGGGACCGGCGGGTCGCCCACCGATTACCGGACGGTGGTGACCGCGATCCGCCCAGCGACACCGACCGTGGCGGTGACCGTCGGGCTTGGCGGGCAGTGGGTGCGGGTCACCAACCAGGGTGCGGCGACGATCGACATCGTCGGCTACCGAGGTGAGCCGTTCCTGCGGTTGTCCCGCAACGAGGTGCAGGTCAACGAGCTCAGCAGCACCGCGGCGCAGACCGGGCAGACTCGGGGCGCCCCGGCGTCGGAGAGTCCGGCCGCCCAGCCGAAATGGATGCAGCTTCGCGAGGCTGACAGCGCCACCTGGACCGACGCGCGGCTCGATGCCCCTGCGGAACCTGTTGCGGCATCCCGATCCTGGCAGCTCCCGCTGATCGTGGACCGGGAGCAGGTCACCGTCATCGGCACCCGGGACCTGATACCGCCGCCGTCGCCGTGGGCCTGGGTGGGCGCGCTGCTGCTGCTGACCGCCGCGGTAGCGGCCATCGGGTGGATGCCGAACTGGCACCGGCCCATGGCCGCTGTTGTCGCAGCCGGAATCCTGGCCTTTGTGCTGCACGTGCTCGGCACCGGATTCGGCCCGCAGCAGGGTGGGCAGGTATTCGCTTGGATCGGCGTCGGCGCGGTGAGCGCATTCAGCCTGCTGATCGGCGGTGTCACGATAATCAGCACGTTGCGCAGAAGCGAGGCGGCAGCCGTCAGGGTCATCACGACAGGAACTCTGGTGCTGCTGCTGGCCGCCACAGATATCACCGTGCTGTGGTACTCGGTGGCGCCGTTCCCCGGCCCGGCGGTGCTGGATCGCGTCTTGATTGTGGTCACCTACGCGACCGCGCTGGGTTTGCTCGTGGCCGGAGCCCACCTGACTCGACGTACACCAGCCAATCAGGGAGCGCGAGGGGTTGAGTAGCGAGTTCCTCGCGCACGGGATCGCGGGCCGTCAGGATCTGCCGTTACCGCTGGATCTGATGGTGCAGGCTGCCGTCCTGGCGCTGATGGCCTCGTTCTTCGGGTTGGGAGTTCTGTGGCGGTCGCCACGGTTGTCTGCGGGGGCGGCCGGGCGGGCGTTGCCGCTGCCGATCCAGCGGTTCGTGGACAGCACCGGGCTTCGGTGGCTGCTGCGCCTGCTTGGCCTGCTCGCTACGGCATATGTCTTAGCCGCGACGTTGCTGGCACCCGACGACGGGACCAACCCACTGCCCTACACGGTTTATGTGCTGTTCTGGGTGGGGATCGTTCCGCTGTCGCTACTGTTCGGCCCGGTATGGCGGCTGATCAACCCGCTGCGCACGATTCATGTGCTGCTCGCCGCCATCACCCGGGTTCCCGCCGACCGCGGACTGGTGCCGCTACCGCGCTGGCTCGGCTACTGGCCGGCCACGCTGTCGCTGTTCAGCTTCGTGTGGTTGGAGCTGGCCGCCCCGAACCGCACCGCAGCCAGCGTGCTCCTGCTGTATTTCTTCGGCTACGCTGCCATCCATCTTGGTGCCGCTGTCGTGTTCGGGCAGCGCTGGTTCGCCGCCGGCGACGGGTTCGAGGTCTACTCCAGCCTGGTCGGCTGCTTGTCGCCCTTGGGGCGACGTGATGACGGGCGTGTCGTCCTCCGCAATCCGCTGAACGGGGTTGCCGCGTTCGGGGCAGCGCCGGGCATTGTGGCCCTGATTGCTGTGTTACTGGGCTCAACTTTCTTCGACAGCATCTCCGGTTCTGCTGACTGGAGGTCGGCCATCCAGGGGATTGGAGTCCCGGCCGCGCTGATCTCCACCGCCGGCTTGCTTCTGATGATCTCCATTGTCGCCGGCACATTCATCGGTGCGACCCGGCTAGCCGGTCAGATCGGCAACCGGGGTCGAAAGCCGGTCCCCGTGCTGCTCGCACACACCGTGGTTCCCATCGTCGTGGGCTACGTGATCGCGCATTACTTTTCGTTGCTGCTCTTTCAGGGACAGCATGCCATCGCCCTGCTCTCCGATCCGCTGGGCACCAGTGCGAAAGTGTCCGGCGCCGTCAACTACGGTCTGATCACGGCGACCGGGATCGCTTTGGTCCAGGTCGTCGCGGTCGTCGTGGGGCACGTCCTCGCGGTCATCAGCGCCCATGACCGCTCGGTCGCCCTGTTCCCTCGGGCCGACGCCGTCGTCGGCCAGCTCCCGCTGATGGTTCTCATGGTCGGGTACACGGTGGGCGGGCTAACCCTGCTGTTCGCGGCGTGACCACTCGCCCTGCAGGCACTGGATTGCCTGGCCCGCGGCCCCGGGCGTCGATGCGGCAGCGTCGGATGCGCAAGGCCGTCCCGCAGCTTTCCGGGCTCAGCACGCGCCACCAACGGCTTGCACCACCCCGCGGACGACCACGTTCTCCATTTCCGCCGACGCCTCGACGGTAATGCCCGCAACATGGGGACTCCACAGCCCACGGTCGCCCACGACTGCCGCCGTACCGTCCTCGGCCAGCCCGAAGTCGTCCACACCGAACCGCAAATCCGGCCGCTCGGCCACGATCGCCCGCAACCCGTCCGAGTCGATGATCTCCTTGCGGGCCACGTTGACTACCAGCGCGCCGGGTGGCAATAGGCGTAACAGCTGGGCGTCCACCAGCCCGCGGGTTTGCGGCGTGAGCGGCAGGTGGACGCTGACGATGCCGCACCGGCCGAAGATCTCCTCGAGCCCAGCCGTTGGGAGGTCCGGGTGCCCGTCCGGGCGGCGCGTCCACACCTGCACGTCCATGCCCAGCGCCCGCAGCAGCGGTATCAGCGCGCGGGCTGTCGCACCGGCACTGAGCACCCCGACCCGACGTCCGCGTACCTCGACGGGAAGATCGACCATTCCGGCGCGGTCCTGGCCGGCCACTACCGCGGCATGCGCAGGCAGCGCACGCTTGGCGAGCGCAAGGATCATCATCAACGCGTGCTCAGCGACCGACACCGCGTTGATGCCGGGTGTCGTGATGACCTGCACACCACGATCGGCGATGGCGGCAAGGTCTAGGTGATCCGTGCCGACACTCAACGACCCCACCACCCTGAGTCGTGGCAGGGCGGCTAGCACTCCAGCATCGATGCGTTCTCTCACGCCGATGATGGCTGCGTCGACGGTGTCGCCGAGTGCGGTCAACTCGGTGACAGCGTGTTCGCGGGCGGTCGCGACCACCACTGTCGAGAAGGTCCGTTCGAGCGCGGCCCGGGCATCCGGGTCGTCGATCACGTCGGCCAGCGCGACGAAGACGGTCATGTCCACGCACCAGATTATTGTCGAACTGCTGGGCGCTGCCGGGGCCTCCTGATCCGCCGGCCTATCCGGTGGAGTTGATGATGGCTCGGGTAGCGCTGCGCGGGAGGCTGCACGCGGTGAAGTCCTCAATCGCCTCCCCGATGCGGCCTGCCTCTACGGCGTCTCGGTAACGCGCCGCGCTCAGCACGTGCGCCAGCTTGGTGAGCCGCCGGGCCACGGCCTCAGTCCGTCGTTCCGGGTCCAGCGCGAACACCGTCCCGAGCGCGTCCTCTGCCCTGCGAGGTCAGCACGCAGGGTCCGGGCTGTGGCGAGATCCACCCGCGCACCGAGTTCACCGGCCGCCCACCTGACCTGTTCGGGCATCTCGCTGAACAGCGCCAAGGCGGCGGAGGCCTCGGTTTCGGCATGTTCGCCGTCGCCGAGAGCGACGAACGACGCCCCGGCGCACAGGGCGCGGCGGGCATGGTCGAATCCGAGTTCACCGCCGATCTCGTCCAGGAACGGATCGTCTCCCGCGCACTGCAACTCCTCGGTTGCGGCGTCCAGCGCGGCGCGAACGTCCTGCCGCGCACCGATCAATGCCAGTGCGCGGGCACGCACGGAGTGCAGCCGAGCGCGCGCCGTGCCTACGGGGGCCGCCTCTAGTGCGGTATCCGCCAGGCTCGCGGCCCGGCGCGGGCGTCCAGTCCAGAACATGACGGCGGCCTGCAGCGCCCGAGCCCAGGCGCACAGCGAAGGGTGGTCGATCACGCTTCCGTAGGTGTGCGCCGAGCGCGCCTGCTCCTCAGCGACCTCCGGGTTGCCCAGGTCCCAGCACACCGACGAGAGCAGTCCACAGCCTTGCCCGGCGAGTAGGTACAGCTCGGCTTGTTGGCGCGGCTTGTGCGTGCGGTCCAACTGCTCGTACACGGTGTCGCGGAGGCGGACAAGGTCGGTGAGCATCGCCAGCGGAGGCGTCACGTAGTAGGCCCGGGCCGCGCGTTGCGCGGCGTCGTGGAGATGTTCCAGCGCGGACGGGTCCAGCGCCGAGGCCGCCTTGATGGCGTGCTCCACCGATTCCCGACCAGCGTTCACTATCAGCTCCTCCTCGCCCAT
>DATDHI010000027.1:0-2213 GCA_036521655.1 Pseudonocardiaceae bacterium | reverse complement strand
ACGGTCTGCCCGAAGGTGTTCGTCAAGCACCGTCACCCGTTCGACACGTTCGGGTGCGCTTCGTCGGTCGCCTCCCGGTTGTCGCGGCACGCCGCCCGCGCCGGGATCACGTTTCCGCCGGGCCAGGTCTGCGGGATGCATTCCCTGCGCGGCGCGCTGGCCGTGGCCATGATCGGCGACGGCACGCCGATGCCGGTGGTATCGGCGGTGTTGGGGCATGCCTCGAGCGATACGACTCAGGCCTACTACCTGCGGTTCGACGTGGAACGGCTGCGGTGTTGCGCGTTGGACGTCGAAGACGTCACCGAACGGGTCGGGGCGGGTGAGCGCGATGCCTGAGACGACGCTGCCGGAGCTGGTCGCTGACCTGGTCGCCTCACGCCACGCCGGCGGATACAGGTTCAGAGTCCAACAACGGGTTCTGCGCCAATTCGCCGAGCACTGCCGGCGGCAGGGCTACCCGGACGGGTCGATCACCAAAGAAGCGGTCGAGGGGTTCCTTTACGGCCGTCACCTGCGGTCGGCCACGGTCAGGCGCAACGAGTTGGCGCTGCGCCAACTGGCCGACCACGCCCAAGGCTTCGGCTGGGACGCCTACACACCGGCCGCGGCAACTCGTGTCCGGGTTCGCCACCAACCGCCGTATGTGCTCACCGACGATGAGGTGCACCGCTTGTTCGCCGCGATCGACTCCCAGGCCATGTCCTGCTACTCGAACAAGGAGCTGGTCGACCCGGTTCTGTTCAGGGTGTTATACGGCGCCGGGCTGAGGGTCTCCGAGGCGCTGAACCTGACCCTGTCGGACGTGGACACGAACGCCGCGACGCTGCGGATCCGCGATTCGAAGAATGGTGAGAGCAGGACCACCCCGATCACCGGCCGACTTGCCGCGACCCTGCAGGCCTACACCGCGGCCGCGCACCCCGCCCCCGAGCGCAGCGATTACGTGTTCTACAGCAGGGCTGTGGGCAGGCCGATCAACCAGGCGACCGTATACACCCGATTCCGCGGCTACCTGACCGATGCCGGCATCCCCCACTTCACCGGCGGCCCGCACCCGCACTCGCTGCGCCATGGCTTCGCCGTGGCCAACCTGCGACGATGGGCCGCAGACAACGCGGACCTGTCCGTGATGCTGCCCTACCTGGCCTGCTACATGGGCCACGCCGACCTTCGCGGCACTCAGTACTACCTGAGGCTGACCGCGGACGCCTACCCCGAGGTGATGGCCAAAGCCCAAATCCGGTTCGGCTACGTCATCCCCGCCCCACCCGAGGATCAGCTGTGAGCCCGCGGCCCACGCCGCCCCCGGATCTGGCCGGGCGCTGGCTGACGAAGTTCTTCACCGACCACCTGGCCGGGGAGCGCGCAGCCTCTCCCAGGACCGTCGCCGCCTACCGGGACGCGATGAAACTGCTGCTCACCTGGTTCAAAGACGCCGAACGCATACCGCCCGAAAAGCTGCGCCTGGCCGACATCGACCGGCCCCGGGTCCTGCGGTTCCTGGGCTGGCTGGAAACCGAGCGGTGCTGCTCGGCGGCCACCCGCAACCAGCGCCTCGCGGTGATCAAGTCGTTTTGCCGTTACACCGCCGTCGAGCAGCCCGAAAAGCTCCACCAGGTCACCCAGGTCCTCGCGATCCGGCAGAAGAACACCCCGGCCCCGGATCTGGGGCACCTGACTGGAGACGAGGTCAAGGCGCTGCTCGCCGAACCCGGCACGGCCAGCGCACGCGCTGTCAGAGACACCGTCCTGCTCGCCCTGGCCTACGACACCGCCGCCCGTGTCCAAGAGCTCTGCGACCTCAACGTCGCCGACATCCGCCGCTCCAAACCGATGACGGCGGCGATCCGCGGGAAGGGATCCAAAATCCGATACGTGCCCGTGATGGACCAGACCGCCCGGCTCGTCGCCGACTACCTCGAACACCGTGACCCGCACCCCGGCCTCGGCGCCGACGCGGACCCGCTGTTCCACGGACCGAACCACTCCAGGCTGACACGGTCTGGGATAGCCAAACTCCTGGCACGCCACGTGCGAGCCGCCCGGGCCCGCGATCCCGGCTGGGCCCCTGGACTGCCGGTCACGCCCCACACCCTCCGGCGCAGCCGGGCGATGCACCTGATCCAGGCCGGCGTCAACCTGATCTACATCCGCGACCTGCTCGGCCACGCCGACGTGTCCACCACCGAGATCTACGCCCGCGCAGACGC
>DATDHI010000026.1:0-2180 GCA_036521655.1 Pseudonocardiaceae bacterium | reverse complement strand
CGCGTAATCGGTTCAGGGCGTCGGCGAAGTCGGCTACGCGGCGGTAGGCCGCGGGGAAGCGTAGGTGCAGGCGTCGGCCGTGGCGGACCAGTGTTACCCGTCGCGATATTTGACGAGGTGCGGGTCACTGTCGGTGGCGATGGGCGGGCGTGGGAACGCCCCGCCGGGTGGTGGTCGGCGGGGCGTTGGTCGCCGCGGTGACGCGGCGGTGGTCATCGGTGACGGCGTGTTCTACTCGCTGTTCTCGGTGATCGCGGACTGGGCCGCGGCCAGGTCGACGATGGCTTTGTCCGCGGCGTAGGTTGCGATCAGCGCGGAGATGGCGTGGTTGTTCACCGCTCGGGGGTAGCCGCGGGATGCGTGGTGGATCGCGGCGATGGCGTCGTCGGAGAACAGGGTGTCGGACCGGCCGGCGAAGGCCAGATGGTGACGGATGTAGGCGACGGTGTCGGCTAGGTCCATGCCGTTGATGGTGACGCGGGAGGAGATCCGCTGGTCCAGGGCGGACATGACGGCCAGCTTGAGTCGGCGGCGCAGGGTGGGTTGGCCGACGAGCAGCAGCGCGAAGTGGCTCTCGGTGTCCATGTCGATGTTCGTGAGCATCCGCAGGGACTCCAGGTCGGTGTTGGCCAGCAGGTGGGCCTCGTCGATCACGACTACGGGTACGCGGGCGCGTTCGTCGAGCTCGCCGGCCAGCAGGATCGCGGTCTGGTGGGCCAGGACCCCGGAGTAGAACGCGGGCGTTCCGCCCAGGGCGGTCACGATCTGGGACTGGATGCCGCGCATGCCGACGGTGGGGTCGGCGATGTAGATGACCTGGTGGCGGGAGGCCTCGATCTGGGCCAGGCCGGCGCGGACGGCGACGGTCTTGCCGGCGCCGACCTCGCCGGTAATGACGCCGAGCTGGCGTTGGGCGACGCACCACTGGATCCTGGCGACGGCCTGGCGGTGGGCCGGGTGTGGGTGCAGGGCCTGCGTCGGCAGGGCCCGACCGAATGGCGCTCGGGTGAAGCCGTAGTGGGACTGCAGCTGGTCGATGCTCATCGGGTTCCTTCTTCGGTGCCGGTAGCGGGGCCGGTCAGGTCGGCGGCGAGTTTCTCGAAGTCGATCGGGGCGCCGGTCACCGCGGCCTTGTGCCGGGCTTCGACCAGGCGCAGGTAGTCGATGCCCGAGGCGGCGTTGACCGCGCCGGTGTCGGCGTCCTTGGCCGCGGCCACGGCCTTGGGGTGGACGTGACGGCGGATGTCCTGCGGGACCGCTTCCCCGGCCGGGATGCCGCCGGCGGCGGTGACGGCCACCGGCCCGGTCAGGTCGAACGGGTCGTAGATCAGCTCGACGCGGGCCCCGGCCAGGGATGGGTCGACCTGGTAGGTGTTGCCCTGCAGGGACACGGTCCCGGTCTTGGTGACCTTCCGGACCGCGGACCAGCGGAACGCCTCGACGATCACGTCCGGGTGCCGACGGTCCGGGGACCGGCCCACCCAGCCGGCGTCCCACCGGGCCAGCGGCGTCATCGCGGTGCTGGAGTGCACGGTGCGGTGGTAGACCATCTGCACCCAGGAGGTGAACAGGGCGTTCAGCTCGGCCAGCGAGCCGACCAGGCTGCCGGCCGGCTCGGTGCCTGGCACGGTGGTCTGGACCGGGGCGTCGATCACGGTGATCTCGGTCAGGAACTGGGAGGTGACGGTGTTGAAAAATCTCTCCACCTTGCCCCGCCCGGCCGGTTAACCGGCTCAGGGCTATTCATCTGAGCGGACTTACGCAGGTCAGGACCCTCGCCATGGTCGGGCCGCTCGTGGCCTGTCCATGCTCGGCGGGTGACCCCGTCTTCCCGGTGGGGAGGGCCGCTTCTGCTTCGGCTGGGGGTCGGCGACCAGGTCGCGGTAGCGCACCGGAGGGTGGGCGACGGCAAGTTCGAGGACGCGGTAAAAGACCATGCCTCGGCTGCGTGATCGGCGTCGGTTGAAGCGGAAGACGAACTCGTCGAGGTAGCTCTGCAGGTGCGCCTCGTCGACCGAACCCTGATGCGTGCCCAGCAGCCAGCG
The DNA here is from genome assembly GCA_036521655.1 of Pseudonocardiaceae bacterium. Taxonomy (GTDB): domain Bacteria; phylum Actinomycetota; class Actinomycetes; order Mycobacteriales; family Pseudonocardiaceae. The sequence continues at coordinate 135 of DATDHI010000026.1, read as the reverse complement.
CTTGACCAGCGAGGCCACCCGATGCACGCCCGGGAGCAGGTCACCGGGGTCCTCTCCGCGGGCGCGGGCGGCCCGTTGGCTACGCGGCTCGTAGGTGTAGCCCAGCTTGTCGATCCCGCGGTAGCCGGCCCAGCC
>DATDHI010000025.1:0-2836 GCA_036521655.1 Pseudonocardiaceae bacterium | reverse complement strand
AGACTTGGCGGTCCGAGGCGCAGCCTCACTAGTTGATAGACGGTCGGGGGTGCGGGCTCCAGGGTGTCATCAGGCATAGCGCCCATCCTTGCGCTGCCCAGAGTCACGGCCACCGCAGCCCTTGACCCGGCCGCCAGCACGGATCAGAGACCACCCACCGTCCCCGCCTCCCACGGTTTGTCCCACTCTCCCCGGACGGCGACGGCGGGCCCGTGGTCTCGGGCGACCGGAGACGTTTGACTTCCTCGGCTTCACGCACCTGTGCGGAACGTCGAAGAAGGGGCGGTTCTGGCTGCGGCGCATCACCATCACGAAGCGGATGCGGGCGAAGCTACGCGAGGTCAATGACCAACTCAAGCGACGCCGGCATCAGCCCATCCCCGAGCAAGGACAGTGGCTAGCCAGCGTGGTGCGAGGGCATCGCGCTTACTACGCCGTGCCCGGCAACACCGACGCGGTAGCGGCCTTTCGCACCCAGGCGACGCGGCACTGGTATAAGGCGCTCCGGCGTCGCAGCCAGCGCACACGCATCAACTGGACGCGGATGAACCGGATCGCAAACCGATGGCTACCACCCGCCCGCGTAAAACGCCCCTTCCCCGACGCACGCCTTCACGTCCGTACCCAAGGCAGGAGCCCAGTGCGTTAGCAGCGCACGCTGGGATCTGCGCGGGGGGCCGCCCGCAAGGGCGGTCCCTACCGCGATCGTTGTGTTGCAGGAAGATCCGCAGGGTGAGGAGATCGTGGCCCGGGTGGCGGCGCTGGATATCGGTAAGGCCGAGCTGGTCTGCTGTGTTCGGGTGCCGCATGAGGCCAAGCCAGGGCGGCGGTTGCAGGAGGTGGCGACCTACTCCACGATGACTCGCTCGCTGCTGGCGATGTCGGATCATCTGCGGTGTTTGGGAGTGAGCCGGGTGGTGATGGAGGCTACCTCGGATTATTGGAAACCGGTGTTCTATTTGCTGGAGGCCCAGGGGCTGGACCCCTGGCTGGTCAACGCCCGCGACGTTAAGCACCTACCGGGCCGGCCCAAGACCGACAAGCTCGACGCGGTGTGGCTGTGCAAGGTCGCCGAGCGGCAGATGATCCGCCCGAGTTTCGTGCCGCCGCCCGAGATCCGCCGGTTGCGTGATGTCACTCGGTATCGGATCGATGGTCGCGTCTCACGGTCGGTGTAAAAGGGGACGGACGTAGGTTCCTCTCGAAGGTGATCAAGCCATGAGAGGAAGGAGCCCACGTCCGTGCCGAAGAGGGTATCGCCGTGCGAGCGGCTGCACGCACAGATCGACGAGGTGTTCGCTGGCGGCGCTGACCTGGCCGTAGCCCTGGAGCGGGTCGCCCAGCTGGGAGCCCAGCTGTTGCTGCAGGCGGCCATCGAGGGCGAGGTGGCGGCGTTTCTGGGCCGCGAACGCTACGAACGCAGCGCTGCGTGCGAGCAGGCCCGAGCGGGAATGCGCAACGGGCACTGCCCGACCACGATCAAGACCACCGCCGGGCCGGTGACCGTGCAGCGGCCGAAGCTGCGCGGCACGACCGAACGGTTCGCCTCCCAGCTGTTCGGTACCGGGGTGACCAAGACCAACGCGCTGGAAGCGCTGGTGATCGCCGGGTTCGTGCGCGGGCTGTCGACCCGCGACATCGAGGCCACTTTGGTCGAAGCCCTGGGCGAGCGGGCCGGGGTGTCGCGCTCGACGGTGTCGCGGGTGTGCGAGCAGATCAAGACCCAGTTCGACGCCTGGTGCGCGCGCCGTCTCGACGAGGTCGAGCTGGACTACTTGTTCCTGGATGGCTCGCACTTCAAGTACCACGCCAACGCCGCCGCCGAGCCGGTGCTGGCCGCGTGGGGCATCGACACCGCCGGCAAGCCGGTGTTCGTCGGGCTGGAGGCGGCATCGTCGGAGTCCGGGGATGCCTGGGAGGGGTTCTTGACCGGGCTCGGCGAGCGCGGGCTGGGCTGTCCGCTGCTGGTCATCTCCGACGGCGCGCCCGGATTGATCGGCGCGGTGCAACGCACTATGGGCGCCGCACTGCGCCAAAGATGTCTCATTCATCGCTGCCGCAACGTGCTGGCCAAGGTCAGCAAGAATGCTCAGGCCGCGGTGAAGGCCGACTACTGGGCCATCTTCGAGGTCCCCGAGGACATCGCCCCGGGCCTGGACGCGGTGACCTACGTGCAAAAGCGCATCGATTCCTTCGCCGCCCGCTGGCGCGATTCCTACCCGGCGGCGGTACGCGCGCTGCTGGCCGACCGCGAGTCGCTCACGGTGTACCTGCGCTTCCCACGCCAGCACTGGACCAGGGCGCGCCACTCCAATTTCATTGAACGCACCTTCGGCGAGTCTCGCAGGAGGGTGAAGGTGATCGGCCGGCTTCCCGGCGAGCACTCCTGCCTCAAACTGGTCTGGGCCGTGCTCGACCGTGCCTCGGCCGGCTGGCGCGGGTTCACCCAGACCCCGGCCGGCCTGCGCCTGCTCCAAGACCTACGCCGCTCGCTGCTCGAACCCCCGACCCAACTGCCGCAACGCCGCCCAGACACTGAAACGACACCACCACAAACCGTCAGCGCCATCGCCTAACATCGACCGCATCGAGCGGAGCCCCCGTCCGAACTTTTACACCACTCCTGTGACGCCACCCTGACCGCCACGCTGCCGGTCAGCGTTCCAGTTCCTAATCGACGTCGACGAGGTGGATCTGCGCCAGGAGGCCATCCAGGCGCAGCTGTTTGATAGCGATGCCCGCGATGCCACCGTTGTTGTCGTCGCTGACGTACACAGTCTGGCTTTCACCCGGGCCGCCACCAGCCTTGCTGATGCCGTCGGTGGCGCGCTGGCAG
>DATDHI010000024.1:0-2674 GCA_036521655.1 Pseudonocardiaceae bacterium | reverse complement strand
GATCCTGTACCGCTCCGAGTTCGGCTCGACCCGCTCTATCCCGTCTGATCTCAACCACCCGCCGACCGTCTATGTTCGAGAGGACGCCATCGTCCCGAAGTTGGATGGAAATGTCAAGCCCATTTGGCCCCACTGTGATGGCCTGAAGTGGCCCCACCCGTGAGCGCGTTGCAGTGGCTCTCGTCAGTAGCGGTCACGCTGCGTGGCGAGATTCTTGGTGTCGTTCGTGTCGTTCAGTTCGTGTTCGGGGTGTAGGGCGGGCTCCTTGTCGATCGGGATTGAGCTGGTTCAGCGGGACTGTGGTCGGGCGGTGTGTGGCGGTTTCAGTTCGGAGTTGGGGGTCAGTCGTTGTCGAGGGGCTGTGTCCTCCTCCAGTTGGTGTACGCGGTGTAGCGGCGCCGGGCGGTGGTCACGCTGGTGTTGAGCCGGTCGGCGATCTGGTCCCACGTGTAGCCCTGGTCGCGTGCATCCGCGACGGCGTCGGGGAGTCGGCCTTCGGCTTCGACGGCGAGGCTGACCAGCACGGACACAGCAGCGCCGGCGTCGCCGAAGCTCATCGGAGCGCGGAGGATCGTGAGGGTGTAGACGGCTTCGTCGATGAGCGTGTAGGTCTCGTCGTCGGTGTAGGGGATGGCGGTGCGGTCCCGGCGTGGGTCGCTGCATTCCCACGGGTGAGCGAGGCCCTCGGCGTCGCAGGTGGGGTGGTGGAGGGAGACTGGATCGGGGCCGGTGATGCGGGCGTGGACGTCGACGTGACGCGGTGCGGCCATGATCATCAGCCCTCCTTCCCGGTCGGCGGTTTCGGCGGTCGGGGCTTGGCCGCCCTGGTCGAGCGGAGCCTGTAGGACTGGGTTCCGGTCTCGACGATGTGGGCTTTGAACGTCAAACGGTCCACCACAGCAGCGGCCAAGCGTGGATCGGTGAACGTCTGGCCCCACTCACTGAACGGCGCGTTCGAGGCACAGGCGACCGACGACTTCTCCTCTCGTTCGGTGAGAACCTGGAACAACAGCTCGGCGCCGCGGGGGTCCAAATGGACGTAGCCGAGCTCGTCGAGGCAGAGCAGGTCCAAGCGGCCGTAGCGGCCGATGACCCTGGACAGCATGCGTTCGTCGGCGGCCTCGGCGAGCTCGTTGACGAGCTGGGCGCAGGTCGCGTAACGAACGCGTTTGCCGGCCTCGGCGGCGGCGACGCCCACCCCGATGAGCAGGTGGGTCTTGCCGGTTCCGGGGTCACCGATAGCCACGAGCGGCTCGCCGGCGTCGACCCAGGCCAACGATGAGATGGCGGCGAAGGTGGCCGGGTTGATCGACGGGGCGGCGCCCAGGTCGAAGTCGGCGAGCCTTTTGGTCCGCGGGAAACGCGCCTCGATCACGCGCCGTTGGCGTCGGCGGGCGTCGCGGTCGTCGACCTCGGCGGACAGCACCTCGGCCAAAAAGCCCCGATGGGTGAGCCCGGCCCGGGCGGCGTCATCGGCGAGTCGGGTGGCTTCGGCGCGCACGGTGGGCAGGTGCAACGCCCACGCGGCGGCGGAGATCGCGGCCTCCGCGGCGGGTTCGGTGATCGTGTTCATCAGCCCGCCACCTCCTCGGGCCTGTCACCCAGCAGCCCGTCATAGGCGCCGAGCTCGGGCGCCGGCCGCTCGCCGCCACCTTTGGCGTCTCCGATCGGCGTGACCGTGCCCGCTCGTGTGTCCGCGGCCCGGCGGGCTTCGACAGCGACCACCTTCGCATCCACCGAGCCGGCGGCCAGGGCGGCGGCCATGCCGGCCACAACCGCCGACGCGCTCAGGCGGCGGTGCAACAGCAGCACCTCGCACAACGCCCGGGTGCCTGCCCCGTCACCCAACCGCCGGCGGGCCTCAGCCCAGAACGCGTCATGGCCGGGTGTGAACGCCCCGGCGGCGCGGGCCTGGGCCAGGGCGACCGAGCCGGGCAGGGCGCCCGGCTTGTGGAACAGCACCTCGATGTAATGGTCGAGCTCGAGATGCTGTTCGCCCCGGTGCACCAGTCGCACATGGCGGGCGACCACCGCACCTCCGTCGAGCACCTCGACAGACGTCGCGCCGAGCCGGGCCGCCAGGTTGCGGCCCGACAGCCGGGCGGGCACCGAGTAGAAGCATTGGCGGATGCACACTCGGGCCTTGGTATCGACGCGCACCACCGGCAACCACCGAGCCGGGTCGAACGGCTCGACCGGCAGCTCGAGCAGCGTTGACCGTTCCACTGCGAAGTCTTCCCCGACCGTGGCCGTGCGAGCGCCGATCCGTCGGGCGTCGTCGGCCATGTCGCCGGCCCGGCACAGCTCGTTCAGCCCGGCCAGGTCCGCGCTCACCGGCACCGGGACCAGATGCGCTCGGCGAAATCTTCCGACCTCACCTTCGACGCCGCCCTTTTCGTGGGCCCCGTCGATCCCAGGGACACAAAAGAAGCTGTCGAAACCGAAATGCGAACGCAGCGTGATGAACCGTTCGTTCTCCTCGCGGTTGCGACCCTTGAGCACCCTGGACACCGCCGGACGCAGATTGTCATAGTTCTGTGCCCGATCGCGTTATGTGGCCTGACGGTGTGATCACGGCGGCGGGCGGCCGGTTGCCGCTGGGCAAGGGCACATAACGCTCAGAGCGAGGCGAGCCAGTCGAGCAGCGCTCGGTCGGTTCGCCAGGCTGGCGTTG
>DATDHI010000023.1:0-2103 GCA_036521655.1 Pseudonocardiaceae bacterium | reverse complement strand
TGACCGGGGACGTCGAGGCCCGGGTGATCGCCTTGGCGTGCAGCCAACCACCGCCGGGACGTCAACGGTGGACGCTGCGGTTGCTGGAAAGACAGGTCGCTTTGACCGAGGGGATCCCGCCGATGGACCACTCCACGATCGGGCGGGTCCTAAAAAGATGACATGGGTCGGCGCGACGCTGCGGGTCGGCTGAGTCGGAGTGGTCACCGTTGGTGAGCGAGTTGGCCGACGGGGGCCTCCTCAGCACAGGCGCACGATGATGCTGGTGTCAGCGTTCTGCGTTCAGACACGGCAGTGTCTTCGGAGCTTGAGGAGGCCCCCACGATGTCAACGATAGGCGGGTTCGATATTCACCGGAAGCAGATCACCTTCGACTATGTGGACACGGTGTCGGGGGAGGTGCGTGGTGGTCAGGTCGCGCCGGCGGACCGGCGTCACCTGGCGCTGTGGCTGGGCCGGTTCGCCGGCGGCGGTGATGTCCATTTCGCGGTGGAGGGCTGCACCGGGTGGCGGTATGTGGTCGAGGAGCTGGCCCGGGCCGGGGCGGTGGCGCATCTGGCGGAGCCGGCCGATACCGCGGCTGCGCGTGGCCCCAAGCGGCGTGCGAAGACCGACCGGGCCGATGCCCGACTGATCCGCGAGCTGCTGGAGGGTGACCGGTTGCCGGAGTGCTACATCCCCCCGCCGCAGATCCTGGAGTATCGGGCGCTGTTGGAGCTGTACCACGACCTGCGGCGTGAGCACACCGCATGGATCCAGCGGATCCATGCGGTGTTGTTCCATCAGGGCGCCCAGGAAGTGGGTCCGGGTGGCGTGCGCACCCTCGAAGGCCGGCAACGGCTCACCGAGATCGCCGGGGCCCAGCTCTCCAGCGCCGGGCAGGTCCAGGTCGCCACCGCGACCCAGATGCTCGAAGCCATTGAGGCACAACTGGACCAGCTGCGCCGGCAGCTGACCAGTATCGCCGGACACCTCAAGGGCCCCAAGGCGTTGACCGACTCGGTGTACGGGATCGGGCCGATCACCGCGCTGGCATTGACCTGCTGGCTCGGGGGCGCCAACCGGTTCTCCTCGACCCGCAAGGCGGTGCGATTCACCGGGCTGGATGTGACGGTGTACTCCTCCGCCGGGAAACACTCGCCGGGGCACCTGTCGCGGCAGGGGCCGCCGGTGCTGCGTTGGTGTGTCTACGAGGCGGGCAAGACCCACGCCCGCAGCACCGCGCCGGACCACCACTACTACGCCCAGGTCAAGGACCGCATCGACGGAAAGCGTGCGGCGCTGTCGGAGGCCCGCAAGATCACGCGCCGCGCCTGCCACCTCCTCGGCGAGCTCGGCGACGACGCCTACACCCAGGTGTGAACCACGGTGCGGTCACCCACCAGCGAGGATCGGTGCGGGAACCCGGCGCCATCATCAACCGATGTGCCCACGCGGCCAGCTCCTACCAGCCCCCTGTCAGCCCGCTCCACGTCCCTGCCGCGCAGGGGCCATGCGGACGGCCTCAAAAGACTGAGCGGCCGCGTCTCCCGCAGGCGGGAGACACCCAATCCATCATCATGTCACCGGAACCCCACGGATCCGCGGACCTAGGTAAGGCTGGCTGCCCCTTCGAGCCCGCACACCAGATCCCTCCCCCAGGGCGACCACCACCATCGATCACACCGAACACCCTCAACAATCAGGAGGCCCCCGAGCCCAACACCCAACACCCGACCCCTGCCCACCTGGACCCGCTCCTTCGGCCCCCGAGGCCGCCATGATCCTGCGATCCGGTGGACGCCTCAAGAGCGCCTTACGGCGTCGCTACGCGAGCGCTACCGCGCCTCTTGACCCACCCACCGGATCGCAGGAACCCCCGGTCAACCATCGGGAACCGAAGGGACGAGCCCTTGGCCCAGCCTTGCCCACCCCACCCCGCCACGAGGGGCCTTGTGCCCCGGCGTCGAAGCAGGTAAGGGGGCGCTTCAGCCTCACCTGAAGGCGTGCTGGACGATCCCGCCGCAGCAGAATGCGGCCTTCGTGGCGGCGATGGAGGATGTACTGGGCGTCTACGCCCGCCCCTACGACCCTGCCCACCCCGTCGTGGTGATGGACGAGAAG
>DATDHI010000022.1:0-3797 GCA_036521655.1 Pseudonocardiaceae bacterium | reverse complement strand
TGGGGGTACGCGAGCTGGCGGCCCGGTATGGGGTGCATCGGCGCACGGTGCGTCAGGCGTTGGAGTCGGCGTCCCCGCCGGCGCGGAAGCGGCGTTCGTTCTTGGCGCCGCGTTTGGATCCGGCCAAGCCGTTGATCGATGCGATGTTGCGCAAGGACTTAAACGCGCCCCGCAAGCAGCGTCATACCGCGCGGCGGGTGCTGGCTCGGTTGGTCGACGAGCATCAACTTGAGGTGTCCTATTCCTCGGTGCGCGACTACGTCGCCCGGCGGCGCCCGGAGATCCTGGCCGAGGCCGGCCGGGCCGCCGAGCGGGGTTTCGTCCCGCAGATCCATCTACCGGGCGCCGAAGCGGAAGTCGATTTCGCTGATTTGTGGATCGATCTACGCGGTGTTCGGACGAAGGTTTTTCTGTTCACGCTGCGGTTGTCGAACTCCGGCAAGGCGGTGCACAAGGCGTTCGCGTCGCAGGGTCAGGAAGCGTTTCTGGACGGTCACCAACACGCTTTCGACCAGCTGGGTGGGATACCGTTCGAGCAGATCCGCTACGACAATTTGAAGTCGGCGGTGTCGCGGGTGTTGTTCGGTCGGAACCGCGCCGAGTCCGACCGATGGGTGTTGTTTCGCTCGCATATGGGTTTCGATCCGTTCTATTGCATCCCGGGCAAGGAAGGCGCGCATGAGAAAGGTGGAGTCGAGGGCGAGGGCGGCCGTTTCCGCCGCACCCATTTGGTCCCGGTTCCGCGAGTGGACTCGCTGGTTGAGTTAAACGCGCTTCTGTTGGCCGCCGACCGCGCCGACGATCACCGGCGGATCACCCACCGGGTCCGAACGGTGGGTCAGGACTTCGCGTTGGAGGCACCGTTGTTGCGGCCGCTGCCGGGTGAGCGGTTTGAGACCGGGCTGAGTCTGAAGCCGCTGGTGGACCGTTACTCGCGGATAACGGTGCGGCAATCGACTTATTCGGTGCCGGCCCGGTTCATCGGGCGGCGGGTGCGGGCGTTGCTACGCGCGGATGAGGTGATCGCGTTTGATGGCCGGACCTTGGTGGCCCGCCATGAGCGTTCCACGGTGAAGGGCTCGACCACGGTGGTGCTGGATCACTATCTGGAGATTCTGACACGTAAACCCGGTGCGTTGCCCGGGGCGACCGCGTTGGCTCAGGCCCGCAAGAGCGGGATGTTCACCGCCGAGCATGAAGCGTTCTGGTCGGCCGCCCGCCGCGCCCACGGTGATGGTGATGGCACCCGGGAGCTGGTCGAGGTGCTGCTGCTGCACCGCCACCTGCCTGATCGCGACGTCATCGAGGGCCTGGCCGCCGCGACCGCGGTCGGCGCTGTCCGCGCTGATGTGGTCGCGGTGGAGGCCCGCCGCATCGCCGACACCCGCCCCCGTACCCCCGACATCGACCACATCCGAAACGACCCAGTCGGGTCGTCGCGGGTGGTCAGTCTGACCCAACGGCGCCTGTCCGACCCGGCCGCGGTCATCGCTGGGCTGCCGCCTGATCGACGCCCGTTGCCCACCGTGAACGCCTATGACGAGCTGCTGGGCCGACGCAAAACAACCGCGCCCCAGGCTGAGCAGCCCACGGCCCGGGCGGGTGAGGTGTCATGAGCCAGCCCGGGCGGCGCCGGCGCGCGATGACCGAACAGGCAGCCGACGCGGCGGTCGATCAAGCGTGTCGGTTGTTGCGGTTGCCGACCCTGCGGGCCCGCTTCGCCGAGATCGCCGACGCCGCCGAACGTGAGCAGCTGTCCTACCGAGGGTTTCTGGCCGAGTTGTTGTTGTCTGAGTGCGACGACCGTGACCGGCGCCGCACCGTTCGGCGGGTCAAGTCCGCCGGGTTCCCCCGGGAGAAGTGGCTCGCTGACTTCGACTTCGACGCCAACCCCGCCATCAACGCCGCCACGATCCACACCCTGGCCCGCTGCGAGTGGGTCAAAAAAGGTGAACCCCTGTGTTTGATCGGTGACTCCGGAACCGGGAAAACACATCTGCTCATCGGGCTGGGCACCGCCGCCGCCGAAGCGGGGTTCCGTGTTAAATACGCTCTAGCCACGAAACTAGTGAACGAACTGGTCGAAGCAGCCGACGAACGCCAACTCGCTAAGACCATCGCCCGCTACGGCCGCGTCGATCTACTTTGTATTGATGAATTGGGATACATGCAACTTGACCGTCGCGGCGCGGAGATGCTGTTCCAGGTATTAACCGAGCGCGAGGAAACCGCGAGCGTCGCCATCGCCTCCAACGAATCATTCTCCGGCTGGACCAAAACGTTCACCGACCCACGGCTTTGCGCCGCGATCGTCGACCGCTTGACGTTCGCCGGGAACATCCTCGAGACAGGCACCGACTCCTACCGCCTGGCCCACGCCCGCGCCCAACGCGCCGCACCCTGACCATCCGCAGACCCAAGCATGCCCACTCACGACCCGCGGCTGGACCCCATCGAACTCGGCGAGATGCTCGACTTCCTCCGCGACTGGCTCGGCGGCACCGACAACGCGCTGCTCGCCGCCTCCTTCAGACGGTTCGTCGGCACCGACGGCTACGAACTTACCGAACTGCGCCAAGACCTCGCCCGATTCACCTTCCTGCTCGGCAACGACGACGGCGGACAACTCTTCAGCACCGACCAGAACTGAGAGCTCGTCCTCGATAGAATCCCGCGCAATGTTCGTCACCGATCTGCACCACTTCCTCGACCTACCCCAGGACACCCCGGGCCCAGCGCGACGGCTCGCCGAACACCTGACCAACCTCGTCCGGGCGGCCACAGCGGGTGACGCCGCAACCGCCTGGAAAAGCGCGCTGCCGTGCCGGCGCCGCCCGGGCAACCGTCGCTGCCTGGGCCGGATGATCGTGCGCCGGACCCAGCCAGGAGCACCGATCCACTGGCAATGCTGCGTCTGCGAGGACGACGGCGTGATCAGCAACTGGGAGGACTCGCCGTTCGACCTACGCCGCCGCCAGCTCGCCGTCGCCGGCGACCTCACCGAGATCGTCATCTCAGAACAGGTCGCCGCGACACTGCGCGACCTGCGGCTGCTCGACACCGACTGCGAACGACTGGTGTTCGCGATCCACGCCCACAACGACGGTGCCATCCTCGCTGCCACCGACGAGGACCTCGAGGAACTGATCGGGTTCGTCGCTGCCGAAGCCAACCATGAACCCAACCGGCGCCGCCAACAGCGACTCGACGTCGCCTTCGACACGCTCAACACCGCAGCCCAAACACCTGACAGCAGGTGACCCGATGGCGCTGCCGGAGCTCGACGTCACACGAGTGCAGCGATGGTGCGCCGCGCGGGTCCCCGAGCACGCCCGCCACCAAGTCCGCCTCGAGTGCCAACTCGCCCCCCAACACCTCACAATCCTCGAGCGGCGCACTCCCTGGCGCGAGGACTCCGGGCCGGAATGGACCAGCTTCCCGATCGCCCGTCTGCGCTACACCATCGCCGACAAGTCATGGACCTTGTACTGGCGAGATCGCAATCATCGCTTCCACAGCTACGACCGACTCACTCCTTCACAACGAGTCGAAGACCTCCTCACCGAGATCGACCGAGACCCCACCTGCATCTTCTGGGGATAACCCGAAAAGACCGCCAAACGGCCCTGGTCAAGCCCGGAAGGCAATCACCAGATGGGGCCACTTACCTCCGGTCACAGTGGAGCCAGTTTGGGTTGACATTGCCACTCATCCCGATCCTCGTCGTCAAGAATGACGGGCCGGACCTCAAGCCGACTCCGCCGATCGGGCGGCGAGATGCGAAGGTGGGAGGGTCC
>DATDHI010000021.1:0-26577 GCA_036521655.1 Pseudonocardiaceae bacterium | reverse complement strand
GCGGGCCGGGCGGGACCGGCCACCACTGTGGTGGCGGCGTTGCTATTCGGCGCTGTTTGCCCTGCTCGATGCCGATCCGGCGGCCCGCGAGGAGCTCGGTGCGCTGCCAGTCCCGCTGGCCGACGGGCGCACCGTCACCGGGCCGCGCGGGGTGCTGCTAGGGGACGATGATCTAGGGGTCTTCGGTGGCTTGTTCACCGACGGCAGTCACGCCGCCCCTACGGTGTCCACCGAGCTGCGGCTGGTGCACCCGGACGCCGTGCACCCGCTGCTGGAGCGGCTCGGGGCTCGCCCGGTGGGCCCGGCGGAACTGCTGGATGCACTGCGTCCCGCCGTCGAGCGCAGTCTGGATGACGCCGAGGACGGTCTGGACGTCACCGGACTGGCACAGGCGGTGCTCTCGCTGGCAGGGCGGCTGGTCGAGCCGGCCAGCACCCGCCCCTGGCTGGGGGCGCTGGCGCTGCCCGACGACACCGGGGAACCGCGGCGGGCCGATGAGCTGGTGTTGCCCGATGGGGCATTGCGGGAGCTGCTCGCCCCCGACGCGCCGCTGGGGGTGCTGGCAGCCACGGTCGCCACAGCACAGCCGGCCGCGGCGTTGCGCGCAGTCGGGGTGCTCGACGCCTTCGCGGTAGTCGAAGATCCCCACCCAGATGGCCCGGACCACGAGCTTGACGGTGAGGAGCAGTGGTGGGCCGAGGTCGGGGGCGTTGATGGCGACCGTCCCACCTCGCTGCTCGCCGTCCGGGACCTGGACCTCGTCGACGAGGGGTGCTGGCCGGTTGCGCTGCTCCGGATCGCCGCCGACCCGGGCGGCCTCGCCGCGCTACGCCAGCCCGGTGGCTATACCGGCTGGTGGCTGGCCCGGCATGCCCGGCTCGGAGGTCATCCGCCGCCCTACTGGCGGCTTGCGGGGGCGGTTGCGCTGGATGGGCTCTACGACGTGGTGCGGGTATCCGGCACCTCCCATACTGACCTCATTGACGAGGCGCTGCTGGTGGCCGCCGGGGTGCGCACCGGGTTGAGCGTCACCGGACCCGACGATGCCGCCGACCTGCTGGCCCGGCTGGCTGACCCGGCCCGCACTGTCATCCCCGCAACGGTGTACGCCGCGCATGCCGCGCTAGCCGATGCCGACCTCGACCCGGCCGAGCTGGAGCCTCCGGCTCGGGTGCGGACGGTGACCGGCGAGGTAGTCGATGCCGATCGGGCGATGGTGCTCGACGTGCCATGGCTCGCTGCGGTGTTGCCGGCCGGGGAGCTGGTGGCTGGTGGCGATCCGAACGCTCTGGCCGACCTGCTGGACCTGCCGCTGGCCTCCGAGCGGGTGGTTGCCGAGCTGCTCGACGCCGGTGCCGGGCGGACGGTGCGGTGGGCGGAGCTGGTGGAGGTAGTCGCGGTGTGTGCGGCGGCCGGGTTTGCAGTCCCGGACGGGACGGTGCAGCTGCACGAGCGGCTGCGTGCGCGCCACGGTGGTGCCACCTATGCCGTGCCGTTCTGGGTGACCCCGGACGGGACGGTGCACGCCTCTGACCCCGTGCGCGCGGTTATGCGGCTGCGCCGCTCGTGAGTGCGAGATCAGTTCATCCCCAGGCCGGCAAGGAGCTTGCGGGCCTCGGCAACCGACAGCCCAAATACGCCGGGCACCTGCACCTGGGTGGTCAGCTGTACGGTCACCATGGTGTCGGTGGGACGCACCAGCGAACCCACGCCGGGCTGCACGCTCAGCACGACGGAGCCCGGCTGCCCGGCACCGTCACCGCGCTCTTGGGGCGTAAACCCGGCCTTGGTCAGCGCGGCCAACGCCTGTTCTCGAGGTTTGCCGATCACGTCGGGCACCACCAGCGCGGTACTCACCAGCAGGGTGACCTCGGTGCCGCGGGTAGACCCCACGCCGACCCCCGGGTCGGTGCCGATCGCGTGCCCACCGGGCACCTGGGCGTCGAACTGGCGCTGCACCTGCGCTTTCAGACCGGCCCGAGCCAGCGTCGCGACCGCGTCGGCCTCGGGTCGGCCGCGCACGTCCGGCACGGTGGTCGGGGCCGGGCCCTTGCTGATCACCAGAGTCACCGGCGCACCGACGGTGAGCACAGTGCCGGACGTAGGCCGCAATCCGATCACGGACCCCGTCGGGACCGTGTCGTTGAACGCCTCGGCGGCGGGGTTGCGTCGCGGACTGAGGTCCGCGGCTCGCAGCGCCCGCTCCGCCTCCTCGGCGGTGCTGCCTACCTCCAGGTCAGGTACCACCGGGTGGCCCAGCGAGACCACCACAGTGACGGTCGAGCCGCGGATCGCCCTCTGGCCGGACCCGGGGTCGCTGCTGATCACCATGCCGCTGGCAACCGTGTCGTTGTGGTCCTCGGTGAGCTTGGGATCCAGGCCGGCGGCGGCCAGCGTGGCCAGCACTGAGCTGCGCTGCACACCCATGAGGTTGGGAACGACGGTCCACCGGCCGCTGCCCAGCCACCACGCGCCGACCCCGATCGCGCTGGCGAGCATCAGCACGATCATGAGCCAGGCGATGAAGGCGCGCCGGTTCTGAGCGCGCTCGCGTAGGTAGGGATCCTCGCCCGGCTGGTGGTTGCCCAGTTGAGGTCCCGATGAGGCCCCCGGCGAGCCGTATCGCGGCATCGCCGCACTGCCCCTGGCCATGGCGCGGGTCCCACGCGGTCCGTGGGCGGTGGATGCATCCGCGGTGGGTAGGTCGACGGAGGCCATCGCCCGGGTACGTGTGCCGGCCGTCTCGCCACCGCCGAAGGCAGCTGGGACCGGTACGGGTACTCGAGCTATCCCGAGCTTGGCGCGCACCGCCAGCAGCGCGCGCAGAAAGGCCGATGCGTCGGGCGGCCGTGCCGCGGGGTCCCGTCGGGTGACCTGCACGACCAGGTCGTCCAGCGGTGCGGGCACCGCGACGCCTGCCGTGCTCGGGGCCGGTATGTCATCGTTGACGTGGCGATAGGCCACGGACAGCGCGGTCTCGCCGGTGTAGGGCGGTGTCCCGGTGAGCATCTCGAACAGCAGTACCCCGGCGGCGTAGACGTCGCTGCGCGCGTCGGCCGCACCGGTCGCGACCTGCTCGGGCGAGAGATAGGCCACGGTGCCGAGGATGACGTCGCCGGTGCTGCTGGCCTCGGCGGCAGCCCGGACCAGCCCGAAGTCGGCCACTTTCACCACGCCGCCGGGCCCGATGAGGACGTTCTCCGGCTTGATGTCGCGATGGACCAGCCCCTCCCGGTGTGCTGCAGCCAGAGCCGAGAGCACACTCTCGGCAACCGAGAGGGCCAGCGGTACCGGCAGTCTGCCGTGCTGGCGCAGCAAGTCCCGTAGCGTCGCGCCGTCCACCAGCTCCATGACGAGAAACACGTGGTCACCGGCGGGGGAGCACTCGACGCCCTGATCGTGGACACCGACGATCCCGGGGTGGTGCAGTCGTGCCGCGGCCCTGGCCTCGCGCTCGAAGCGCTGCAGGAAGGCCGGGTCTGCGGCAAACCGGGGGTCCATCACCTTGATGGCGACCGGACGTTCCAGCCGGGTGTCCGTACCGCGGTAGACCGTGGACATCCCGCCGTGCGCCAGCACGGGACCCACCCGGTAGCGCCCGTCCAGCAGGGTGCCGACCAGGTTCCCGTTGTGATTGGGCGCCTGCCGCTCCACAGCACCGGATGGTACGGACCCGGCGCTCCCCGAACGGCGGAAGGGCGCTGACTCGCGGGTATGGCATCGTGATCGTTGTGAGCGACCTACCAATCGCCCCGGACGTGCTTGGTCCCGAGGTGGTAGTGCTACCGATACCCGACGTGGCGCAGCGGCTCGGCCTACCGGTAACCCGGGTGCACCAGATGGTGCGTGACGGCTATCTGCTGGGCATGCGGCGCAATGGCGTGGCGGTGGTTCCTGCCGAATTCCTCAGCGGGCAAGCGGTCGTCAAGGGGCTGCCCGGCACGATCACCCTGCTGAGCGACGCCGGTTACTCCCGGGAAGAGATCCTGCGCTGGCTGTTCACCGCGGAGGACTCGCTGCCCGGTACCCCGATCGGCGCGTTGCGCTCCGACCGGGGCCGTGAGGTGAAGCGTCGCGCCCAGGCGATGGGGTTCTGACAGAGCTCCTGACCAGGCGCGGTATCCTCCCCGACAACTTCTCAGCGGTCTAGGAGGGCACCCAGATGATCCGCACGCTCGGAAAGCTCGCCGTCTTGGCGGCGATTGCCGAGGCCGTTCGCCGGTACGCTATGAACAACCCCGACAAGGTCAGCCAGATCGCTGATCAGGCCGGTAGCGTCGTCGACCAGGCCACCAAGGGCAAGTACAGCAACCAGATCGGCGGCGCCGTACGCAAGGTCCAGGACGTCACCGCCCGCAATTCTCAGTAGTAGGTAGTCCGAAGCCGGGCCCGTCGAACCGATCCACGGTGGTGAACAGTTCGACGGGCCGGCGGCGGAGCTTGCGGACCGTCCTCTCCGGGTGTCCCAGCGCGATCAGGCCGGCGATCCCGTGGTCATCCGGAATTCCGATCAGCTCCCGCACCGCTGGTTCCTGCCTGGCCAATATCGACGTCAGCACGCCGCCAAGGCCCTCGTTGCGGGCGGCGAGCAAGATGTTGTGCCCGAACGGGTAGATCGACCCGCCGCCCACGATGCTCTGGCGGTCCAGCCCGTTGTCCACGCAAGCCAACGCAGTGAGGTCGGCGACCAGCAACAGCAGCACCGGGACGGTCGCCAGGGTGTCGGCAAACTGATTGGGCGCAGGCACCGCACGGGCCGCCTCGAGGTCGACCGCCGGGCTGGTCCAGCGGCCGTGCTCGCGTGGGGCGAACGGCACCAGGCCTGTCTGGACGTGCGCCGTGTATTCGCGCCAGCCGAGTTGATAGAGCTCCTGGATCCGGCGCCGCAGCTCCGGATCGCGTAACACGACGACGTGCCATCCCTGCCGGTTTCCCCCGCTGGGCGCGAACCGGGCGTGGTCGAGGATCCGGTGCAGCACCACGTCCGGCACGGCCTCGCCGGTGAACGCCCGGGTTGCCGGCGTTGTGCGCATAACCTCGTAGAGCTCCACAACCCGAATTTAGTCCGCGTGTCGTCCTCTCCTGCACGCTGTGTCCGCGTCTCATGCACGCCGGGCTTGGCCACTAGACTGGTGACCATGGCAGTGAACTCCTTCATGGTCTCGCTTGGCACGCCGGCACCGCCGTTTGCCCTGCCGTCGCTGAACGGCCAGACCGTGGCCTCTGCCGACCTCGCCCCCGGTCGGCCATTGCTGGTGATGTTCCTGTCCAATCACTGCCCCTATGTCCGGCACATCGAGAAGGAACTCGGATCCCTGGTCGCCGAGTACGCCGAACGGGGCGTGGCCGCCGTGGCGATCAGCAGCAACAACACCGCGACCCATCCTGACGACGGCCCAAGCGGGCTGACCGAGCAGGCGCACCGCGCCGGGTTCACGTTCCCGTACCTGCTCGATGACACCCAGGAGGTCGCACTGGCCTACCGCGCCGCGTGCACTCCGGACTTCTTCCTGTATGACGCAGACCGCAAGCTCGCCTACCGGGGCGAGTTCGACGAGTCTCGCCCGCGTAACAGCGCCCCGGTCACCGGGCAGGCGTTGCGCGCGGCGCTGGACCTGGTGCTGGCTGGACAGCCGGTACCCGAACCGCAGATCCCCAGCATGGGTTGCGGCATCAAGTGGAAGCCCGGTAACGAGCCGTTCTAACCGCTGCTCCCGCCTGGCGCGTCTGAGGGCTGATCGGTGCCGCAGTACGTGCACTTGGCTGCGGCGAGCGGCAGGTCGTCGGATAGGCAGGCCGGGCAGGTCTTCGCCGGGGCCGGTTCGCCGAAGGCGGTCACGCCGCGGCGCGCCTGGACCGCCTTGTAGGGCACGACGAGGAAGAAGTAGGCATGATCTTCTCCTCTCGATGGCCTGCAGCCACGACACGGCGTGCACCCGAGCGCGACACGCCGGGCACTGGAGCACGACACGCCGGGGTGGGCCGTGTCGGCAGTTCAGAGTTGGCCGACTGAGGTCACCTGCAGCACGGCCGTGCCGGACTCGTCGGAGGCGGGCAGGTCGACTTCGGCGCTGAACCCCCAGTCGTGGTGGCCGGCCGGGTCGTCCAGGATCTGCCGCACCACCCAGCGACCGGGCTGGTCATCGATGATCAGCAGCTGCGGGCCACGAGCGTCGGCGCCGGTGCCGATCTCGCTGTGGGCTTCGAAATACGGTTCCAGAGCGTCGCGCCAAGACTCCGCGTCCCATCCGGCGTCGGAGTCGAGCTCCCCGAGCTCCTGCCATTGTCGGCGGGCCGCCAGTTCCACCCTACGGAACAGCGCGTTGCGGACCAGCACCCGAAAGGCTCGCACGTTGGCGGTCACCGGCGGTGGTCGGTGATCGCCCAGCGCGGGTGCCGCCCCCTGCTGCACGTCTGTCGCGTCCGGGTCGCGCAGCTTCTCCCACTCGTCCAGCAGGCTGGAGTCGACCTGGCGGACCAGCTCCCCGAGCCACTCCTGCAAGTCCCGAAGCCCCTCGGTCTTGGCCTCCTCGGGCACCGTACGACGCAGTGCCTGGTAGGCGTCGGCCAGATAGCGCAGCACCAGCCCCTCCGAGCGGGCCAGGCCATAGAATCCGACGTACTCGGTGAAGGTCATCGCCCGCTCGGCCAGATCGCGGGCCACCGACTTGGGCGACAGCAGGTGGTCGTCCACCCACGGATGACCCCGCCGGTAGGTGTCCAGGGCTGCGTGCAGCAGCTCGGCCAGCGGCATCGGGTAGGTGACGTCCTCCAGCAGCCGCATCCGCTCCTCGTACTCGATACCCTCGGCCTTCATCGCGGCCACGGCCTCGCCCTTGGCCTTGGACAGTTGCGCGCCCAGCACCTGCCGGGGGTTGTCCAGGGTGGCTTCGAGTACCGACAGCACGTCCAGCGGGTAGTCCGGCGAGTCCGGGTCGAGCAGCTCGATCGCTGCCAGCGCGAACACCGACAATGCCTGGTTCAGAGCGAAGTCGAGCTGCAGATCGCCGGTCAGCCGCACGGTGCGGCCGTCGGCGTCGGGGACTGCCAGCCGCTCGACGACGCCGGCGGCGAGCAATGCGCGGTAGATCGCGATGGCCGCTCGGATATGCCGGCGCTGGGCCGGGCGGTCCTCGTGGTTGTCGGTGAGCAGGTGGCGCATGGCGGTGAAGGCGTCGCCGGGTCGGTTGGCGACGTTGAGCAGCATCGCGTGACTCACCGCGAAGCTGGACGTGAGTGGTTCCGGGTCGGCCGCGACCAGCCGGTCGAAGGTGCGGTCGCTCCAGGACACCTGGCCCTCGGGGGGCTTGCGGCGCACCACGCGGCGGAGCTTGCGGGGGTCGTCGCCCGCCTTGGCCAGTGCCTTGGTGTTCTCCACCACGTAGTCGGGGGCCTGCACGACGACATCGCCTGCAGTGTCGTAGCCGGCCCGCCCGGCCCGGCCGGCGATCTGGTGGAACTCGCGGGCGGTGAGGTGGCGGGTGCGGGTCCCGTCATACTTGCCCAACGCGGTGAACAGTACGGTGCGGATCGGCACGTTGATCCCCACGCCGAGGGTATCCGTGCCGCAGATGATCTTCAGCAGGCCGGCCTGGGCGAGCCGCTCGACGAGCCGGCGATACCGCGGCAACATCCCGGCGTGGTGCACGCCGATCCCGTGGCGGACCAACCGGGACAGCGTCCGCCCGAAACCGGCGGCGAAGCGGAACCCGCCGATCAGCTCGGCGATGGCGTCCTTCTCGGCCCGGCTGCAGACGTTGATGCTGGTCAGCGCCTGTGCCTGCTCGACAGCGGAGGCTTGGGTGAAGTGCACCACGTAGACCGGCGCGGCCTTGGTGGCCAGCAGTTCTTCCAGCGTCTCCAGCAGCGGCGTCGTCACGTAGCGGAAGTGCAGCGGGACCGGGCGCTCGCCCGAGCGGACCACCGCGGTGGGCCGGCCAGTGCGACGGGTCAGGTCCTCCTCGAACCGGGTGACCTCGCCCAGTGTCGCGGACATCAGCAGGAACTGGGCCGTCGGCAGTTCCAGCAGCGGCACCTGCCAGGCCCAACCCCGGTCCGGGTCGGCGTAGAAGTGGAACTCGTCCATCACGACCAGACCGACGTCGGTATCCGGCCCGCTGCGCAACGCCATGTTGGCCAGCACCTCGGCGGTGCAGCAGATGATCGGCGCCTCGGCGTTGACGCTGGAGTCGCCAGTCATCATCCCGACCTGCTCAGCGCCGAAGACCTCGCACAGCGCGAAGAACTTCTCCGACACCAGAGCCTTGATCGGCGCGGTGTAGACACTGCGCCTGCCCTGTGCCAGTGCGACCGCGTGCGCGCCGGTTGCCACCAGGCTCTTACCGGATCCGGTGGGGGTGGCCAAGATCACGTTCGAGCCGGAGACGATCTCGATGAGCGCATCCTCCTGGGCCGGGTAGAGGGTCAAGCCCTGGTCAGCAACCCAGGCTGTGAAGGCGTCGAACAGCTCGTCGGGCCCGGAGCCGCTGGGCAGTGCTTCGATGAGCGTCATGATGAGCACGATCGTGCCGCGGACGCTGCCGCGGGGCGAGGCGGGGGCGGTCGGCCGTCGGAGCCCGGGTTGTAACCTTGCGCCCGGTCGGGGATGGCCAGCGGACCGAGTCCCAGTGCAGACGGGGAGTGACTGCTCATCGACACGGGTCAGCTCATCGCGGGGCATTACCGCGTGCTCGATCGGATTGGTAGCGGCGGCATGGGCGTCGTCTGGCAGGCCCTGGACGAGCGGCTGCAGCGGCGGGTGGCGGTGAAGCAGCTGCTGTTGCAACCGGACCTGAGTCCCAGGGGGACCGAGGAAGCCCGCCTCCGGGCGCTGCGTGAGGCGCGTATCGCTGCGCGGCTGCACCACCCGAACGCCATCGTCATCTACGACGTGGCCGAGCACGACGGCGAACCCTGCCTGGTGATGGAGTACCTGCCCTCGCGCAGCCTCGCTGCGGTGCTCGATGAGCAGCGCTGCCTGCCGGTGACCGAGGTCGCCTCGATCGGCTCGCAGGTCGCGTCTGCGCTGGCCGCCGCGCATACCGCGCAGATCGTGCACCGCGACGTCAAGCCCGGCAATATCCTGATTGCCGACGGCGGAACCGCGAAGATCACCGACTTCGGCGTGTCGCGGGCCGCGGGGGATGTCACGGTCACCCAGACGGGCATGATGGCAGGGACCCCGGCATACCTGGCCCCGGAAGTGGCCCGCGGGCAGGTCCCGACCCCGGCCTCGGATGTGTTCTCGCTCGGCGCCACCCTCTACGCCGCGGTGGAGGGGCGCGCACCATTCGGCGACGGCGACAACCAGCTCGCGCTGCTGCACGCGGTCGCCGCCGGCGAGGTGACGCCGCCACTGCGCGCAGGCCCGCTGTTCGCCGTGTTGATGAGCCTGCTGGCTAGGGACCCAGCGGCGCGTCCCGACATGCGTCGAGCCAGCCTGGAGCTGGCCACGGTGATGAACGCCCGCCCTGCGGGCACCCCATCGCGCGTCCCAGCCGCTGCTAGGCCCGCGCCGATCCGGGTAGCAGAACCGCCACCGACGGTGCCCTCCCGCCCGCTCACCCCCCCTCCATTCCGGCTGCTGGCCGCTGGACCCCCGGCTGCCGTGCCACCGCCCAGACGGCCCGCTGGCGAGCGTGGACGGGTCAGGGCAGGGGCACTGGTCGGAGCCGTCGTCGCGCTGCTCACGTTGGCCGGCGTCAGTGCACTGGTCTGGGGGAGCTCGTCCGGGGACCGGGGCGCATCCCCCATCGGGCCGCCGGCCCACGCCGCCGCTTCGCCGCCGCGGGTGCCGATGGCGACCTCCGCGCCACCACAGGTGCGACCGGTGGATCTTTCACAGGGGTCGATCGCCTGGCGCGATGCCGGGCAGCGCGTGATCGATTACTACAACGGGCTGGACAACCTGCCCTCGGCCTGGGGGATGCTGTCGCCTAACGCGAGGACGTTCTTCGGCGGCGAGGCGGAGTTCCAGTCGCATTGGAGCCAGTACTCCTCGGTCAGCGCGAGCCACGCATTCGGGGTCTTCGACAACCCGGACGGTACGGTGACCGTTCCGGTCGACGTCACCTACAACACGGCCGGCGGCGCTCAGGTCGTCAAGCATCAGCTCCGGGTCACCCGGTTGGATGGCAAGCTGCTCATCGACTCGGACCCCCGGTGATGTTTGGCGGCGGCGTCTGAGGTGTCCGAGCTGGGTGCCGGCAGACGTAGGTCATCGCCGGGGGGACGTGGCGCCACATCGTGCGGGTGGGCAGCACCTCGCCGAACGTCCGGTCGAGCTCGCGACGAAACCGGCGGGCCGCCGGGGTCCAGTAGCTCAGGCTGTACGCAGCGGCGGTGAACACCCCGTCCGTCTGTAGCGCGGCGGCGAAGGTGGTCAGGAAATCGCGCTGCTGCTGCGGGCCGAACAGCGTCCACGGCAGCACTGAGACGATCACGTCTGCGCGGTCCACGCCCTGCTCGGCGAGGATGGCCGGGAGCGTGGCGGCGTCCGCGGTGACCACCCGCACCCCCAATCCGCGGGACCGCAAACGCTCGGCGAGTCCGGGGTCCTTCTCGACCGCGATCACCACGGCGTCCCGCTTGACCTGCTGGGCGATCGCCCCTGTGACCGCCCCGGTACCGGCGCCCAGTTCCACCACGATCGCGGGCCGCCCAGCCGGATGGGAGTGGGGCACGACGGTCGCCAGCCGGCGGGCGAGCTCGGGTCCTGAGGGGAGCAGCGTGCCGACGTCGCGGGGAGACCGCATCGCCGCCGCGAGGAAGGTGCCCCAGTTGTCGCTGAGCCGCGCGGTGTCCTGTGGATGCGAGGCGGCAGGTGACGTGGGAGGTGAGGCCATGTCGACAGTGCACACCACTGGGTGCTGTGCCGCATCACCCAGTGCGCAGGTGCCTAGGCTGCTTGTTGCCGACGATCACGGGAGGTATCTGATGACTTCGCTGCTGGATGACCGCTACCTCGACGCACTGACTGCGCAGTCTGAGCACTTCGCCGAGGCGCTGTACGGCGCTGACCTGCAACAGCGCGTACCGACTTGCCCGGAATGGACATTGCATCAGCTCACCGAGCACGTCGGGCAGACCCATCGGCGGGTTACCGCGGTCCTCACCCGGCCGGGCGGCGGCCCTCCTGACCCCGCCGAGTTGGACGTGGCCGCGGCACCCGAAGACCTCGACGGGCTCAGCAACTGGCTCCGGGAGGGCGCCGACGAGCTGGTCGACGCGATCCGCGCCGTCGGTCCTCAGACCCCCGTGTGGACCTGGTTCGACGACCAGCACGCCGTTTTCTGGGCCCGCCGGATGGTGCACGAGACCGCGGTGCACCGCGCTGATGCTGAGCTGGCCCTGGGACGGGCCTTCACCCTGGAGCCCGATCTGGCCGCTGACGCCATATCGGAGTGGCTGGAGCTGCTGTGCTCACCGCAGGCTCTCACATACCGACCCGAGCTGGCCGAGCTGCGCGGGGACGGCCAAATTCTGCACCTTCACGCTACCGACCCCGGGCTCGGCCAGGCGGGGGAATGGACTATTCGCCGGACGCCGTCAGGGCCGGTCTGGGAGCACGGGCACGCCAAGGGCGCTGTCGCGGTCCGGGGTGCAGTGGTGGACCTGCTGCTGGTGCTCCTGCGCCGCGTCCCGCCCGGCGAGGCGCCGATCGAGGTACTCGGCGATGCGGGAGTGTTGGAGCACTGGCTGGAGCGCACCCGTTTCTAGCCAACCCCGTAGGCGCTGCGCGCCGCCCTGAGGGGTGAAATGGGTTCGTCAGCTGCCGATCGTGGCCGCCTGACAACCCTGGGTCCGCCGAGTTCGACAGTGGGGCTGCCCGGGCGCCTTCGAACAGCACTGGCGTCGGCTCGGCGACAGCAGAGCAGGTCGTGGCCACCCGTATCGCCCAGGGTGCGGTCCTAGGTGGCTGTTCGGGCCGTGTGGGACAGCTCTACTGTTGAGTACGGACACCCATGCACCCAGGAGGGCCCGACGTGCAGGATCCGGCCGATCGGGTGCTCACCCTGCCCAACGCGCTCACCCTGCTCAGGCTGGCCGGCGTCCCGCTGTTCCTATGGCTGCTGCTCGGCCCGCAGCACCGCGACCTGCTCGCCGTGCTGGTACTGGCCCTGTCCGGCCTCACGGACTGGCTGGATGGCAAGCTCGCTCGCCTGCTGAACCAATCCAGCAGGCTGGGTGCGTTGCTCGACCCGGCGGTCGACCGGCTATACACGCTGAGCACGCTGCTCGCCTTCGGTGTCCGTGACATCCTGCCGTGGTGGGTGATAGCCGTGCTGGTCGGCCGGGATCTTGTGCTTTTGCTGACCCTCCCGGTGCTGCGCCACCACGGCTACGGACCACTGCCGGTGCACTATCTGGGCAAGGCCGCCACCCTCTGCCTGCTCTATGGCTTCCCACTGCTGCTGTTAGCCGCCAACGTGCAGGGTTGGTTGCAGGTGGTGGCCCAAGCGTTCGCGGTGGCCTTCACCGGTTGGGGCGGAGCGCTCTACGTGTGGTCAGGGGTGCTCTACCTCCTTCAGGCTCGACTCATCGTGCGCATGGCGGACTCGGGCGCGCCGTGACGGACGTCGTCACCCACTGAGATACCCTCCGCCGGCAGATGAGGTCCGAGGTAGGGAGGAGCGCAGTGGTCCCCGAGGAGCTGAGTTACACCCAGGAACACGAATGGGTCCTGCCCAGCGCGGGGGGCACTGTGCGGGTCGGCATCACCGATTATGCGCAGTCCCAGCTTGGCGATGTGGTTCATGTCGAGTTGCCGCTGGTCGGGGACTCGGTGACACCAGGCGACCCGGTCGGTGAGGTGGAGTCGACCAAGAGCGTCTCAGACCTGTTCGCGCCGGTCGGGGGCGAGGTGGTGGCGCGCAATGACGCTCTGGAGAACAGTCCCGAACTGGTCAACTCCGACCCCTATGGGGAGGGCTGGATGATCGAGATCAAGCTGGCCGATACGTCCGAGTTGGACTCCCTGCTGGACGCCGAGAACTACCGCGGCCTCACCGAGCAGGCTTGACCCGAGCACCGCACATCGGGGGCTGGACATTCTGGACGGACAGGGCCCCTCCGTCCGCCGTGGTAGCCGGGAGCACGGTACGTTGTGGTCCGATCAACGGCGACCACCGCTGGCGAAGGAGAGTCCAGGTGAGCACGAACGACGGGCCCGGAGTCCCACCGGAGCGGGGCCCGGAGCAGACCTCCACGTTCCGGGCCGACTTCCTGACAGAGCCCGAGGCTGTCGAGTATCCGGCACCCCCGGTCGCTGGTGTCGATGCGCTACCACCGGGCTCCGCGCTGCTGGTGGTCAAGCGTGGCCCTAACGCCGGTTCCCGGTTCCTCCTGGACCAGCCCACCACGAGTGCGGGCCGGCACCCGGACAGTGACATCTTCCTCGATGACGTGACGGTGTCCCGCAGGCACGCCGAGTTCCGCCGCGAGGGCGGCGAATTCGTGGTGGTGGACGTCGGCAGCCTCAACGGCACCTACGTCAACCGTGAGCCGGTGGACACCGCGGTGTTGGCCAACGGCGACGAGGTACAGATCGGCAAGTTCAGGCTAGTGTTCCTGACCGGTCCGCGCGCCGGGGACCGAGGGGCTGACCAGGGGCCGAGGTGACGGCCGCCGGTCAATCCCCACACCGGCAAGGGATGAGCATCGGTGCGGTGCTGACCCAGCTGCGGGCGGATTTTCCGGACGTCACCATTTCCAAGATCAGGTTTCTGGAGTCCGAGGGGCTGGTCCGTCCGCAACGCACGGCTGCCGGCTACCGGCAGTTCTCGCTGGTGGACGTCGAGCGGCTACGGTACGTGCTCGCCGCCCAGCGCGACCAGTACCTCCCACTCCGGGTGATCAAGGAGCAGCTGGACGCGATAGATCAGGGGGAGCACGCTGGGCCCGCAGGCCAACGCGGGCCCGAGTCCCCGCGCCGGTTGGCCGGGGTCGTGGGTGGGATCAGCGCACCGACTGGCCCCGCTAGGCCCGAGGACTTCGCCGTCGCCGACACGGTGCGGATGACGCAGGAGGAAGTGCTCTCCGCAGCCGCTATTGACCGGGACGTGCTGGCCGAACTCGAGCGGTTCGGCTTGATCCGACCCGGTCCAGCCGGTTTCTACGACACCGATGCCGTACTGGTGGCGCGGACCGCGCAGGCGATGACCGAATTCGGGCTGGAGCCCCGGCACCTGCGGGCCTTCCGGGCGTCGGCTGACCGGGAGGTGGGCTTGCTGGCGCAGATCGTGACGCCGATGAGCCGGCAACGCGATCCCGACGCCCGGGCCCGGGCCGACGAGGTGGCGCGAGAGCTGGCGGTGCTGTCAGTGCGGCTGCACGCCCTGCTCGTGAAGACCGGGCTGCGTGACTTCATCGGGAACTGACCGCTGGCGACGACCGCTGGGAGATGCCGGCCGGAATTGGGGGCCCGCACGACTCGGCACCGGGAGGGTGCCGCGTGTAGCGTCAGCGGTGACGATGGTGGAGGCACAAGCAGACTGGCGGCTACTGCGGCCGGTGCCCGATCCACCGCCGAGCACGACGATCCTCGAGGCACCCGGACCGCAGGGTGCGGCAGGAGGGAGGCGCAACGCGATGAGCGAGATGCGTGTCGTCGGGGTCCGGGTGGAGCTGCCGGCAAACCAGCCGATCCTGCTGCTGCGGGAGGCCGAGGGCGAGCGCTATCTGCCGATCTGGATCGGCTCCGGTGAAGCGACCGCGATCGCCCTGGAGCAGCAGGGGGTGCAACCGGCCCGACCGATGACCCACGACCTGCTCCGAGACGTGATCAGCGCGCTCGGGCGGACGCTGAAGCTGGTCCGGATCACCGAGCTGCAAGAGGGCACGTTCTTCGCCGAGCTGGTTTTCGACGGTAACGTGCGAGTCTCTGCCCGGCCGAGCGACTCCGTCGCCCTCGCGCTGCGGGTCGGGGTGCCGATCCATGCGGAGGAGTCGGTGCTCGCTGAGGCCGGTCTGATCATCCCCGACGAGCAGGAGAACGAGGTCGAGAAGTTCCGCGAGTTTCTCGACTCGGTGTCCCCGGAGGATTTCCGCGGTGCGGACACTTAGACGCTGTCGCGGAGCGGATGCTTGATCGACAGTGCCGCGGAATCCTCGAGCTGAAGTCGAGGTTGAGACTTCCCCGCGCGTCGCGTTGACCAGCTGCGCGGCGTCGGCCTACGGTCGGACTTCACAGCGAATCGCGTCCGTGTGATTCGCCCCGACGGCCGGAGGTCCGCAGCGGGTCGCAGACGCCCCCGCGGACCACCGGCCACGGCGCAAGGAGGCACCGGTGGTGGACGGACCGCACGGCGGAGCGGACTCGCCGGCGCTTGATGTCCAGCACTCTGGTGCAGAGCAGGGCACGCTGTTCCCCGAATCCGCGCTCGCTGACCCGCATGGCGTGAGCGACGATCTGCTTGGCTATCGCGGCACCGTCGCTTGCCAGGTCGCCGGGATCACCTACCGCCAGCTCGACTACTGGGCGCGGACCGATCTCGTGGTGCCATCGATCCGCGGTGCGGCGGGCTCGGGCAGCCAGCGGCTGTACTCGTTCAAGGATGTCCTGGTCCTCAAGGTGGTCAAGCGGCTGCTGGACACCGGGGTCTCGCTGCGCAACATCCGCATGGCGGTTGAGCACCTGCGTCGCCACGGGGTGCACGATCTCGCCCGTATCACGCTGTTCAGCGACGGCACCACGGTCTATGAGTGCACCTCCCCTGAGGAAGTGGTGGACCTGTTGCAGGGCGGGCAGGGCGTATTCGGCATCGCAGTCAGCGGTGCGATGAAGGAGATCGTCGGATCGATCAGCCAGTTTCCTCCGGAGCGTGCCGACGGTGGCCAAGTCGCCGCCGCGGCGGAGGACGAGCTGACCAAGCGCCGGCGGTCCCGCCGGATCAGCTGATCAGCTCGCCATTGTGCCGCCGGTCACACCGCGCAGGATCGTGCGACCGGCTTGGCTGTGAGTACCCTACGCAGGTAGTCGAAACCCCGCGCGGGAGAGTTCCGGGCCGATCGTGGCTCGGGCGCCGAAGGAGCAACCCCTCCCCGGAACCTCTCAGGCGAACAGGACCGCGCGGGTCAGACGCCTCTGGAAAGCGGTGGCACTGTCGCCACCCGCCGACGGGGAAAGCCAGCCCGACCCGCTGGTGAAGCTCTCAGGCGCCCGGCACTCGGCAGGCAGCGATCCGGGTAGGACAGAGGGGGAGGACCGACCGGGTACCGAGCCCGGCAGTTCACCCTGGCGCCTGGAGGCCACCGCGATGAACACTCCCGACCGGCGCTCCCTGTCGGAGCTGGAGCATGGCACCCCGTTCGCCGACCGGCACATCGGCCCGCGTCCGGCCGAGCTGACCCGGATGTTGGACACCATCGGCGTGGAGTCGCTGGAGGACCTCGCACAGCGTGCCCTGCCGCGAACCCTGGCGGACCCCGGCGCGGTCCCGAACCTGCCGGCCCCCGCCACCGAAGCGCAGGCGCTGGCTGAGTTGCGTGAGCGCGCCGCCCGGTGCCACCCGCGGGTGCCGATGATCGGGATGGGCTACCACGGCACGGTGACCCCCCCGGTGATCCGCCGCTCAGTGTTGGAGAACCCGGCCTGGTACACCGCCTACACGCCCTACCAACCGGAGATCTCCCAGGGCCGCCTCGAGGCGTTGCTCAACTTCCAAACGATGATCTCCGACCTCACGGGGCTCCCGGTGGCCAACGCCTCGTTGCTCGACGAGGCCACCGCGGCCGCCGAGGCGATGACCTTGCTGCGCAGAGCCGGCCGGGCCAGGTCATCCCGGTTCCTGGTGGACTCCGACACCCTGCCGCAAACGCTGGCAGTGCTGGCCACCCGCGCTGAGCCGCTGGGTATAGAGCTCGTGGTGGCCGATCTCTACGGACGCGACTGCGGCCCAGCGCTCCCGGACGGCGAGTTCTTCGGCGTGTTGCTGTCCTACCCAGGTGCGTCCGGGGCGGTGCACAACCACGAGGCGCTGATCGGGCAAGCTCACCAGCGCGGCTCGGGGGTGGCCATCGCGGCCGATCCGCTCGCTCTGACCCTGCTGCGCCCGCCGGGTGAGATCGGCGCTGACGTCGCGATCGGGTCCACCCAACGCTTCGGCGTGCCGATGGGATTCGGCGGACCGCACGCCGCCTACCTGGCTGTCCGCAAGGGGCTGGAGCGCCACCTGCCTGGCCGGCTGGTGGGACTGTCCCGGGACGCCGACGACAACCCGGCCTACCGGCTCGCGTTGCAGACCCGCGAGCAGCACATCCGCCGGGAGAAGGCCACCAGCAACATCTGCACCGCACAGGTGCTGCTGGCGGTGATGGCCTCGATGTACGCGGTGTACCACGGACCCGACGGGTTGCGGGATATCGCCCTGCGGGCCCACCGGATGGCCGCGGTGCTCGCCGCCGGCCTGCGCGCCGGCGGCGTCGAGGTGGTGTCCGGAGCGTACTTCGACACCGTGCTGGCCAGGGTGCCTGGCCGGGCCGCCGACGTGGTGCACGCAGCCCATGAGGCAGGGGTGGACCTGCGGCAGGTCGACGCCGACCACGTTGGGATGAGCTGCGCCGAGACCACCACCCGGGCACACCTGCGCCTGGTCTGGGACGCCTTCGGGGTGCCCGCTACTGACCCGGACACCCTCGATCGGGAGACTCCCGACGCCATCCCTGCCGCGGTGGCGCGGACCTCGCCGTTCCTCACCCACCCGGTCTTCTCTGCACACCACAGTGAGACGGCGCTGCTGCGCTACCTGCGCGCGCTGGCCGACAAGGACGTGGCGCTGGACCGCAGCATGATCCCGCTGGGGTCGTGCACGATGAAGCTCAACGCGACCGCAGAGATGGAGCCGATCAGCTGGCCTCAGTTTGCCGAGCTGCATCCGTTCGCGCCGCTGGAGGATGCCGAAGGCCTGTTGGAGGTGGTCAGCGACCTGGAGCGCTGGCTGGCCGATCTCACCGGGTACGACGCAGTGAGCCTGCAGCCCAATGCCGGCAGCCAGGGCGAGTTTGCCGGCTTGCTGGCGATCCGCGCCTACCACCGCGATCGGGGCGAGGGGCACCGCGACGTCTGCCTGATCCCCTCCAGCGCGCACGGCACCAACGCGGCTTCGGCGGTGATGGCCGGGATGCGCGTCGTGGTCGTGGGGTGTGACCGCAACGGCGACGTCGACCTCGACGACCTTCGCGGCAAGATCGCCAAGCATAGTGCCGAGCTGGCTGCAATCATGATCACCTACCCGTCCACGCACGGTGTGTACGAGCAGGGCGTGGCCGACGTGTGCGGACTGGTGCACGACGCCGGCGGGCAGGTCTACGTCGACGGGGCCAACCTCAACGCGCTGCTCGGGCTGGCCCGGCCGGGTCGCTTCGGCGCCGACGTCAGCCATCTCAACCTGCACAAGACCTTCTGCATCCCACATGGCGGTGGTGGGCCCGGCGTGGGCCCGATCGGCGTACTGGCCCATCTCGCGCCGTACCTGCCCGGGCATCCGGAGACCGCGCCGCAGGCGCGGGTGGGGCCGGTGGCCGCGGCACCGTGGGGCAGCGCGTCGATCCTGCCGATCTCCTGGGCTTACGTCCGGATGATGGGTGGCGAAGGACTGCGCCGTGCCACCCTGTCCGCGGTCGCCGCCGCGAACTACGTCGCGCGGCGCCTCGAGTCGCACTTCCCGGTGCTCTACACGGGCAGTGGCGAGTTGGTCGCCCACGAATGCATCCTTGACCTGCGGGCGATCACTAAGGCCACCGGCGTGACCGTGGACGACGTCGCCAAGCGGCTGGCCGACTACGGGCTGCACGCCCCCACCATGTCGTTTCCGGTGGCCGGCACCCTGATGGTCGAGCCCACCGAAAGCGAGAACCTCGCTGCGCTGGACCGTTTCTGCGACGCCATGATCGCCATCCGGGATGAGATCGACCGGGTGGCCGAGGGGGAGTGGAGTCCCGAGGACAATCCGCTGCGCTGCGCACCGCACACCGCGAGCTGCCTGACCGACAAGTGGGATCACCCGTACACCCGGGAACTCGCCGCTTACCCGATGGGTCGGACGGCCGGCAAGGTGTGGCCGGCGGTCCGGCGGATCGACCAAGCCTACGGTGACCGCAACCTGCTGTGCTCCTGCCCACCGGTGGAGGCGTTCAGCTCCTGACGGTGTGGATCTGCGGAGCGGTGTCGATAACCCATTCCGTTGATTCGAGTCATGACAGACGACCATGATCAGTGCTGGGAGAGGGGCGATTGTGGCCATCGAAGGCCGTCGACGCTGGCTGGCGCTGCTGGTGTTGTGCCTGGGGGATTTGATGATCGTCCTGGACACCACGATCGTGAATGTCGCGCTACCGTCGATCAGGGAGGATCTCGGGTTCTCCCAGACCTCGCTGGCCTGGGTCGTGAACGCCTATCTGATCACCTTCGGCGGCTTCCTGCTGCTCGGCGGCCGGCTGGGCGATCTGTTCGGCCACCGTCGGCTGTTCCTGATCGGCCTTACGCTGTTCACCGCGGCCTCGCTGGCCTGCGGCGTCGCGAGTACGCAGGAGTCCCTGGTCGGGGCGCGGGCGGTGCAGGGCCTTGGTGGTGCGGTCGTGGCGGTGGTCGCGCTGTCGTTGATCATGACCATGTTCATCGAGCCAGCCGAGCGGGTGAAGGCCATCGGAGTTATCGGCTTCGTCGTCGCCGGCGGCGGCGGCAGCATCGGCGTGCTGCTCGGCGGGATCCTGACCCATACACTCAGCTGGCACTGGATCTTCCTGGTCAATCTCCCAGTGGGCATGGTGGTATTCGCACTCTGTCTCGTGCTGATGCCCGTCGGCCGCGGCCAGCCGACCATTGGACGGCTCGATGCGACCGGAGCGGTGACGGTGACCGCATCGTTGATGCTCGCCGTCTACGCGATCGTGAACGGAAATGAGGCTGGCTGGACCTCCGCCCACACGATCGGCCTGCTGGCTGCGGCAGCGGTGCTGCTGGCGCTGTTCGTCGGCATCGAGGCTCGGGCTGACAACCCGTTGGTGCCGCTAAGCCTCTTCCGGTTGCGCAATGTTGCGACTGCGAACGTCGTCGCAGTCTTGTGGGCTGCTGCCGTGTTCGCCTGGTTCTTCCTCTCCGCCCTCTACCTCCAGCTGGTGCTGGGGTACAACCCGCTGCAGGTCGGCTTGGCCTTCCTTCCGGCCAATTCGATCATGGCGGCGTTCTCGCTCGGCGTCTCGGCAATGCTCGTTACGCGCTTCGGTATCAAGGTGCCGCTGGCGACCGGCCTGCTGGTATCCGCGGTGGGGCTCATGCTCTTCGCGTGGGCTCCCATCGACGGGAGCTTCATCCCGCACGTTCTCCCAGCCATGATCCTGCTCGGTGTCGGCTCCGGTATGGCGTTCAACCCGATGCTGCTGGCCGCTATGATCGACATCGAGCCGAGCGAATCCGGGCTTGCCTCGGGGGTTGTCAACACGTCGTTCATGATGGGAGGGGCGCTTGGCCTCGCGATCCTCGCCAGCCTTGCCTCCGCCAGCACGGACGCGCTCCGCGTCGTCGGCAACGACTCGCTCGTCGCCCTCAACGGCGGCTACCACGTCGCCTTCGTCGCTGGCGCGTTGACGGCGGCCGCTGCGGCCGTGCTGGGTGCCGTGCTACTCCGCACAGGGCATCCGCCGCCTGAATCCGACGGTAAGGAAGCGATCAGTGTCCCGCGAACGCTGCGGCCAACTAGCGACGAGGGTCCGCAACGTTCGCACCTCGTTCAGCTACTGACGGTACCCGACCCACGCTGAGTAGCTGTGAGTGGTCACCTCTTCACCCATTCACCTCTACGCCGACTCAAATGGGTGACTTATCTAACGTTACGTCACACAATAGCGCCCGACCAGATCACACTAGGTGAGGCTATTGTCGTGAAGGCGTTCTGCCCCGACACGGCGGTGGGGGGCGGGGGAGTGGTTCGCCCCAGGGGGGATCCGGTGATGAGTCGGTTGTGGATGATCGTCCTTGTCCGCCGCGCGCGGAATTGCGGTCCTGTCTGCAGGACGCTGTGGGCTCGATGGCTGGTCGCCGCGGTCGTGACCGTACTGCTGGCCGCCGGTTGCGTCTCCTGTGCGAGCGCGGGAGCCGGTCCGCAGAATCGGGCCTATTACATCGCCGCTGACGAGGTGGCCTGGAACTACGCGCCATCCGGCACCAATATGATCACTGGTCAGCAGTTCGACGCGACAGCGAATAAGTTCGTGGAGTCCGGGCCGGACCGGATCGGCTCGACCTACACGAAATGCATCTACCACGGTTACACCGACGCGAGCTTCACCCACCAGATCCAGCGGTCAGCTGACGATCAGTATCTGGGACTGCTCGGGCCGGTGATCAGGGCCCAGGTCGGGGACACGATCAAAGTGACGTTCCGGAATAACTGCTCATTCCCCGCCAGCATCCATCCGCACGGAGTCTTCTACGACAAGAAAGACGAGGGCACCCCCTACGACGACGGCAGGTCTAGCGCGGATAAGGCCGGCGACGCGGTGGCCCCCCAACAGCAGTACGTCTATAGCTGGCAGGTGCCCGAACGCGCCGGCCCGGGCCCGATGGACGGCAGCTCGGTGATGTGGATGTACCACTCGCACACCGATGAGGTGCTCGATGCCTACTCCGGCCTGATGGGGTCGATAGAGGTCGCTGCCCGTGGCAAGGCCCGCCCCGACGGTCGCCCGAACGACGTCGACCGGGAAATCTTCGCGGTGTTCTGGGTAATGAACGAGAACACGACGCATTACCTGGAAGCCCAGCGGACCAAACTAGCCAACGCCCCGGCCGCCGATAACGCGGACTTCCTGGAGAGCAACAAGATGCACTCGATCAACGGCTACGTCTACGGCAATGGGCCGCCGATGATCATGCGTCAGGGGGAGCGGGTGCGCTGGTATCTGATGGGCATGGGTAACGAGGTGGATCTGCACACTCCACATTGGCACGGCAACACGGTAACGGCTGGTGGGATGCGGACCGATACGGTCAGCCTGCTGCCGGCAAGCATGGTGGTGGCCGACATGGTCCCGGACGATCCTGGGATCTGGATGTTCCACTGCCACGTCAGTGACCACATCACTGCCGGCATGCTGGCCCGCTACCAGGTCCTGGCTCCGGGTCAGCCAGCAGCCAAGTGAGACGCCACCCGGCGCATCAGGGGGAGACGTGGGTGGCGTCGCGGACCGTGCCGACGTACTCCTCGACGAGGTCTTCCAGCGCGACGACGCCCGCGGTGCTCCCGCCGGGATCCACGACGCGGGCCAGGTGGCTGCCGGAGCGGCGCAGCAGGGTGAGCGCACCGTCGAGCTTGGTAGTGGACTGCACGTCGGGTAGCGGGCGCAGCCTGGTGGGCGGTACTGGCGTGTCCGGTGGTCTACCGAGCAGCTCCAGCACGTCCTTGACGTGCAGATAACCCACCAGCTGCCCGTCGGCGCACAGCGGGAAGCGAGAGAAACCGGTCGCCGCCACGGCACGCTCGATGTCGCCCAGGGTGGGCTCGGCCGCAACCGTGATCAGGCCCGAGATCGGGACCAGCACGTCGGCAACGGTCCGCTCCCAGGTGGACAACGTCTGGGTCAGCCGGCGGTGCTCCTGGCTGTCCAGCAGTCCCTCGCGGGTGGAGTCGGCGATCAGATTGGCGAGCTCGTCCGGGCTGTAGGCACTGTCCAGCTCATCGCGGGGCTGCACGCGGAAGGTGCGCAGGACCAGTCGCGCGGCAAAACTGAACAGCGCGATGATCGGTCGCATCACCCGCGTGAAGGCGACCAGCGGCGGCACCATCCACACCGCTGTGCGCTCCGGACCGGCGATCGCGATGTTCTTGGGCACCATCTCGCCGAGCAGGATGTGCGCCACCGTGACGACGCCCAACGCGACGACGAAGGCCACGGTGTGCAGCACCGCATCGGGCATCCCGAGCGGGCCGGCCAGCCACTCCAGCCGGTCGGAGACGACGGGCTCGCCCAGCGAACCCAGCCCCAGCGAGCTGATGGTGATCCCGAGCTGTGCGGACGCCAGCATCAGCGGCAGCTCCTCGCCGGCCCGAATCACCATGCGAGCGCGGTGCACCCCGCGCTGTGCCATTGCCTCCAGGCGGTCCCGCCGTGCGGTGATCAGGGCGAACTCGGCGCCGACAAAGAACGCGTTGCCGGCCAGCAGCAGCAGTGCGATGAGAATGGTGGCACCAGTCATGGGGCCACCTCATCGGCTCCCGCGGTGCGGGTGAGCCGGAGGTCAGCGATGCGGTGGCGGTCCATCCGCATCACCGCCAGCCGCCATCCGTCGAGGACGACTTCGTCACCGACGTCGGGGATGCGGCCGAGCCTTTCCAGCACGAGCCCAGCCACCGTCTCGTAGTCGCCTTCAGGCATGGCGAATCCGGTGGCCTCAGCCACCTCGTCGGCCCGGAGCAGCCCGGAGATGATCCAGCTCTGCTCGCCCAGCGGCTGGACCTGGGAGACCTCGAGGCGGTCATGCTCGTCCCGGACGTCGCCGACGATCTCCTCCACCAGGTCCTCGAGGGTGACGATGCCCGCGGTGCCGCCGTACTCGTCGACCACGATGGCGACCTGCAGGCCCTGGCCGCGCAGTCGGTCGAGCAGGGCATCGCCGTCCAGCGAGTCGGGCACGGTGGGAACCTGGCTGGCCAGCGAACCGGCTGGGGTCTGCGCGCGCTTGTCGGCCGGCACCGCAAAGGCCTGCTTGACGTGCACCACGCCGCGCACATCGTCGAGGTCGCTGCCGTAGACGGGGAAGCGGGAGAATCCGGTGCGCCGCGCCACGTCCACCAGGTCAAGCACGGTCGCGTCCTCCCGCAGTGCCTGCACCCGCAGCCGGGGAGTCATGAGCTCCTCCGCGGTGCGCTCACCGAACCGCAGTGAGCGGTCCAGCAGGGTTGCTGTTCCCTTGTCGAGAGTGCCCTGCAGGGCGCTGCTGCGGACCAGGGAGCCGAGCTCCTGCGGGGAGCGCGCGGAGCGCAGATCCTCGGCCGGCTCCATGCCCAACCGGCGGACCACCCAGTTCGCCGATCCGTTCAGCGCGTAGATCAGCCAGCGGACCGTGGTGGAGAACGTGGTGAGGATTCCGGCGACCTGCCGGGCGGTCGGCAGCGGTCGCGCGATGGCCAGGTTCTGCGGGACGAGTTCACCGAACACCATCGACACTGCCGTGACCAGTGCCAATGCGATTCCGAGGGATATCGGGCCAGCCGCATCGGTGGGCAGCCCAGCAGCTTCCAGACCAGGCCGGATCAACTCGGCGAGGGCTGGCTGGGCGATGTAGCCGGTGAGCAGGGTGGTGATCGTGATACCCACCTGGGCACCGGAGAGCTGGAAGGACAGCGTGCTGTGGGCGTGCTTGACCTGGCGGGCCCGACGGTCACCGCGTTGCTGCAGATGCGCGTCCACGGAAGTGCGTTCCAGCGCGGTCAGGGAGAACTCGCCTGCGACGAAGACGAAGGTGCCTGCGGTCAGCGCGATGATCCCGATCAGGCCCCACAATGGGCTCGCCACGAGGCCCCCGATGCCGAGCAGGACGTCCATCACAGGATCCTGGTGGGCGGCGGGGCGGGCGAGTCAGGCGGGAGGCCCGGCCCCTTACGACAACTTGGCGTCGATGCGGCAGGCACCGAGTTCGTCACTACTCCTCGCGGGCTGGATTGGGCCGATTCTACGGGCGGCCGGTGGTCTGTCGAGTTGGACTACAGCAGGACACGGCCATTCGGTCTAGCGTGTAGCTTCGTGAGAATCGGTGTCCTGGGCGGACCTGGGCTCTCAGTTGGCCCGCCGTTGAACGGAGCCGTCCAGCTGCTGGGAAATGAGCTGGCTCGGCGTTGCTGGGGCATGGTGCTCGGAGTACCCGCAACGGTCACCTTCGACACCAACGGCGCCGGGGTGGACGTCGTGGAGGTGTTCCCCCGAGGCGCCGAGCCGGGCACTAATGCCGCTGATCGACGGGCAGTCGAAGGACCAGGAGCGCGGCTGGAAGTGGTCCGGCTGCTGTCTGACGCCGTCATCGTGCTGCCGGGCGGAGTCGACGTGCTGGCCGACCTGCTCGCCCTGCTCGCCGAGCAGGCGCTGGGACTGACCGGCAAGCCGTGTGGCGTGCTTGACCCGGCCGGGCTACTCGACCCGCTGGCCGAGCAGCTTGCCGCGCTGGACCGTGCCGGCCTGCTGGCCGCACCACTGATCCGGGCAACCGATCCCGCCGCCCTGCTGGACCGCCTTGCCGCGTGGCGTCCCAACGGGAGCGGCGACCTGCGCGAGGAGGTCGCCTGGTTGCGGGTCAGCGGCTCCAGCCTGACGTTGGTGCCCGGTCCCGCCGGGTTGGGCCTGCCCGGCGGTCCGCGCGGACCAGGGGAGCGGGGCGCGGAGGCGTTGTGCCGGCTGCTGGCCCAGCGCTGGTCGGTGCTGATGCGTCCGGAACGGCTGCGCCCGGCGGCCGCACTGGTCGTGCCGGAACCGGACGGTGCGTGGCGGCGGGTGAGCTGCTACCGGGCCAGCGGGACGCAACCGGTGGTGCCCGGCGCGGTGTCCCATCCCTTGAGGGAGACCTGGGACTGCGACCCGGCCGCTGCTGCGCTGCAGGAACTGCTCCGTCGGGGACGCGTGCTCTGATCAAGCCCGACCACCACAGATCGTGCAGTAGAGCGCGACACGCGGGGCACTGGAGCGCGACACGCGGGGAGCGGGGGTTACCAGCCGGCGGGCAACGGGCGGCCCTCGGCGAACCCGGCCGCCGACTGCACGCCGATCACGGCGAGCTCGGACAGCTCCGGCAGCGTCCGCGCGCCGGCGTAGGTGCAGGCGCTGCGCACCCCGGCGCAGATGTGGTCGATGAGGTCCTCCACCCCGGGGCGATTCGGGTCGAGGTACATCCGGGCGGTCGAGATGCCCTCCTCGAACAGCGCCCTGCGGGCCCGGTCGAAAGTGTCGTCGTGAGTGGTGCGCGCGGCCACGGCGCGCTTGGAGGCCATCCCGAAAGACTCCTTGTAGGGTCGGCCGGCCTCGTCGCGCTGCAGGTCACCGGGCGACTCGTAGGTCCCCGCGAACCACGAACCGATCATCACGTTCGATGCTCCCGCGGCTAGCGCCAGCGCGACGTCCCGCGGGTAGCGAACCCCCCCGTCGGCCCACACGTGGCCACCGGCAGCGCGGGCAGCGGCGGCGCATTCGGCCACCGCGGAGAACTGCGGCCTGCCGACGCCGGTGAGCATCCGGGTGGTGCACATCGCACCCGGCCCCACCCCGACCTTGACGATGTCGGCCCCGGCTTCGAGCAGGTCGCGGGTGCCCTGGGCGGAGACAACGTTCCCGGCGACCACAGGCACGCCCGGCTCGCGGGACCGGATCGCGCGCAGTGCATCGAGCATCTTGCGCTGGTGGCCGTGTGCGGTGTCGACGACCAGCACGTCGACGCCCGCTGCCAGCAACGCCTCGGTCTTGGCCGTGACATCGCCGTTCACCCCGAGCGCCGCGGCCACCCGCAGCCGGCCGCCGGCGTCCAGCGCGGGGGAGTACAGCTCGGCTCGCAGCGCGCCGGTGGGGGTCAGCACACCGGCCAACCGGCCGCCGGTGTCC
>DATDHI010000020.1:0-12566 GCA_036521655.1 Pseudonocardiaceae bacterium | reverse complement strand
TGCTCCGGCGGTCTCGGGTACGGCCTGCATGTTCACCGAGATTACCCCAGCTGGCTGAGAGGACCCTGTGCCGAGCGCCGGCTCTCTACCGCATCGGCCGAGTACACCGAGGTCAGTCGCTGGCCGCTGACCAGCTCGACCAACGTGCGACGTCGATCGCCACCACCGGGCCACCAGGTGGTTGCTCACGGTATTGCGGATAGCGCGCCACGAGCTGCGCGATGGCGTCGCGCCCTCGGGCTGGTCGGCGTCCAGGATCCGGCCCGTGCCATCGCCACAGCGCGTGCCAGTCGTCCTCGTAGTGGTCAACGAGGACGGCCACGCGCGGATTGGCCGCGATGTTGGCGAACCGGCGCAGCGACGTCGAGCGCTTAGGTTTCGCGTCGACGGCACTGTAAACCGTCTCACCCGAACGCCTGCTCGCCAGAGCGAAAACCATCGGTACGACGTGCGGGCGTCCGCCAGCGTCCTCCCACATCTGTGGCTCTACCGGCCAGGACCACTCCTGTCGGCAACCCACGATCACATGTGAGCGAGGCCCCAGCCCGAACTCACATACCGTCTAATGTCCGTAGCTCGGCCGCGACGTGCCGAATCAGTGCCGCTGCGCCTTCGGTCACTGCGGCGTCACGGAGTGCTTCAAATGCCCGGATGATCGGGGCGATCTCCTCGGGATCGTCCAGTCGCTGCTCCCCGGCCAGGGATTCCACGAAAACGAACTCGTCGTCGAGCAGCCGAAACCCGGACAACGGCAGCACCGGCATCGGCGCCCGCAGCGGGATCACTCCCAACTCAACACCGCGGAGCTGGCTCACCGCAACAAGCTGTTCCAGCTGGTCCAGCTGCATATCCCGGGTGCCGGGCGCGGACCACAGCGCGGTTTCACCGATGACGAACTGCCAGTGCCGCCCCGGCTCGGACAGGAGCGTCTGACGCTTGGCTCGAGCGGCGATGATCCTGTCCAGATCGGTGTTCGAGGCACCCTTGGATCGGGCACTCCCTGGCAGCTCAAGCAAAGCCCGGGTGTAGCCCGGTGTTTGTACCAAGCCAGGCAGGAACGCCGGTTGATACTCGCCGATACGGGTAGCAGCGGCCTCCAGCGCTCCGAGGTGGGCTTGCCGGCGGGCAAGCGCGCCTCGATTGAGCAGGTCCGCAGTGGGCGTGTATTCGACCCGGGCCGCAGAGAGCATGTCCAGCAGTGCATCGGCCTGTTCAGTCGATACACCAGTGTGCTGAGCCCAAGTGCGTAGATCATCCTCTGTGGGTAGTTGTGCACCGGTTTCCAGGCGGGAGACTTTCGGTTGCACCCATCCAGTCCGCCGGGCCAGCTCGGCACCGGAGGGCATCGCTGCTTCCCTCAGGCTCTTTAGCGTTGCTGCGAGGCGCATCCGGCGCGGGTTCAGTGCTGCCACTACGCGGTCGGCACCCGTTGGGCCAACTCAGGTCTCTCGCTGACGTATGTAGCCCATGGTTGAGCGAGCCGTAACGCGACTCCCCGCTGCTGGCACGCCACCTGCGCGGCGCCTGGATCGGTGCGGTGTGCGATGCCGATCCACGTGCCGTCAGCGTCGTAGCGCATGTCGAAGAGTTCGGTGTCGTCGAACAACCAGAAGTCACTCCGAGGAAGGTCTCGGGGCCACTCCTCGCCTTTGGCCAGTGGGATGATCCGCACGTCTTCACCAGCGGCGACGCTGTGCGCGTAACTCCACGCGACCTCGAAGCGCAGGTAGTCGGTGAGCGGTTCGGTGACCACGTGGACGCGTTGCATCGTTCGGCCGTCTCGGGAAGCAGCGCCCACTAAAGCCTTCCATTCCCGTTTGCCGGGGTGCGGTTGTGGGGTCTGGCCGGCGAGAAACGCCCGGATCGAGTCGTCCTCACCCGACCCCCGGTAGCACTGCAGCGTCTCCAACCGGAAGCAGGAGCGGCGGAACTGGCGGAACCATACCGAGAAGTCCCGGGCGCCCGGAGCCAACATGCTTACCCGCGGGCCCGGAGGCGATCCGCCGCATCGAGGATCACCTGCGGGTCGATACCCACGATCCGTTCCCCCGGCAACAGGTTCTCGGCGGCCTCGTACGCAGCTAGTGGAGCCTCGTCGGCTTGCACGTAGACCTTCATGTCGTCGCCCAAGTAGCAGCTCGGACATCCCTGGTCGCCGCTGCTGGTGTTCTTGGCCAGCATTTCCAGTTTCATGTCACCTTCCCACACGTCATCGGTGCGTGATCTGGCGTGTCCGTCCTTCCAATGGGAAGCCTACCATTGATCTATACTTGCACAAGGCTACTCTGACGTATAGCTTGGCGATGGGGTTCCGGAGGCCCGGTTCCCCAAGCCACACCTGTGGCCCTCCCGGGCATACGTGGGGCGATGCCGGCGGAGTCAACCCGAACCTGCGAGAGAGAGGAGCATGCGATGGGTATCGAACCGCCCGGGACTCACGTGGACCGCGAGCGCGGTCGGATGGCGGCGCAAGGCCGCCGCAGTGACGACGGCAGCAGGTGCACGCTGCTGGTGGTGCACGAAAACGACGGATCATGGTCTGACATCGCCACTCACGGGGGCTACGCCCACAGCTGGCCGTCGAGGCGGGCGGCCGCTTCCTCGAGGTCGCCTGAGTAGGCGCCGGTGGAGAGGTATTTCCAGCCTGCGTCGCAGACCACGATCACGATGTCCGCGGCCTCACCGGTGCCGGCGGCCTTCTCGGCGACGGCCAGTGCAGCGTGCAGGATCCCGCCGGTGGAGATGCCGGCGAAGATGCCCTCGGTTTCCAACAGCTGGCGCGTGCGGCGCAGCGCGTCAAAGGAGCCGACGGAGAAGCGGCCGGTCAGTACGTCCGGGTCGTAGAGCTCGGGCACGAACCCCTCGTCGAGGTTGCGCAGGCCGTACACCAGCTCCCCGTAGCGCGGCTCGGCAGCGATGATCTGCA
Source organism: Pseudonocardiaceae bacterium (assembly GCA_036521655.1). Lineage (GTDB taxonomy): Bacteria > Actinomycetota > Actinomycetes > Mycobacteriales > Pseudonocardiaceae. Next base: position 9,640 of record DATDHI010000020.1, on the reverse strand, counting down.
CGTCGGGCTTGTGCTCGCGCAGGTAGCGCCCCACCCCCACCAGCGTGCCAGTGGTGCCGAGCCCGGCGACGAAATGGGTCACGGTCGGCAGGTCGCGCAGGATCTCCGGGCCGGTGGTGCGGTAGTGCGCCAGCGGGTTGGCCGGGTTGCCGTACTGGTAGAGCATCACCCAGTCGGGATGCGCTGCGGCAATCTCCTTGGCCCGTGCCACCGCCTGGTTGGAGCCGCCCGGCGCGGGCGAGAAGATGATCTCCGCGCCGTACGCCTCGAGGAGTTGCCGCCGCTCGATGGAGGTATTCTCCGGCATCACGCAGACCAGCCGGTAGCCCTTGAGTTTCGCTGCCATCGCCAGCGAGATCCCGGTGTTACCCGACGTCGGCTCCAGAATAGTGCAGCCCTTGGTCAGCCGGCCGGAGTGCTCGGCGTCCTCGATCATCGCCAGCGCCGGTCGGTCCTTGACGGAGCCGGTGGGGTTGCGGTCCTCCAGCTTGGCCCACAGGTGCACGTCGGAGGCGGGTGACAGGTGCGGCAGCCCCACCAGCGGGGTATCACCCACCGCATCAAGCAACGAGTCGTAGCGGGCCATGTGCGCTCCCTCCGGTCGCGCTGGTGAGTGCGTAACGGGCTATAACACTGTTACGCACTCACCAGCGGCTCCGCCCGCAACTGCCGGCAGGATGGTGAGGTTGTCACCGTCGTTCACCGCGGCCTCCAGGCCACCGGCGAAGCGCACGTCCTCATCGTTGACGTAGACATTGACGAAACGGTGCAGGGATCCGTCTTTGACCAGCCGGCCCTTGATCCCCGAGTGCCGGGTCTCCAGGTCCTCGATCACCTCACCGACATTGGAACCCGATGCCTGCACGGACTTCTCACCGCCGGTGTGGGTGCGCAGGATGGTGGGGACGGAGACGGTGACGGCCATTGTCAGATCCTCCTATAGGGTGCGGACGGCTCACCAGTGTGTATACGCATTACCGCCCCCAGTCATTCCGGGGGGCGGTGCGCTGGTCAGTGCGCGTCGGGGACGTCGTCGGCGCCGGTGTGGGAGAACATGTACGAGTCGACGACCTCGACCGGCTCCTCGATGACCTCGCCACCGATGATGCGGTAGGACCGCAGCTCGTGAGTGTCCGGATCGCGGGTGGAGATCAGCACGTAATGCGCGTCGGGGTAGCCACGGCTGGCGATGTCGATGTCGGTGCGCGACGGGACGGCCTCAGTGGCAGTGTGCGAATGGTAGATCACCACCCGCTCCTCATCCCGTGATTCCAGCTCGCGGTGCAGCCGGAAGTCATCGCCAGAGTCGAACTCATAGAAGGTCATCGAGCGCGCGGAGTTAAGCATCGGGATGAACCGCTGCGGGCGTTCGGAGCCCGCCGGGCCCGCCAGCACGCCGCACGCCTCATCCGGGTGATCCCGGCGGGCGTGCGCGACCATCGCGTCGACGAGGTCACGGCGAATCGTCAGCACCCCACCATCCTACGTGCTGGCGAGGGCCAGGATCAGGGACTCTTGCACCCAGGTCAGCCAGTGGTACACACCCAGATGGGGCGCGCGCGGATCGTCGGGGGGCAGTTCGTCAGGCATATCCTCGGTGACTGCGAGCAGGGTCCCCAGTGCCAGGCGGACGTCATTGAGCGCGCTCAGCCAGGCCTGTGCCTGCTCATCGGACAGCCGTATCCGGCCGCCGTATGCCGGGCAGGTCGCCAGCACGACACCAGCTACCCCTTCTTTGGCCGCCACCAACGCGGGCTCATACAGTGCGCGCAGACCTCCGGACAGCCCGGTGTCGTCGCGGTGGAAGTCCGGCAGCAGGCGGGCCAGCACCTGGTCATCGGGCGCGGTGGTGGGGCCGGCGGTGATACCCGTGAGTTCGGCCAGCTCATCCTGCGGGGTCGCCGCGACTCGCGCCTCGAGCATCTCGCGGACCTGCCCGACCAGCCCGCGCAGCAGACCCGCCTCCCGCTCGGACAGGTCGGCAGAGACCATTCCCCGGCTGCGCCGCCAGCCTTTCACGCGTCCTGCTGCATGGTCGCCCAGAGCCCGGCGCCGTGCAGCTTGGCGACGTCGGCCTCCACCTTGTCCCGACCACCCCTGGTGACCACGGCCCGGCCCTTGTTGTGCACATCGAGCATCAACTTGGTCGCCTCGTCGCGGCTGTACCCGAAGAGTCTCTGGAACACGTAGGTGACGTAGGACATCAGGTTCACCGGGTCGTTCCAGACGATCGTGAGCCACGGCCGGTCTTCGACATGGAGCCCGTCCACCGCGGGATCGAACTGGGTCTGCTCCAGCTCGGCGGGTGTGGTCATAGACCAATGTTCTCAGAAGATCGGGGCATCAGGTCCACCCCACACGCTGTACCGTGGACCGCCGTGCCGGCCCCCACCACGGTTCCCAACGTCACAGTGCCCGACGTCGGCGCGCTACTCGCTGCGGCGGTGCACGCACTGGGCGGCACTGACCGCCCGGGCCAGGCTCTGATGGCTGAGGCGGTCGACCGGGCCATCCGCACCGGCGAGCACCTCGCGGTGCAGGCCGGCACCGGTACCGGCAAGTCGCTGGCCTATCTGGTCCCGGCATTCCGGCACGCCGTTGCCTCCGGCACCACGGTGGTCGTCTCCACGGCGACCATCGCCCTGCAACGCCAGCTCGTGGACCGTGACCTACCCCGGCTGGCCAGTTCCCTGGAACCGCTGCTCGGCAGCGCTCCGAGCTTTGCGATCCTCAAGGGCCGGCGCAACTACCTCTGCCTGCACCGGCTGCAGACCGGACCTCTCGACGAGGGCGCGGACCTGTTCGAAGCGGCCTCGGCGGCGTCCCCGACGTCGATGCTGGGCCGCCAGATCGCCCGACTGCACGAATGGTCCACCGAGACCGAGACCGGTGACCGTGACGAGCTCGTGCCCGGCGTCACCGAGCGGGCCTGGCGGCAGGTATCGGTCAGCGCCCGGGAATGCCTCGGCGTGGCCCGATGCCCGGTCGGTATGGACTGCTTCGCCGAGCGGGCCCGGGCCCGGGCTGGGCGTGCCGAGGTGGTGGTCACCAACCACGCACTGCTCGCCATCGACGCGATGGGCGAGCACCAGGTACTCCCCGAGCACCGCGTGGTGGTGATCGACGAGGCACACGACCTGGTCGACCGGGTCACCAGCGCCGCCACCGAGGAGCTCACCGCCGCGATGGTCGAGACGGCGGCCCGCCGCTGCGGTCGGCTGGTCGACCAGCAGATGGCCGACGAGCTGGCCGCGGCAGGCGATGGCCTCGCGCTGCTGCTGGCCGACGCACCGGTGCAGCGTTGGGACACCCTCGCCGGGGCAATCCCAGGGGCACTCGTCGCGGTCCGCGACGCTGCGCATCGCTGCACCACCGCTCTGGGGAGCGAGCGGCGCGAGGATCCCGAGGCCGCGGCGGGTCGCCGGGTCGCGCTGGCGGCGCTGGAGCAGGTGCACTCGGCGGCCGCCCGGGTGCTTGTGGCATTCCCCGGCGAGGAGGCCGACCGTCGCGACGTGGTCTGGCTGGCCGAGGAGACCGTTCGTGGCCGCGTGCTGCGAGTCGCCCCGCTGCACGTCGCCGGACTTCTGCGGGAACGACTGTTCGCCGAGCGCACCGTGGTGCTCACCTCTGCCACCCTCACCCTGGGCGGGACGTTCGACGCGCTCGCCTCGCAGTGGGGCCTGCCCCTGCACCGGCCGGCCACCGCAACGGTCAGAGCACCCACCGCCGGCCTGGCTACCGAACGGCCGCCCCCCGCCGATGACGACCAGGGCCCAGCCTGGTCGGGCCTCGATGCGGGCTCCCCGTTCGAGCACCGCCGGACCGGGATTCTCTACACCGCCGCGCACCTGCCACCGCCTGGTCGCGACGGGCTGGCGCCGGAGTGCCTCGACGAACTGGCCGCGCTGGTCACCGCGGCTGGCGGGCGTACGTTGGGCCTGTTCTCCTCGATGCGGGCCGCCAAGCAGGCCGCCGAGACCCTGCGGCCCCGGGTGAACCCTCCGATTCTCTGCCAGGGTGATGACGCCACCGGCCTGCTGGTCCGGCAGTTCGCCGACGACGAGCCGACCTGCCTGTTCGGCACGCTCTCACTGTGGCAGGGCGTCGACGTGCCAGGGCGATCGCTGTCTCTGGTGGTGGTGGACCGCATCCCGTTCCCCCGCCCCGACGACCCGCTGAGCTCGGCGCGGCAGCGCGCAGTGGCTGCTCGGGGCGGCAACGGGTTCCTCACGGTGGCGGCGACGCACGCCGCACTGCTGCTCGCGCAGGGTGCCGGCCGGCTCTTGCGCTCCACGCAGGACCGCGGCGTGGTGGCGATCCTCGACCCCAGGCTGACCACCGCCCGTTACGGCGCGTTCCTGCGCGCCTCGCTGCCGCCGTTCTGGCCCACCACCGACGCGACCGTCGTCCGGGCCGCACTGAAACGCCTGACAGCGGACGGCTGACTACTGAGGGCAACAGAACGCGCCGGACCCTCCTGATGGCCGATGCATCCCCCGGAAGGCGGGCGGACCATCGATTTTACAGGGCGTCTCAGCGGTAACGGGAGGTAATCGTGCGTCATCTCATCGTGTGCTGCGATGGCACGTGGAACACGACAGGGGCGTTGGACGCCACCACCAACGTGCGCAGGCTGCACAATGCCCTCGCCGAGACCGCGGAGGACGGGGCGAAGCAGTTGCGTTACTACCACTCCGGTGTGGGTGCCGGGGGTGGCCTGACGGACTGGATCATGGGTGGGATCACCGGAGCGGGCCTGTCCCGCAATGTGCTGGACGCCTACCAGTGGCTGACCACCAACTATCAAAAAGGAGATCGTATCGCGCTGTTCGGCTTCAGCCGCGGTGCCTATACCGTACGCAGCGTCGCCGGAATGGTTGCATCGTGTGGATTGATCGATATCACCTGCCGGGCCGAGTCAGCGATTCGGCGCGCGATCGAGCATATCTACCAGTGCAAGTACAAAATGGGCCAGAAGGCGGATCCACTGTGGCGTGATGGACTCAGTTTCAGCTTCGACCCGGAAAACGCGGACCAGATCCCGGTGCATTTCATCGGCGTGTGGGAAACGGTGGGCGCACTCGGCATCCCGAACTATCTGGGCGGGCTCAACCTGCTGGACTCACCCCGCCGCTACGCCTTCCACGACGTGCGGCTCAACCCTCATGTCCGGTTCGCTCGCCATGCCTTGGCGATGGATGAGGGCCACGTTCAGTTCACCCCCACATTGTGGTCCGATCCGGCCCTCGGGCAGGACGTCGAGCAGGTGTGGTTCCCCGGCAGCCACCTCGACGTGGGCGGCGGCTACCTGCAGACCGGCCTGAGTGACGGCGCGCTGCAGTGGATGATCGAGCAGGCGACCAAAACGATCGGCCTCGGCTTCCAGCCGAAGATGATTGCCGATCAGATCAGTCCCGACCCCCGCGGCGATCTGCACGATCTGACGCTGAGCGCCCTCGGTTTGCTCGGGCCCGCCTTGGAGCCCATGCTCGAGCCATTCTTGCCGCGACGGCCGCGGGCCGTTCCGCGGATCGACCCAGACGCGGAGAGTCGCTCGCTGGACAGGTCGGTGTACGAACGCCACGAGAATCCACCCATCACCGGCGCGCCATATCGACGCACTCAGGTGCTCGCTGCCGGGGAGTCCATGACGGTCCGCGTAGTCGCCCACGAGCCGTGGAACGAAACCGGCGTATATCTCGAAGCCGGCCACTACAGGTTCGCGGCCCAGGGCGAATGGGTGGACGGCAACATCCGATCAGGTCCGGCCGGCTCCACTGGCCTGCGCCGGTTTCTCCCCGCCGAGGCTCGCCAACTGGGGGGCACGCTGATCGGCGTCGGCGTGCAGCTGTTCCGCCGGGTGAGCGGAAACAATGTCGCCGAAGCCATCTTCTCGCGCCGGGAGTTGGACCTGCCCTGGATGTCGCTGGTCGGCGTGGTCGCCAACGACGCGATAGCGATCGGAGCGGGCCAGTACCAGCACGAGCGCATCGCGATCGGAGCGGGCGCGGAACACCAGGTGTGCCGCGACGGGTACCTCTACGCGTATGCCAACGACGCCTGGGGCCGCTACTCCAACAACTGGGGTGATGTGAGCCTCACGGTGACCAGGATGGCCTGAGGGCAGCCACTCACAGCGGTACCCGGCGCAGCATGCCGTCGGCGGCGTCGGCGGCCTCCACCTCGTCGCGGGTCACGCCCAGCACGAACAGCAGGATGTCCAGGAACGGCTGGGTGATGGTGGTGTCGGCGACCTTCCGCAGCGCCGGTTTGGCGTTGAACGCGACGCCGAGGCCCGCCGCGGAGAGCATGTCGATGTCGTTTGCGCCGTCGCCCACTGCGACGCACTGGGCCAATGGCACACCAAAGTGCTCAGCCGCCTGGCGCAGCGCGTCGGCCTTGCCCGACCGATCCACCACCGGGCCGATGACCTGCCCGGTGAGCCTGCCCGCGCGGATCTCGAGTTCGTTGGCGGTGCAGAAGTCCAGCCCCAGGTCTTCGGCGACCGGCCGCACGACCTGAGTGAAGCCGCCGGAGACAGCTCCACAGCGAAATCCGAGCCGCTTGAGGGTACGCACCGTGGTGCGCGCCCCGGCGGTGAGCTCCAGCGCGTGCGTCACCTCGGCGAGGACGCCGGCCGGCAGGCCCGCCAGCAGGGCTACCCGCCGGCGCAGCGCGTGGGTGAAGTCCAGCTCACCCCGCATCGCGGCCTCGGTGACCGCGCGCACCTGCGCCTCGCAGCCGGCCCGTGCGGCGAGCATCTCGATCACCTCGCCCTGCACCAGCGTCGAGTCCACATCGAAGACCACCAAGCGCTTGGCTCGGCGGGCGATACCCACCCGTTCGACGGCGACGTCAACCTCACCATGCGCGGCGATCTCCACCAGCGCGGAGCGCAACGACGCGTCAGCGGCCTCGTCACTCCCCTTACTGGGGACCGACACGAGCAGCTCCAGCCCGGTGACCGGGTAGTCCGCAATCCGCCGGATAGCGTCGATGTTGATGTCCAGCGCGGCCAGCGCGTGGGTGGTCTCGGTGAACGCCCATGCGGTAATCGGCCGACCTAGCAGCAACACGACGTGTGTGGATCCGCGCGTGTTCGCACCCACAACGCCGGCGCCGACCTCGACGTCCACCTGCATCCCGACGCTGGCCATCGCCTGCTCGACAGCCTCCTGCACGCGCTCCGGGTCAGCTGTGGTGCCGACCAGCACACCGAGCACGAGCTGGCCGCGGATCACCACTTGCTCGACGTCGAGGATGTCGACCCGGTATCGGGTCAGCGCGGCGAACAGCACAGATGTGACGCCTGGCTTGTCCCGGCCGGTGACCGTGACCAGCAGCGTCGAGCGCTCGCCGCCGGTCATTTCTCGCGCGGGTCGGTACCGTCTTGCCGCACGGCCTGCGTTGCGATCTCACTCGGCGCAGCCGGGTGACCATTGCCGCCAACGTGCGCCTCGATCCGCATCCGATCCGCCATGTGCGGGTAGTGCAGTTCGAAGGCCGGCCGCTCAGACCGGATCCGGGGCAGTTCGGTGAAGTTGTGCCGCGGCGGCGGACACGAGGTCGCCCATTCCAGCGAGTTACCGTAGCCCCACGGATCGTCGACCTCGACGACCTCACCGTAACGGTAGCTGCGGAACACGTTCCACAGGAACGGCAGGGTCGAGGCACCCAGCACGAAGGCGCCGATCGTGGACACCATGTTCAGCGTGGTGAACCCGTCGCTGGGCAGGTAGTCGGCGTAGCGGCGGGGCATCCCCTCGTTACCCAGCCAGTGCTGCACCAGAAATGTCAGGTGGAAGCCGATGAACGTGGCCCAGAAATGGAACTTGCCCAGCGGCTCGTCGAGCATCCGGCCGGTCATCTTCGGGAACCAGAAGTAGATCCCGGCGAAGGTGGCAAACACGATCGTGCCGTACAGCACATAGTGGAAATGCGCCACTATGAAGTAGGTGTCGCTGACGTGGAAGTCGATCGCGGGGGCGGCCAGCAGGATGCCGGACAGGCCACCGAACAGGAATGTGACCAGGAAGCCGATCGAGAACAGCATCGGGGTCTCGAAGGTCAGCTGCCCGCGCCACATGGTGCCGATCCAGTTGAAGAACTTCACTCCAGTAGGCACCGCGATGAGGAAGGTGGTGAACGCGAAGAAGGGTAGCAGCACCGCACCGGTGGCGTACATATGATGCGCCCACACCACCACCGACAAGGCGCCGATCGACAACGTCGCGAAGATCAGGCCCTTGTAGCCGAACAGCGGCTTGCGGCTGAACACCGGGAAGATCTCCGACACGATCCCGAAGAACGGCAGCGCGACGATGTAGACCTCGGGGTGGCCGAAGAACCAGAAGAGGTGCTGCCACAGGATCGCGCCACCGTTGGCCGGATCGAACACGTGTGCCCCGAGACGCCGATCAGCCTCCAGTCCCAGCAGCGCCGCGGTCAGGACCGGGAACGCCAGCAACACCAGCAGCGACGTGACAAAGATGTTCCAGGTGAAAATCGGCATCCGGAACATCGTCATCCCGGGCGCCCGCAGACACACCACTGTGGTGATCATGTTGACCCCACCGAGAATGGTGCCAAGCCCGGCCAAAACCAGTCCCATGATCCACAGGTCCCCGCCCGCACCCGGTGAATGTGCAATGTCCGACAGTGGGGTGTAGGCGAACCAGCCGAAGTCCGCAGCGCCGCCCGGCGTGAGGAATCCGCTGATCACCATGAGACCGCCGAACAGGAACGCCCAATAGGAGAATGCGTTGAGCCGGGGGAAGGCGACGTCCGGGGATCCGATCTGCAGGGGAAGCACCAGGTTGGCGAAGGCGAACAGGATCGGCGTGGCGTAGAGCAGCAGCATGATCGTGCCGTGCATGGTGAACAGCTGATTGTACTGCTCGGTGGACAGGAATTGCATACCCGGCCGGGCCAGCTCGGCACGCATCAGCATGGCCATGCTGCCACCGACGAAGAAGAAGGCCATCGAGGTGACCAGGTAAAGCATGCCAATCACCTTGTGATCGGTCGTCTGGAAAAGCCCCAGCAAGGTCGAGCCCTTGACCGTGGTGCGAGTCGGGCGCGGACGTGCAGCGACCGGCGGGGGCGCGATGGCCGTCACAAGTTGCCTCCTGGCTGCCCGGGGCCTGACCGTGTACGACAGCGACCCGCGGCGATCAAGGTCGTCGTGGGTTGCTGTCGATAGTACCGGCACCGCCACGACCTCCGGTCGCCGGGCGCGACCCAGGTAACGTCACCCACGTGCGTTTCCTGGACGACCGCAGACCCGGTCACGATCTCACCTACGACGACGTATTCCTGGTGCCGTCACGCTCGGACGTGGCGTCCCGGTTCGACGCGAACCTGTCCACGGTCGACGGGTCAGGCACCACGATCCCGCTCGTGGTGGCCAACATGACCGCGGTGGCGGGACGCCGGATGGCCGAGACGGTAGCCCGCCGCGGCGGGCTGGTGGCGCTGCCCCAGGACGTGGACCCGGCGGTGGTCACCCAGACCGTGGCGTGGGTGAAGTCGCGGCACCTGGTGCTCGACACCGCCCTCACCCTGGGTCCACAGGACGCCGTCGCCGACGCGGCCAACCTGCTGACCAAGCGATCGCACCGCGCCGTAGTGGTACTCGACG
>DATDHI010000019.1:0-6790 GCA_036521655.1 Pseudonocardiaceae bacterium | reverse complement strand
CGGCGCCCCGGGATCTACGTCGTGCATCTGTACCGCCTCCGCCAGCCGATCGGCTGAGCGGTAGGTCGCCACGGCCGTCACCGCGGTCACGCGCCGGGGAAGGCGATCAGCGGCGAGCACCATCGCCGTTGCGAACCACGGGTTCGCTGCGCTGGGCCGCCGGGCTTCGGCGCCGGTCTGGGCACTCAGCGCGCCGAGCGCTGCGCCGTGCAGGTCCGCCCGCTGCCGCTGGCGGAAACCGTCCCACGAGATCGGGTAGGCGGCGTCGCCCAGTATTGAGATCAACTCGGCCTGGCGTCGCGGCTGCCACCCGTTGTTGCTCCAACGCTGCCACTCGACCGACCCCTCCGGCCCGTCCAGCTGCGGCGGAACGGGGATCACCAGCCTGTCGTATAGCAGCACGTCAGCTGCCCAGGGCTGCGACTCGAGGTGATCACGAACAGAGTAGGTGCCCCAGACTCGCGGCCCATAGCGTCCACGATGCGGCAGCCGAGTCCAAGCGATCCTCTCGCGATTCTGGTCGAGGACCCAGTAGACCAGTCGGGATCCGGGTTCGGGAGCGCACCCGGGCCGACCGCATACGCGCACCGCACCCCAGCCGCATCCGACTGTTGAGAATCGAGCAGTACGGACCCGAACGGGATCCGTGCCCCTACTCGATGAGATCCTCGACTCGTGCACCGTAGGCGGGGATGAGCGGCACGTACTGCTCGGGGTCGCCGGACCACCCGAGGGCGCGCAGCTGGGATGCGCTGCGACGGCTGCCCAGCCCGCGGAACAGCTCCCACTGGCTGGCGCCGACCGACACCAAGGGCGACGTACTGCCGGCCACGTACTCGCGGTCGTCCGTGCACAGCCTCAGCGCAGGCAAACCAGCGGCGTCGAGGCGCTGCCCCAGCCCCGTGACGTAGCGCTGGAGCCCGAGCGCCACGGCCGCCGAGTCCCGGTCGCCCGGCCGGCCGAGAGCACCCCGCAGGTCCTGGCCGTGGGCGGCGATGTCGCTGACCACGACCCAATCCAGGGCGGGCATCGATCGGGGCGGGAGGGGCTCATCGCCACGCAGCAGCGCCGAGAGTCGAGGCAGGTAACCAGACCACTCGGCCAGTACCTCGTTCAGTCCCATGCGCCGGCGATCGGTGACGTGGCCGGCGGTGAACGCGTCGATGACCGCCTGGCGTTCGGCCCACGTGCCGTGTGGGTTCACCGCGGGAAACCGCCCGGCGGCGGCGTCGGCGGCTACCCCGGTCATGTGGGCGATCAGGTCTCGGACCGTCCAGAGCGGGCAGGCCGGGATCCTGATGCTCAGCCCCTGGTCATCGAGGCTGTCGATCATCACACGGATGACCGCCCGCGTCTGCTCGTATGCAGTCGCCAGCGACAAACTCACACCCTTCATGGGGGTATCCGACCCCGAAGCGCCCTGCGCCACAACCGGTTCCGACGGGTAGACCCGCCAGTCGCCGGTGCGCGCACCAGCCCTAGTCGCTGCCAGGACCACCATCAGGTGTCGTGGCCGGCGCCAACCCGAGGCATGGGGCAACGCCGGCTCCAGTCCGCCGAAACCTCATCCGGCGCTGCGCCGAACGATCGACTTACGAGACACCGGACAAGGTGGCGCGGGCTTGCGGACGACGAGTCCCTCTCCGGTCGGATCCTGTGCGGTCAGGAAGTGCTGGTCGTGCCCTGCTCGGTCAGCAGGGCACTGGCCAGCACATGGGCCAGCCAGTGCTCGTATTCCTCGCTTGTCCATCCGCGTTCTCCGATGAGCGAGCGATGCGTGTTGGGATTGGCAACGGCCCACATGATGTCGGTGGCTCGGGCCTCGGACAGCCCGGCCCGTAAGACACCCTTGCGTGACAGGGTCTGGGCGATGCGGCGTTGGTCTTGGTACCGGGATTGCTGCTGTCGGCGGTACATCTCGGCGATCTGGGGATCCGAGCCGGCCGCCGCCGCCATGACCCAGTACAGGGCCGCGATGCGGTTGCCGATCCGTGTGGCGATGACAGCCAGCAGAGCAAGCTGACGCCGCGGATCGGTCTCGCGTTCCATGGTCTGCCAGTCCTCGCGGTCCCGAAGTGGGGCCTCCTCGTCGTCTCCGACGACGCGGACGGCGAACAGCTCGGCGAGGATGGCGCGCTTGGTGCCGAACAGCGCATAGGTGGTCTGGACGGCGACGTCGGCCTGCTCGGCGATGGTGGTCATGGTCGTGGTGGCATAGCCGTCGCGGACGAACAGGGTCTCCGCCGCAGCGAGCACGCGTCGCCGTGTGGCCATCGCCTTTCGTTGCCGCCGACCAGGACCGTTCTTGACCGGCTCACCCACAACGATATAGTAGCACTCTATTTATAGATGCTCACTCTGGCGAAGCGGCGACCGGGCACCCCGTCCGCGCTCACCGCACCGCGCCGAGAGGGAGCCGAGCGGAGACCGAGCTGAGAGGGGCCGGGGTGGAGATCTCTGGGTGGATCAGGCATTGGGCCAATTGGTCGCCGTCGAAGACGGCCCTGCGTTTCGAAGGAACCGAGATCTCCTACCGCGAGCTGGAGGATCGGGTCGCGAGACTCGCGGGCGTGCTGAGCCGGTCGGGAACGACTCGAGGAGATCGCGTTGCCTACCTGGGCCCCAACTGCCCCGAGCTGGTGGAAGCTCTTTTTGCCTGCGCCCGGCTCGGGGCCATCTTCGTGCCGCTCAACGCGCGTATGCCGCCCGCGGAGCTGCGGGTCTTCGTCCGGCAGAGTACCCCGCGTACCTTCCTTGCCGAGCACAGCCTGCTGGAGACCGCGCGAGCCTCCGCGCCCGAGCTGGCGGGCAAGGTCGTGACGTTCTCCGCCGGGGCCGGGTTCGCCGAACCGGCGGCAGCCGAGTCGTCACCGGTGCAGGCCAAGGCGGATCCGTCGGCTGTTGTGCTCATCCTGTTCACCTCAGGAACCACGGGCACCCCCAAGGGTGCGGTGATGACCCATGCGGCACTGGCGGCGAACGCGGTCGGCACCGCCCTTGCCCTGGGGATGAACGCGTCCGACGAGATTCTGACCTTCACGCCCATGTTTCATATCGCGGGGCTGAACCTCCTCACCACGCCGGCGCTGTTCCTCGGCGCCACCGTCACCGTGCATCGCCGCTTCGACCCGGGATCGGTCCTACGCGACATCCAGGACATCCCTGCCACCCTCCTGCTCGTCCCACCGCCCATGACGCGGCAGCTGGCTGCCCACCCCACCTGGGCGCGCACCGATCTCGCCGGCCTCCGCGTCGTCATGACGGGCGGAACGACGGTCACCGAGCGATCCATCCAATGCTTTGTGGATCGGGGCGTCCCCATCGTCCAGGGCTACGGAATGACGGAAACGGGCACGAGCGTCAGCATGGTCCCCATTCACGACACACCGAGCAAGACCCTCACCGCTGGGAAGCCGACCCTGGGCTCAGAGCTGCGGGTGGTCGATGGCTCAGGACGCGATGTCGCCCCCGGGCGGCACGGCGAGATCGCGGTTCGGGGTCCGAGCATGATGCAGGGGTACTGGCAGAACTCCGACGCCACCGACCAGGCGATCCGCAGCGGCTGGCTCCACACCGGCGATCTGGGCTTCATCGACGAGGAGGGATACCTCCACGTCGTCGACCGCATCAAAGAGATCATCATCGTGGGCGTTTCGAACGTCTCTCCGGCCGACCTCGAAGCGATCCTCGCCGAGTCGCCCGATATCGAGGCCGCGGCGGTCGTGGGTCGGCCGGACGAAAAGCTCGGCGAAGTACCCGTGGTTTTCGTGGTGCCCGCCCCGGGCCGCTCCCCATCCCGGGAACAGGTCTTGTCGCTGTTCGAAGGCCGCCTCGCTCCCTACAAGCACCCACGAGAGGTGATCTTCCTCGACGCCCTTCCCCGCACGTCAGTGGGCAAGCCCGAGAAAGAGACGCTGCGAGCCCTGGCCCGCCGCTGCCCGGACCGCCTCCTGACACCGCTCGCCGCACAGCCGACCAGCCCGCGATGAGGAAGCGGGGGCCGGGTCCCGTGAGTCTCGCTCAGGAATCCCCTTACGGCACGACGATCGCTGCTCGGGCCGGTGCGCGGCTTGGGGCGGGCAGCACAATCGACGGCGTGACTGATGACGATGAGGACCGGCGTGAACCTCCTTCGGCGAAGGTGGTCACGGCGCTGCTGCGCGAGGCCCGGTCGCTGTCGCGACGCGCGGACAAGATCAGCTCGACCGCCGCGGGGGTGGACGATCCGACGACCCAGCAGCTGGCGGCGGAGGCCTGCACCAGCATGGAGCAGCTGGTGCACCACCTCATGGTGCTGGAACGTCAGGCACAGCGCGGCGAGAAGTCGGCAGCTCGGCGCCGGTAGAGCGGTGATCAGCGATCTTCGTCGTTGCCGGCATCGGGATCGCGCAGCGCACGTCGGGTCCCGGCCAGGTCGGGAAGTTGGAACGAGTAGTGCCCGTGCACGTTGAGGTGGCGGCGCATGTAGGGCGAGAGCCGCATGACGTCGTCGTCGCGGACCGGGTAGCCCGCTTCGCGCAGCCGGGCGAGGGCGGCGTCGAGGTAACAGTGTTCCAGAGCGTATCTGGGGCGATGTTTTTTGATCTTGGCATTTTGGCTGGTAGACCGTTTGCGGTCGCGTCTGTAAGGAAAAGCCGGTCATCTTTGGTGAGCGGTTCGCCAAGCGTTCCAGATCTCGGGTCGGAGCTTGCCCCGGTTGGGGACAGTGATGCCGTTGGCGCGGGCCCAGGTTCGGATTTCTGCGGTAGAGGGCTCGGGCGCGGCTGGGGCGTCATCGAGGTCGTTGGTCGTCTCGGCGGTGGGTGTGATGCGTTGGATCGTGGCGTGCTCGGTCTGGGCCCATGCCTGTGCAGCGGCGAGGAATCGGTAGGTCCACTCCTGGGCCAGTTGCCGGGTCTCGCAGAAGATGATCGGGACGTTGGGCCAGCGGACCTGGAGTTCGGCGAGGCCGTCGGCGACCAGGGCGGGCCGGATCCGCTCGAGCTTGAACACCTGCGAGTAGCGGTCCTCGATGACGACCGCCGCGCGGGGTAGCGCGGCGAGCTCGGCCAAGGCGTAGCGGAGTTTGCCGCCGGTCAGGCTGGCCACCAGGTCGACTAGGGATTTGCGCTCGACGGAGGCGATGAGCCGCCCGTTGACGACGAGGCCGTAGTCACCGCAGGGTAGTGCCCGCTTCACCGTGCTGGCTTGTTGGCCACCGAACCGGTAGGCGTACTGCTCGTGGGAGTCGACCACGATCTCCAGTTCGGGGATTCCTGCGGCCCGGGCGGTGGGGGTGGTCACGTTCGGGCGGGCCTGCTTGCGGGTTCGCGCGGACTGCCAGAAGACAGCGTCGCGACCGCGGGCCTTGGTGAACACGAGTTGGGACCGGTTCTCTCGCCCTCGGTCCAGGACGAGGTCGATGGCCGCGCCCCGCCGGACGCAGGATCGCAGTTCTATCCGCTCCACGATGTCGGTCTCGTCGGGCCATTCGTCTGGCGAGACCGGGTAGCAGTACAGGGCTTTCGTGCGCGGCCAGGTCCCCGAAGTGCGGAACACCATCCCGCCGGCCAGAGGCAGCCGCAGCAGGTAGGGCAATGTGGAGTCCGGGTCGGGATTGCGGGCGATCAACAACTCCACGTCGGTCAACCTTGCCCTTGATCCACGGTGGCGGGCCGGCGTCCCAGCTGACGCCGTAGTTCGAGGTTCTCGCCGTGAGCGGCCTCCAGAGCCTGCTGCAGCGTGGTCACCTCGTCGCGGTGTCGGCGTTTCAGTTCGGTGAGCTGGGCGGTGAGCGTGCGGACCACGCTGCTGGGCTGGTCAGGGTCAGCTCGGGCTTCGCGGATCGGCGGTGTGGTCCGTTGCTGTGCCCGGAGCTGTTCCACCCGCCGGCGGATATCGGTGTTGCGGTAGAGAAAGTCCAGGGAGACCCCGGCGGTCTGGGCCAGACCTCGAAAGGTGATCGAGTCGCCGCGGCGGAGGATATCCCGGATGCCCTGCTCAGCTCGGGCCTTGGCGGCGTCGCTTTTGGTTGCGGCGGCCCGGCGAAGGTTGTCGGGGTTACCCCGCATCGCCGTGGATCCTGTCCTGGTTGCCGGTGATGGCGTCGGCGCGGGCGGTGACCCCGGCGCCGCGGAGGGCCCCGGTGGTGCCCTCAGCGAGCCGGGTTTGTTCGAGTTTGACGATGATCCGGCCGAGGGCGTCCTGCTCTTGGAGGCGCCCGGCCAGCCACACGTTGTCAGCGCTCATCTTCTGGCCGGTCCGGGCGGTGAATGCGGCGGCGCGCTCGGTGATGAGCTGGCCGGTGCGCAGCTGCTGGGTCTTCAGCTCGGGCAGGAAGGTCGCGTCGGTGGTGAACTTCTCACACGTCAGGCAGGCGTTTCCCTTCCCGCAGACCTGGCGGGGCGGCAGCAGGCACCATCCGTTCGGGAGGATCCGGTCGGTGCGCTTGTCCAACTCCAGCATGTCGTAGAGGTCACGCGCGTCGACGTGCAGGTCCCGGCCGTCGGCGGTGACCTTGCGGTACCGCAGGAACTCCCGCTCGTGGGTCTCGGCCAGGGTTTCGGCGTACTCCATGGTCATGGCTGGTGTGAGGTGACCCATGTAGCGCTGCACGACGTGGAGCGGGACGCCGGCGTTGAGCAGGCTGGTGGCCTTGGTGTGTCTGAAGCGGTGGGTGCGGTTGAAGTCGACCAGCCGTCCGGTGCTGTCGCGGATGTCCAGTCGGCTGGCGAACTCGCTGAGCCGGGCGTTGATCCGCTCGTAGGGGTAGGGGTGGTCGGCCTTGCGGTTCATCTTGTGGGCCAGGAAC
>DATDHI010000018.1:0-3263 GCA_036521655.1 Pseudonocardiaceae bacterium | reverse complement strand
GGTTCGATCACCCAACCACCGGCAGGGGCACGATCTGACCCTAGGACTCCAACAGCGTCCAGGCGGCGAGAGTGCTCACCTGCCGGCGGCTACCGGCACCGAGCCTTCCCTACGAGGACCCGGTAGCCCCCATTAGGCGGGAGCTTGAGATCAATCGGAGGGCCCAACAGGTCTGGGGTCGGGGGTGGGCGGCCCGGTTCGGAGGCGTTGTGCAGTTCGCGCACCCGGCGCTGCCTGCGCTACTCGGGGAGGCCCGTGGCGGGCCTCCCCGAGTGGGCACATCTGCGGCTACACCATGACCACCGGGAAGTCCGGTCTACGGCGGCGCACCGCCGTGTCGTTGCCGGTCACCAGCAGCGATGGCGATTCTGTGGCCCAGTTCGACGGAGCCGTCGATGCCTTGCATAAGTTGAACCGGGCGCTACCGACAACGGCACTGGGTGCCGAGGAGGTGAGCGCGCTCGGTGGGCTCCTCTGCCAGATCAGCGGCGCGCTCCTGACCCTCACCGATTTGCTCAGCGCCGCCGCGCGCCATCATGACCACGTCCGGCTGCTTCGTGCGCACACCGACACCACCGCGGCCCAACGGTCGCCACAGGCCACCACCCTGCTACGGGACTGCCGAGGCGGTTATCTCGCCGCCTACATTTCCGCGCGGGCGTTCCATGCCGACCTCAAGCACTGCCCACCGATCCGAGCACACCAGGGCAACGGCGCGACAGGGCAGGTGGTACGTGATGTAGATCCTTCAGCTGATTGACGGGGTTTGGTCACCCCCGCGATCGGTCGCCTGCTCCGGGCGCCTGCCCTCAATGAGATAGCGCCGCTCATGGCGTTGCAGCCGTTGGGAAGGGGGCATCTGGGATCGCTCGACGTCGTCCAACCAGGTCAGCTCCCCCACCATGATCTCCTCCAAGCCGGATCGCTGCCAGATGTTCCGCACGGGGTCAAGGCTCGTGCAGCGTGCAATGGCAGCCGGCCTGTCAGCTCATCCGGATAGTGGGGATCGCCCGACTGCGTCAGGCTGCGCAGCGCCCGCCACAGGCTTCTCGTCGCCGCTCGGCCGACTCTGACAGGCTCTGAAGGGCTTGGCCGCACGCGACGCGGACTTTGGCACGAAGGTGTAGGGGCGAACAGATCTGTTCGACCGTTATGACTGTCGCGCGCATGTCGCGGTGATTCGGATCGCTGAATGGGATGACGGGCAATCCTGCCGATCACTCTCAGCTATTGCGCTAGCATCGCTGTTGCAATTCAATAGCAACAGAAGGGGCTCGTGTGCACGAGGTTCAGGTCGAAGTGGTGCTTTTGTCGGTCTCGGACGATGCCCAGCTGGGATGGCGTGTAGCGCGCGGCGATCTACCGGCGGGATATCGACCCGATGCTCGGGCCTGTGAACTCGCGGGCCTGGGCGCCGAGGTGCCCACCGCGACAGTCGTGCACTCGACATCATGGCGACCAACCCCAGATGGGCTGATCCTCACCTACGCGGTCCTGCCGGATCCGGACCCCGCCGAGGGCGCTGTGCAGGCCGTCCCCACTGATGCCAGGATGGTCTGCTCTGCGGATGCCGCGGCCCCCACCCCGCCGGTGGTGGGGGTTGAGCATGTCCTGGCTCATGCGCTGCAGCACCTGTCGCTGGTGGCACGCACCAGCCCGGCCGTCGTCGCCGCGGTCGCTGCGCACCCGCGGCTGTGGCACGCTGTCCTGGCCCGCACCCCAGGCGTGGCCGGCCAGCTCGTCCTCTCCTGAACTCGCGAGCGAAGCTCCCCCTCGACGTGAGCAAAGGGGTGATCTCCTCTCGTGATGCCCCGCCCACGTCTGCTTGCCATCATGGGATCCGGAGAGACCGCCCCGACGATGGCGAAGGTGCATCGCCTGCTCGTGGAACGGCTGGGCGCGCCACCCGTCGATGCCGTACTCCTCGATAGCCCATATGGCTTCCAGGAGAACGCCGACGAGATCTCCCTGCGCACAGTCGGCTACTTTCGCAACCTCCAGATTCCACTCGACGTCGTATCGTGGCGTACTGCGGACGATGTCCTGCCCCGTGAGCGGGCATTGGCGCGGATCGATGATGCCGATTATGTCTTCGCCGGCCCGGGTAGCCCCACGTATGCACTCGGTGTCTGGGAGTACAGCCAGCTGCGGGACGTCCTGGTGGACAAGCTCACCAACGGTGGCTGCGTGACGTTCGCCAGCGCAGCGGCGGCGACGCTGGGGGTCACCACCGTACCGGTGTACGAGATCTACAAGGTAGGTGCGGCCCCGTACTGGGCCGACGGCATGGACCTGCTGGCGCAGATCGGCCTGCGCGCGGCAGTGATCCCGCACTACAACAACACCGAGGGCGGCACTCACGACACCCGGTTCTGCTACCTCGGCGAGCGGCGGCTGCGACTGCTGGAGTCGATGTTGGAGACCGATATGGTCGTCCTCGGTGTGGACGAACACACCGCTGGCCTGTTCGACCTCGATACGGACACGGTGACGGTCCTGGGCCGGGCCACGCTCACCGTCCGCAGGCAGGGAGTGAGCACGACTTTCCCGGCCGGCGCCACCGTGGCGATCGACGAACTTCGAACGATCGCCGCCGGTGGCGGGCTGGCAGTGGGTCCAGCAAGCGTGCCGTCGCCGGCCGCCGAGGCGACTCACCTAACACCATCGCTACGGTCCGAAGCCGACCGGCTGGAGCAGGTCTTCGACACCGGGCTCCGGGCCCGTGAGGTCAGTGCTGCCGTCGCCGCCATCCTCGAGCTGGAGCAGGTGATCGTCGACTGGTCGGCCGACACCGAGGAGGAGGACGGCGCCGAGGCTCCCCGCGCCATGCTGCGCCGGATGGTGACACGACTAGGTGAGCTCGCCGCGGTAGGTGCGCGGGACCCCCGCGAGGTCCTCGCGCCCTTCGTCGACACACTCATCGAGCTGCGGGACCAGGCCCGCAAACGGGCTTCGTGGACACTCGCCGACACCCTGCGTGATCGGCTCACCGCCGCCGGGATCGAGGTACGCGACACCCCCCACGGCGCTGTCTGGCTGCTCGCAGGGGATCAGCACGGTGGTCCGATCCCCGGCCCGAGATAACACAATTTACACCCAACCCTGTAGGCGCTGCGCGCCGCCCTGAGGGGTGAAATGGGTTCGTCAGCTGCCGATCGTGGCCGCCTGACAACCCTGCGTACGCCGAGTTCGACAGTAGGGCTGCCCGGGCGCCTTCGAATAGCTGGCGTCGAACTCGGCGACAGCAGAGCAGGTCGTGGCCA
>DATDHI010000017.1:0-49690 GCA_036521655.1 Pseudonocardiaceae bacterium | reverse complement strand
CGGGGTAACCGGCACCCGAATAACCCCGCTCAGCCCGCTGAATGCGGTCAGTGGGCTTCAGTGAGGAGCTCGGCCATGCGGGTGATGCCGGTGTGCAGGTCGTTGTCGCCTAGGGCGTAGGAGAGGCGGAGGTAGCCGGGGGTGCCGAAGGCCTCGCCGGGCACCACGGCCACCTCGGCGTGCTCCAGCACTGCTGCGGCCAGCTCGACGCTGGTCCGCATCGGACTGCCGCGCAATGACCGATCCAGCAGGCCCTTCACCGAGGGGTAGGCGTAGAACGCACCGTAGGGCACCGGGCACGTCACGCCCTCGATGCCGGAAAGCAGCTCGACGATGGTGCGCCGCCTGCGGTCGAACGCCTCCCGCATCTGGGCAACGGCATCCAGCGGCCCGGACACGGCGGCCAATGCGGCCCGCTGTGCCACGTTGCAGACGTTCGAGCTCAGGTGCGACTGCAGGTTCGATGCTGCCTTCACCACGTCGGATGGGCCCACCAGCCAGCCGACTCGCCACCCGGTCATCGCGTAGGTCTTGGCCACGCCGTTAATCACCACGCAGCGCTGCGCAAGCTCGGGCACCGCGACCGGCATCGACAGCGCCTGGGTGCCCTCGTAGACCAGGTGCTCGTAGATCTCGTCGGTGACCACCCACAGCCCGTGCTCGACGGCCCAGCGCCCGACCTCGATGACCAGCTCCGGGGGCGCCACTGCCCCGGAGGGGTTCGACGGGGAGCACCACAGCAGAACCTTCGTGCGCTCGGTACGGGCCGCCTCGAGCTGCTCGACGTCGGGCAGGTAGCCGGTGGACTCGTCGGTGGGCACCACGACCACTGTGCCGCCGGCCAGCGCGATCGCCTCCGGGTAGGTCGTCCAGTAGGGCGCGGGCAGCAGGACCTCGTCACCCGGGTCCAGCAGCGTGGCGAAGGCTTGGTACACGGCCTGCTTGCCGCCGTTGGTGATGAGTACCTGGCTCGGCTCGATCCGGTAGCCGGAGTCCCGGGCCGTCTTGGCCGCGACGGCCTCCCGCAGCTCAGGCAGACCGGCGGCGGGGGTGTAGCGGTGGTTGGCCGGAGCTGAGCACGCGGCGACGGCTGCCTGCACGATCTCCGGCGGCGTCGGGAAGTCAGGCTCCCCGGCGCCGAACCCGATCACCGGGCGCCCTACTGCCTTGAGCGCTTTCGCCTTGGAGTCCACGGCGAGGGTGGCCGATTCGGCGATACCGCCGACCCTGGCGGAGATGCGTCGGGTCCCGGTCCGCTCGGGGCTGCTCTGCATCATCGTCTCACCTCGTCCTGCTCACGGCGCCGACTCCGGCCCGAACTGGGCAGTTGGAGCGCACCGGCTCTGGTGGCCTACACTCTTGCCTGGGTTCACCAGCGGATCAAGCGTGCCCGGCGATAGCGGCGGCTCGAGGGGATCGGGGTGGTACCTGCAGCGCGGCGTCCCCGGGACGCCCCGTGTAGGGGTGTAGCTCAACTGGTAGAGCAGCGGTCTCCAAAACCGCAGGTTGCAGGTTCAAGTCCTGTCGCCCCTGCGCTTGTGTGATCCAGCGTTGATGTGAACCAGCGTCGACCTGGTCCGGCGACGGCTAACTGATGACGGCCCACACCGGAGATGGCCAACCGAGCGGAGGATCACGAGCGTGAGCGACGATCGCGCCCACGAGACGGAGGACCGGGAGCAACCGCCCGAGGAGTCATACGACGCCCCGGCGCCTGCCCCCGTTGCTGCCGTGCGCCAGGAGCGGTCCGCCAGTCGACCAGCCAATGCCGAGCGGTCCGGGACCGCTGGCAAGGATCAGCCAACCAGGTCGCGGGGGGCTACCGAGAGCAAGGTAGCGGTGCACGCCCGGCTGGTCCGGTTCCTGCGCGAGGTCGTCTCCGAACTCCGCAAGGTCATCTGGCCGACCCGCAGGGAGCTGGTGGTCTACACCGCGGTCGTGCTGGTTTTCGTCAGCTTCATGGTGGCGTTCGTGGCGCTGCTGGACATGGGGTTGGGCAGGGCTGTGCTGAAGGTGTTCGGCTGATGCTGGCCCACCACCTGCACCACATGACGCACGAGAGGAAACGACTACTGTGACATCCCCTGAAAGCGGGCACGAGCTGGCGGGGCTGTCCGACGCCGAGTTGTCCGTGGCCGTTCAGGACGCCGACTCGCCGCACGTGCAGCCCGCCGAGCCGGCCGAGTCGGCGCAGCTGGCTGACAGCGCCGAGGCCCTCGACACTGAGACACCCGAGACTGAGACACCCGAGACTGAGACACCCGAGACTGAGGCCGACGTCGAGCCGGAGAAGCCCGCCGACCCCGTTGAGGAGCTCCGGGCCGCACTGGCCGTCGCGCCCGGCGAGTGGTACGTGGTGCACTCCTACGCCGGCTACGAGAACAAGGTGAAGGCCAACCTGGAGACCCGGGTGCAGACCCTGGACGTGGAGGACTTCATCTTCCAGGTCGAGGTGCCCACTGAAGAGGTCACCGAGATCAAGAATGGTCAGCGCAAGCAGGTGCAGCGCAAGGTGCTGCCTGGCTACATCCTCGTCCGGATGGATCTCAACGACGCCTCGTGGAGTGCCGTGCGCAACACGCCGGGGGTCACCGGGTTCGTCGGCGCCACCTCGCGACCCTCGCCGCTCACCCTGAACGACGTGCTGAAATTCCTCGCCCCGCGGGTTGAGCAGCCGAAGGTGGCGGCGGGCGCCGGCAAGCAATCGGCTGGCTTCGGTGCGGCCAAGTCCGCCGTCGAGGTCGACTTCGAGGTGGGGGAGTCCGTCACCGTGATGGACGGTCCCTTCGCGACGTTGCCGGCAACGATCAACGAGGTCAACACTGACGCGCAGAAGCTCAAGGTGCTGGTGTCGATCTTCGGTCGGGAGACTCCGGTCGAGCTCTCGTTCAGCCAGGTCGCCAAGATCTGACCGGCGAGGCGCCGGTTGGTATGCAGGGCTGTGAGCCCGAAGATAGCCCGAGGAAGGAACCATGCCCCCGAAGAAGAGGAAGAAGCTCGCGGCCACCGTGAAGCTCGCGCTCGAGGCCGGTACCGCGAACCCGGCCTCGGTCGGGCAGGCGCTAGGTCCGCATGGCCTGAACATCATGGAGTTCTGCAAGGCATACAATGCTGCGACGCAGAACAGCCGTGGGGAGGTCGTCCCCGCGGTGATCTCGATCTACGAGGACCGCTCGTTCGATTTCGTGCTCAAGACCCCGCCTGCGTCAGTCTTGCTGCTCAAGGCGGCCGGGGTGGCCAAGGGGTCGGCGGAACCGCACCGGACCAAGGTCGCCAAGGTCGGCCGGGAGCAGCTCCGGTCCATCGCAGAGCGCAAGCGGGAAGACCTCAACGCCAACGATGTGGACGCCGCCATCAAGATCATCGCGGGCACCGCCCGGTCGATGGGCATCACGGTGGTTGACTGACCGCCACGAGCAGCACCCGGTACGCGTGGGAGAGCCAGGCGCTGGCTCCTACCACGGCTGATCCTTACGAAGGGCAGTGACATGCAGCGCAGCAAGGCCTATCGCCAGGCCACCGAGAAGATCGACCGTAACCGGCTCTACAGTCCTCTGGAGGCTGCGGTCCTCGCCAAGGAGACTTCCCCGACCAAGATGGACGCCACCGTCGAGGTCGCCATGCGGCTGGGGGTCGACCCTCGCAAGGCCGACCAGATGGTTCGCGGGACGGTGAATCTCCCGCATGGCACGGGCAAGACCGTTCGGGTCATCGTCTTCGCCGCCGGCGAGCGGGCTGCCGAGGCGGTGGCCGCCGGCGCGGATGCGGTCGGTTCCGATGACCTCATCGAGCGCATTCAGGGTGGCTGGTTGGATTTCGACGCGGCCATCGCGGCGCCGGACCAGATGGCCAAGGTCGGCCGGATTGCCCGGATCCTCGGTCCCCGCGGCCTGATGCCCAACCCGAAGACCGGCACCGTCACCCCTGACGTCGCCAAGGCCATCGCGGACATCAAAGGCGGTAAGATCAACTTCAGGGTCGACAAGCAATCCAACCTGTACCTGGTGATCGGCAAGGCGTCCTTCGACACCGACAAGCTGGTGGAGAACTATGCCGCCGCGCTCGAGGAGGTGCTGCGGGCCAAGCCGTCGGCCGCCAAGGGCCGGTACCTCAAGAAGGTCAACTTCTCGACCACGATGGGTCCCGGAATCCCAGTCGACCCAAACCGCACCCGCAACCTCCTCACCGACGAACCCGCAGCTCCCTGAGCGCTCTCCCTCGGTCCTGACAAGCCACATGGATGCTTATCGCTGTCGGGAGGGCATCTGGGACAGCCACATGGATGCTTATCGCTGTTCAGATGCCCGGGGGGATGAGGAGGGCCTTCTCGGTTTGCCGTAAGCTGACTGCAGTTCCACCGAAGACCGCTGGTCTCCGTGCTGTCGGCACGGACGAAGGTCCCGCGATTGCGGGCGGCCCGCGCAGGAGGATGTGGTCGTCTTAGCCACGCCGCGCGGTCGCGCGCGGGTATGGCTTCGCCCCGCGCCTGCTGCGCCGGGGCGTTCGTCGTCTTCGGGCCGGGTGTGGGTTGCCGCCCTGAGACCTGCTTGCAGGGTCGAAGCATCAACCCTGAGACCTGCTTGCAGGATCGCGGCAGCCTCATCCTGGCCAGCCCGCGCACCACACACGAAGGAGGAGGCGACCCTATGGCCAAACCGGACAAGGTCGACGCCGTCGCCGAGATCGCGGATCGATTCCGCTCCGCCAGCGCTGCGGTCGTGACCGAGTACCGCGGACTATCCATGACGCAGCTGACCAGCCTGCGTCGTTCCCTCGGTGAGGGAACGACCTACCGGATCGCCAAGAACACATTGGCTTCGCGCGCCGCGAGGGACGCCGGCGTGGAGGGTCTCGACGCGCTGTTTGTCGGCCCCACCGCGATCGCGTTCGTTGAGGGTGAACCGGTGGACGCAGCCAAGGTGCTGCGTGACTTCGCCAGAGAGCACAACGCACTGGTCATCAAGGGCGGGTACCTGGAGGGCCGCGCCCTGACCGTCGCGGAGGTCTCCCAGATCGCCGACCTGGAATCCCGCGAGGTGCTGCTGGCCAAGCTGGCCGGCGCCATGAAGGGCAACCTCTCCAAGGCTGCCCGGCTGTTTGCCGAGCCGGCCTCGCAGGTCGCCCGGTTGGTCGCCGCCCTGCAGCACAAGCAGCAGGAGCAGACCGCCGGTGACATCACCGAGCACTGATCGACCCAGGGACGCGAAGCCGTCCCTTGCATCCACCGACGTCATAAGGAGTACGCCACCATGGCGAAGCTGAGTACCGATGATCTGCTCGACGTGTTCAAGGACATGACGCTGCTCGAGCTGAGCGACTTCGTGAAGAAGTTCGAGGAGACCTTCGAGGTCACCGCCGCGGCGCCGGTCGCGGTGGCTGCGGGTCCGGCCGTGGCTGCTGAGGCCCCGGCCGTTGAGGAGAAGGACGAGTTCAACGTCGTCCTCGAGACCATCGGCGAGAAGAAGATCCAGGTCATCAAGGTGGTCCGGGAGGTCGTCTCGGGGCTGGGTCTCAAGGAGGCGAAGGACCTCGTCGAGAGCGCCCCGAAGCCGATTCTGGAAGGCGTCCCCAAGGATCAGGCCGAAGCAGCCAAGGCAAAGCTCGAAGAAGCCGGCGCCAAGATCAGCCTCACCTGACCCACTTCCGCATTCAGCGGGCTCAGCGTGGCTATTCGGCCCGCCGTGACCCCGCTCAGCCCGCTGAATGCAGTGCAAGGTGATCGTTGAGCCAGGAGATCAGGTCGGTGAGGACGTCGTCGCGCTCGGGTTCGTTGAATATCTCGTGGTAGAGGCCGTCATAGCGGCGCAGGGTCTTGTCCACCGACGACACGTGCTCGTGCACCAGGGTCGAGCCGGTCGGGTCGCATATCTGGTCGGCGGTGCCGTGCAGAAGTAGCAGCGGCACGGATAGCCGCGGTAACCGGGCGGGCAGACCTTCGATGGTCACGAGGATCTCAGCCCCGGTCCGGACCTTGATGTTGCCGTGGTACACCAGCGGATCCACCCGGTAGGCCCGGACCACCTCCGGGTCGCGGCTGATCTTGTTTTCGGCGCCCAGCGGTGCGGCTGGGAGGTCGGGGACCAGCGCCGAGAGCAGCGGGGCCAAGTGCCTCAGCAACGGCGGGCCAGGGCTGACCTGCACGGCCGGCGCCGACGCCACCAGCCCGTCCAGCGAGGTGCCCGGCTCGGTGGCGTACTGCAGGGCGATCAGCCCGCCGAGCGAGTGGCCGACCATGAACACCGGCAGGCCGGGATGACGCTGCCTGGCGAATCCCACAAACGAGCCCAGGTCGGCGACGACCAAGCCCATGCGCTCGAGGTTGGCTCGCCGCCCGTCGGTTCGGCCGTGCCCGCGGTGGTCTGCGGCATAGACCGCGAAGCCTGCCTCCGCCAGCCGGGCGCCGACGTGCGGGTAGCGCCCGGAGTGTTCGTGGAGGCCGTGCACGAGCACAACGACAGCCCGGGGCTGCTCCGGGGCGAGCCAGGCTTGCCAGTAGCCCACCCGCCCGACCGCAATCTCCCGATGCCCCTCAACGTGACCTTCACTCACGAACTACCTCCTCGGGGCGCTAGGGCACAGACTGCAGCAATCGCCAGGCTTTCGGACTGCAGTCTGTCCCAGAACGCGGAAACGGGGAGCCAGGCCCCGCTCCGGATCCGTACCCGGGCCGTCTCTACCCTGGAAGGCCATGACCACCACCGGCGCGAGGCGTCCGCTCCGGACGGTCACCCTCGTGGTGGCGGTGCTCGCCCTGCTTGCCCTGGTCGCCGCGGGTGTGTTCGGCGTGTCCTGGTACCAGACCGCACACGACGAGTCGCTGACCCGGGGCATGGTCCGGGACGTCGTGCTGCAGGATGCGCAGCAGGCCACCGTCAACCTCAACACGCTCGATTACCGGCGGGTGCAGGACGGGTTGACGCTGTGGGAGCAGTCGGCCGCCGGCTCGCTGCGCGATCAAGTGCGGGCCACCCGGGACGCCTATGCACGCGCCGTCACCGACACGAAAACGAACACCACCGCCAGTGTTCTCGACGGCGCGGTCGCCGCCCTCGACGAGCGCTCCGGTACGGCGCTGGTGCTCGTCGGGGTAGACGTGACGTCCCAACCTGACCATGGTGAGGCGACCTGCACGCGCCAGCGGATCCAACTTGAGATGGTCCGGGAAGGTGATTCCTGGAAGGTCGGCACACTGGCGCAGGTCGGTGCGGCGCACCCGGTGCCCGGTGGGTGTACCGCGGCCAGGCCCCAGCTGCCGGAAACTCAGCTGCCGGAAGCCCGACTGCCGAATCCCGGGCCACCGAAGTAGATGAAGTAGATAAGGGGACCGCACGCTCGTGCCACCACACCGCCACCGCCCAACCACTCGCCGCCCGGCGGCGGCCGGTCGGCAGGATCCCACTGACGCGGCGGGTCAGCCAGCCCGGGCCCCGCACGAGCCGCTCGTCGCCGGGCCGGAGGTCGCGCGGTCTGGCCGGCGGGTGGTCTGGGTCGCGGCGCTGGTGGGGTTGAGCGCTGTGCTCGTCATCGCGTTGGGTCTCGCGGCCTGGTTCCGCGGCGAGACCAACCAGCTGTCCGGGTCGGCCGCGGCGAGCAATGCGGCGCTAGTCGATGTCCGCACCACCGCGCAGGTCACCGGGCAGGTGCGCGACGCTGTACAACGCGTCTTCTCCTACGACTTCGCCCGGCTGGACGACAACGAACGGGCTGCGGGCAACGTCATCACCGGCCCTTTCGCCAAGGACTTTCACCAGCAGTTCGCTCGAGTGCGGGAGCTGGTGCCTCGGCCGCAGGCTCTGGTCGTGGCGACGGTTCCCGCGCTTGCCGTTAAGGTGCTCGACGGTGACCGGGCGATCGTGGTGGTGTTCGTTGATCAGCAGGCCAACCAGGGCCCCAAGGTCCAGCAGCCGCTCGCCGCTGTCCGCCTCATGGTGACAGCGGAGCGGATCGACGGCAGCTGGAAAATCTCCGACGTGGAGCCGTTCTGAGCGTCCTCAAGGTGGGCCGGGTGTGCTGTAATTCACTAGACCCGCGCCGACGTGCGCCCGGCCGCTCGACCTTTGCGCCGATCGGTCGAACCGATCGGGTATAGCGCCGCTAACCGTGCACATCCGACCACTGATCGAACGATCCGGTCTTGACTCGGGCCGTCTGGCAGGTCACTCTAGGACCACGCTCGCGCCGGGTGTGTCTTTCGGCGCTGGACAGTCGCCGTCCTAGCGGCTAGACTGCCTCTTTGCGCTGCCCACTCCTCGCTCGCCCTGCGCTCTGGGGTCTCACAGGCACGAGGTCTGTGGACTTTAGGTCCAATCGTGCAGGGGTCGATCAGGCTGCGCGAACGATACGTGAACGGCACGTGAACGACAACAGCATCGCCACAATTGCATCAGCAAACTGCACCAATACGGCGCCCGGGACTGTGGTCAGAGGGGACCACACGTTCCAGCGCCCGGCAGCGTTAGTGTTCGGAAGGACGCATCTTGGCATTCTCCCGCCCGCCCAAGACCTCTGCTGCGAACAACTCCGTACCCCGGCTCCCGGGAGCTCCAGCTCGGCCATCGTTCGCGAAGATCCGCGAGCCGCTTGAGGTCCCCGATCTGCTTGATCTACAGCTCCAATCGTTCGAGTGGCTGGTCGGTGCCGACGATTGGTTCCAGCGCCGTATCGAGGCCGGCGACGAGGACCCCAAGGGTGGCCTCGCCGAGGTCCTTGAGGAGATCTCCCCGATCGAGGACTTCTCCGGTTCGATGTCGCTGTCCTTCTCCGATCCACGCTTCGACGAGGTCAAGGCCTCCGTTGAGGAGTGCAAGGACAAGGACATGACGTACGCGGCGCCGCTGTTCGTCACGGCCGAGTTCACCAACAACAACACCGGTGAGATCAAGTCGCAGACGGTGTTCATGGGTGACTTCCCGATGATGACCAGCAAGGGCACCTTCATCATCAACGGGACCGAGCGGGTCGTGGTGTCCCAGCTCGTCCGGTCCCCCGGGGTGTATTTCGACCACGCGGTCGACAAGACCACAGACAAGGACGTCTACAGCGTCAAGATCATTCCCAGCCGCGGTGCGTGGCTGGAGTTCGACGTGGACAAGCGCGACACGGTCGGCGTGCGGATCGACCGCAAGCGCCGCCAGCCGGTGACCGTGCTGCTTAAGGCCCTGGGCTGGACGGCGGAGCAGATCGCTGCGCGTTTTGCGCACTCCGAGACGCTGCTGGCCACCCTGGAGAAGGATCACACCGGCGGCCCCGACGAGGCGTTGCTGGACATCTACCGCAAACTGCGCCCGGGCGAGCCACCCACCAAGGAGAGTGCGCAGGCACTGCTGGAGAACCTCTTCTTCAAGGTCAAGCGCTATGACTTGGCCAAGGTAGGCCGTTACAAGGTGAACAAGAAGCTCGGCCTGAACCTGCCGCATCGCAACGGAGTGCTCACCGAGGACGACATCGTCACCACCATCGACTACCTGGTCCGGCTGCACGCCGGCGAGGAGACGATGCCTGCCGCCGGTCAAGGTGATGGCGCGGTGGTGCCGGTGGAGACCGACGACATCGACCACTTCGGCAACCGTCGGCTGCGCACCGTCGGAGAACTGATCCAGAACCAGATCCGGGTCGGGCTGTCCCGCATGGAGCGGGTTGTGCGCGAGCGGATGACGACTCAGGACGTCGAGGCCATCACTCCGCAGACCCTGATCAACATCCGTCCCGTGGTCGCGGCGATCAAGGAGTTCTTCGGCACCTCCCAGCTGTCCCAGTTCATGGACCAGACCAACCCGCTGGCTGGGTTGACCCACAAGCGGCGGCTGTCCGCCCTGGGGCCAGGGGGTCTGTCCCGGGAGCGGGCCGGCTTCGAGGTCCGTGACGTGCACGCGTCGCACTACGGTCGGATGTGCCCGATCGAGACCCCGGAGGGTCCGAATATTGGGCTCATCGGCTCGCTATCGTCCTATGCCCGGGTCAACCCGTTCGGCTTCATCGAGACCCCCTACCGCAAGGTCGTCGACGGCCACGTCACCGAGCAGATCGACTACCTGACCGCCGACGAGGAGGACCGGTACGTCAAAGCGCAGGCCAACGCGGTACTGCGCGAGGACGGCTACTTCGCCGAGGAACGCGTGCTGGTCCGGCGCAAGGGCGGCGACGTCGACTACATCGACCCGCTGGGCGTGGACTACATGGACGTCTCGCCGCGGCAGATGGTGTCGGTGGCGACCGCCATGATCCCGTTCGTCGAGCACGACGACGCCAACCGTGCGCTGATGGGCGCCAACATGCAGCGCCAGGCGGTGCCGCTGCTGCGCAGCGAGTCGCCGCTGGTGGGCACCGGTATGGAGCTGCGTGCCGCGGTTGATGCCGGTGATGTCGTGGTGGCAGACAAGGCCGGCGTGGTCGAGGAGCTGTGTGCCGACTACGTCACCGTGATGGCCGACGACGGTACCCGGCAGACCTACCGGATGCACAAGTTCCATCGATCCAACCAGGGCACCTGCAATAACCAGCGGCCGATCGTGGCCGAGGGTGATCGGGTCGAGAACGGCCAGGTGATCGCGGACGGTCCCTGCACCGACTCAGGCGAGATGGCCCTGGGTAAGAACCTGCTCGTGGCGATCATGCCGTGGGAGGGTCACAACTACGAAGACGCGATCATCCTGAGCCAGCGCCTGGTGCAGGACGATGTGCTCACCTCGATCCACATCGAGGAGCACGAGATCGACGCCCGGGACACCAAGCTCGGAGCCGAGGAGATCACCCGGGATATCCCGAACGTCTCCGAGGAAGTGCTGGCCGATCTCGACGAGCGGGGCATTATCCGGATCGGTGCCGAGGTGCAGGCGGGGGACATCCTGGTTGGCAAGGTGACGCCGAAGGGCGAGACCGAGCTGACCCCCGAGGAGCGGTTGCTCCGGGCCATCTTCGGCGAGAAGGCCCGCGAGGTCCGCGACACCAGCCTCAAGGTGCCGCACGGCGAGACCGGCAAGGTCATCGGCATCCGGGTGTTCTCCCGGGAGGACGACGACGAGCTCTCGCCGGGTGTCAACGAGCTGGTCCGGGTCTACGTCGCCCAGAAGCGCAAGATCCAGGACGGCGACAAGCTCGCCGGCCGGCACGGCAACAAGGGCGTCATCGGCAAGATCCTCCCGGTGGAGGACATGCCGTTCCTGCCCGACGGGACGGCAGTGGACATCATCCTCAACACCCACGGTGTGCCGCGCCGGATGAACATCGGGCAGATCCTGGAGACACACCTCGGTTGGATCGCCAAGAGCGGTTGGGCGGTCGACGGTGATCCGGAGTGGGCCGCCCGGCTGCCTGAGGAGCTGCATCAGGCCGAGCCCGGCTCGGTGGTCGCCACGCCGGTTTTCGACGGCGCACGAGAGGAGGAGATCACCGGACTGCTCGACTCGACCCGGCCCAACCGGGACGGCGAGCAGATGGTCGGTCCCACCGGGAAGGCGCAGCTGTTCGACGGTCGCAGCGGCGAGCCCTACCCGTACCCCGTCGCGGTCGGATACATGTACATCATCAAGCTGCTGCACCTGGTTGATGACAAGATCCACGCTCGTTCGACCGGCCCATACTCGATGATCACCCAGCAGCCGCTGGGCGGGAAGGCGCAGTTCGGTGGTCAGCGCTTCGGTGAGATGGAGTGCTGGGCGATGCAGGCCTACGGGGCGGCGTACACCCTGCAGGAACTGCTGACGATCAAGTCCGATGACGTGCTCGGCCGGGTGAAGGTGTACGAGGCCATCGTCAAGGGCGAGAACATCCCCGAGCCGGGAATTCCCGAGTCGTTCAAGGTGTTGCTCAAGGAACTCCAGTCGCTGTGCCTCAACGTCGAGGTGCTCTCCAGCGACGGCGCAGCGATCGAGATGCGCGACTCTGACGACGAGGACCTGGAGCGGGCCGCCGCTAACCTCGGCATCAACCTGTCCCGTAACGAGTCCCCCTCGGTAGATGACGTCGTGCAGTAGGGGCTCTCAGACCGCGTCCGGCGCGGGGGTGGACCTCCCGCCCATCCCCGCGCCGGATGCACCAGTCACGAATGAATAACGAGTATCCGGAACCATCCGACCCTGAATCTCATCAACCCTGATTGTCACCAACACAGGGATTGATTTTCATCAACACAGGGGAGAAGGAACGAGACGTGCTGGACGTCAACTTCTTCGACGAGCTTCGCATCGGCCTCGCGACCGCAGAGGACATTCGC
The DNA here is from genome assembly GCA_036521655.1 of Pseudonocardiaceae bacterium. Taxonomy (GTDB): domain Bacteria; phylum Actinomycetota; class Actinomycetes; order Mycobacteriales; family Pseudonocardiaceae. Next base: position 37,479 of record DATDHI010000017.1, on the reverse strand, counting down.
CAGTGGTCCTTCGGCGAGGTCAAGAAGCCGGAGACCATCAACTACCGCACGCTCAAGCCTGAGAAGGACGGGCTCTTCTGCGAGAAGATCTTCGGTCCGACCCGGGACTGGGAGTGCTACTGCGGCAAGTACAAGCGCGTCCGCTTCAAGGGCATCATCTGCGAGCGCTGCGGCGTGGAAGTCACCCGCGCCAAGGTGCGCCGCGAGCGGATGGGCCACATCGAGCTGGCTGCGCCGGTCACCCACATCTGGTACTTCAAGGGTGTCCCCAGCCGGCTCGGCTACCTGCTGGACCTGGCCCCCAAGGACCTCGAAAAGATCATCTACTTTGCCGCCTACGCCATTACGGCGGTGAACACCGAGGAGCGCCACAACGATCTCCCCACTTTGGAGAGCGAGATCAGCGTCGAGCGCAAGCACGTCGGGGACCGCCGCGACGCCGAGATCGAGGCACGTGCGCAGAAGCTCGAGGCCGACCTCGCCGAGCTGGAGGCCGAGGGTGCCAAGAGTGATGTGCGGCGCAAGGTCAAAGAGGGCGGCGAGCGCGAGATGCGCCAGCTGCGTGACAGGGCCCAGCGCGAGCTCGACCGGCTCGATGAGATCTGGGAGACGTTCACCAAGCTGGCCGTCGGCCAGCTCATCGTGGACGAGTTGCTCTACCGTGAGATCTACGACCGTTACGGTGAGTACTTCACCGGCGCGATGGGTGCCGAGGCGATCCAGAGGCTGATGGAGAACTTCGACATCGACGCCGAGTCGGAGAACCTGCGGGAGACCATCCGCAGCGGTAAGGGCCAGAAGAAGCTGCGCGCGCTTAAGCGGCTCAAGGTCGTCGCGGCCTTCCAGGCCACGCGCAACAACCCGATGGGCATGGTCTTGGACTGCGTCCCGGTGATCCCGCCGGACCTGCGCCCGATGGTGCAACTGGATGGTGGCCGGTTCGCCACCTCCGACCTCAATGACCTCTACCGCCGGGTGATCAATCGCAATAACCGGCTCAAGCGGCTCATCGACCTGGGTGCTCCAGAGATCATCGTCAACAACGAGAAGCGGATGCTGCAGGAGGCCGTCGACGCCCTGTTCGACAACGGTCGCCGCGGCCGTCCGGTGACCGGTCCGGGCAACCGTCCGCTGAAGTCGCTGTCCGACCTGCTCAAGGGCAAGCAGGGCCGGTTCCGGCAGAACCTGCTCGGCAAGCGGGTCGACTACTCCGGCCGTTCGGTCATCGTGGTCGGTCCGCAGCTCAAGCTGCACCAGTGCGGTCTGCCCAAGCAGATGGCACTGGAGCTGTTCAAGCCGTTCGTGATGAAGCGCCTGGTGGACCTCAACCACGCGCAGAACATCAAGTCGGCCAAGCGGATGGTGGAGCGGCAGCGTCCACAGGTGTGGGACGTTCTGGAGGAGGTCATCACCGAGCACCCGGTGTTGCTGAACCGGGCGCCGACCCTGCACCGGCTGGGCATCCAGGCCTTCGAGCCCCAGCTGGTCGAGGGCAAGGCGATCCAGCTGCACCCGCTGGTCTGTGAGGCGTTCAACGCAGACTTCGACGGGGACCAGATGGCGGTGCACCTGCCGCTGTCGGCTGAGGCGCAGGCCGAGGCTCGGGTCCTGATGCTGTCCAGCAACAACATCCTGTCCCCGGCCTCAGGTCGCCCGCTGGCGATGCCGCGGCTGGACATGGTCACCGGGCTGTACCACCTCACCAAGCTCCGCGAGGGCGACACGGGTGAGGGCAGCTCGTTCTCCTCGCCTGCTGAGGCGTTGATGGCGCTGGACCGCGGCACCATCGGGCTGCAGGCCAGGATCCGGGTGCGGCTGCGCAACGTGGTGCCGCCGCCGGGTGAGCAGGCCGGTCTCCGGGAGAGCCAGGGCTGGGAGCCGGGTGCGATGTGGATCGCGGATACCACCGTCGGTCGGGTGCTGTTCAACGAGTTGCTGCCCGAGGACTACCCGTTCGTCAATGACATCCTGCCCAAGAAGCGGCAGGCTGCGATCGTCAACGACCTCGCCGAGCGGTACCCGATGGTCGCCGTCGCACAGACGCTGGACAGACTCAAGGACGCCGGCTTCCACTGGGCGACCCGATCCGGGGTAACCCTGGCCAGCTCCGACGTGGTGGTGCCGGCATCGAAGCCGGAGATTCTCGACAAGTACGAGGCCAAGGCCGACCAGGTGGAGAAGCGCTACCAGCGCGGCGTGCTCTCCCGCGATGAGCGCAACGCGGAGCTGGTGAAGATCTGGTCGCAGGCCACCGACGAGGTCGCCAAGGCGATGGAGGTCAACTTCCCGGAGGACAACCCGGTCTTCACGATCGTGTCCTCCGGGGCGGCCGGGAACATGACGCAGGTCCGGTCCCTGGCCGGCATGCGTGGCCTGGTCTCCAACCCCAAGGGCGAGTACATCCCGCGGCCGATCAAGTCGAACTTCCGCGAGGGCCTGAGCGTGCTGGAGTACTTCATCGCCACGCACGGCGCCCGCAAGGGGCTGGCCGACACCGCGCTGCGGACGGCAGACTCCGGGTACCTGACCCGGCGCCTGGTGGACGTCTCGCAGGACGTCATCGTGCGGGAGAACGACTGCGGTACCGAGCGCGGGATCCAGATGCCGGTCGCTGAGGCCGCACATATCGGTGACCTGATCCGGCACCGGTATGTGCAGACGAGCGTGTACGCCCGCAGCACCGCAGAGGAGGTGCTAGACGGTTCCGGCTCCGTGATCCTCCCGAGCGGCGCCGACCTGGGCGACGGTGCGATCGAAGCACTGCTGTCGGCTGGCGTCACGCGAGTCAAGGTGCGTTCGGTGCTGACCTGCGAGGCGGCCAATGGGGTATGTGCGGTGTGCTACGGCCGTTCAATGGCCACCGGCAAGCTCGTCGATGTGGGCGAGGCGGTCGGCATCGTGGCCGCGCAGTCCATCGGTGAGCCCGGCACTCAGCTGACCATGCGCACCTTCCACCAGGGTGGTGTGGCAGGTGAGGACATCACCACAGGTCTGCCCCGGGTGCAGGAACTGTTCGAAGCCCGGGTGCCCAAGGGCATGTCGCCGATCGCGGATGCCGATGGCCGGGTGCGCATCGAGGACGGCGAGAAGTTCTGGAAGATCACCATCATCCCGGACGACGGCAGCGAGGAGATCATCTACGACAAGCTGTCCAAGCGGCAGCGGCTTGCGGTGATCTCGGTCGACGGCACTGAACGCTCGTTGGCCGATGGCGACCACGTCACCGTCGGGCAGAAGCTGCTCGAGGGTGTGGTGGACCCGCATGAGGTGCTGCGCGTGATGGGCCCGCGGGAGGTGCAGTTGCACCTGGTCCGCGAGGTCCAGCAGGTGTACCGCTCCCAGGGTGTGGACATCCACGACAAGCACATCGAGGTCATCGTCCGGCAGATGCTGCGCCGGGTGACGATCATCGACTCAGGCTCTACCGAGTTCCTGCCCGGTGGGCTGGCTGAGCGCAGCGAGTTCGAGGCAGAGAACCGTAAGGTGGTCGCCGAAGGTGGTGAGCCCGCCGCGGGCCGTCCGGTCCTGATGGGGATCACCAAGGCGTCGCTGGCGACCGAGTCGTGGCTGTCCGCGGCGTCGTTCCAGGAGACCACCAAGATCCTCACGGATGCGGCGATCCAGGGTAAGAGTGACAAGCTCCTCGGGCTCAAGGAGAACGTGATCATCGGCAAGCTGATCCCGGCCGGCACCGGGATCAACCGGTACCGCAACATTGAGGTGCAGCCCACCGAGGAGGCCCGGGCCGCGGCGTACGCGATCCCGTCTTACGACGATGGCTACTACTCGCCTGACGTGTTCGGTACCGGGACTGGGGCAGCCGTCCCCTTGGACGACTACGACTTCGGTCGCGACTACCGCTGACCTCGGGTTGGTGGCCCTTCAAGGACCACCAACCCCCTCCCGGGACGTCCGTAACGACCGCCAACCCCGCTGGCTCGCCAGCTGGAGGTTGGCGGTCGTTACGGGCAGCGCTCCGGGGGGTTGGTGGTCCTTGAAGGGCCACCAACGGGGGGCACCTCCCAGTCGGCGAGCACGGCGGCGGTGTCCGCGCCGGGCTGCCGCGGGGGCGCCGGGGGGGCGGGGGAGCTGCGCGAGAACCGCGGCGCGGGCGCGGCCTGCGGCACCCCGTCGAGCTCGACGATGGTGCCGCGAGTGGCGATATGTGGGTGCATAGGCACCTCGGCGAACGACAGCACCGGTGCCACGCAGGCGTCGGTTCCCTCGAAGGCGGCGACCCATTCGTCGCAGGTGCGACTGGCGAACACCTCGGTGAACCGCTCGCGTAGCACCGGCCACCCCGCCTGGTCCAGCTGCTCGGGCAGATCTTGCGCGGCAAGGCCGAGACCGTCCAGCAGGATCGCGTAGAACTGCGGTTCCAACGCCCCCACAGCGACGTAGCGGCCGTCGGCGCAGGCGTACGTGTCATAGAACGGGGCGCCGGAGTCGAGCAGGTTACGGCCCCGCTGGTCGCTCCACAACCCGCAGGCACGAAGCGACCAGAGCATCTGCGCCAGCACGCTGACCCCGTCCACGATGGCGGCGTCGACGACCTGACCGGCACCGGAGCGCTCCCGCTCCCACAGCGCGGCGAGCACTCCGGTCACCAGGAACATCGAGCCGCCGCCGAAGTCCCCTACCAGGTTCAGCGGCGGCACCGGCTTGCCCCCCGCATTCCCGACGGCATGCAGCACGCCCGACAGTGCGAGATAGGTGATGTCGTGCCCGGCGCGCTCAGCGAGCGGACCGTGCTGGCCCCAGCCGGTCATCCGGGCATACACCAGTCGCGAGTTGCGCGCGTGGCAATCGGCGGGACCCACGCCCAGCCGCTCGGTGACACCTGGACGAAAGCCCTCGACCAGTACGTCGGCCCGCTCCGCCAGCCGCAGCAGGGTTTCCCTCCCGGCGGGGTCCTTCAAGTCGAGCGCAACCGAGCGCCGGCCGCGGAGCATCTGGTCGCTGGCGCCCGGGGCAAGCTGCAGGCTGATTTTCCGGTCGGGAGGCCGTTCCACCCGGACCACGTCGGCTCCCAGATCGGCCAGCAGCATCGCGGCGTGCGGGCCAGGGCCGATCCCGGCCAGCTCGATCACCCGCAGCCCGGCTAGCGGTCCTGGCATCGCAGCCTTCTCCTCCCGGTCCTGATAGCACCGCACCTGAGCCCGACACAGCGGGCACCTGAGCCCGACACAGCGGGCACCTGAGCACGACACAGCGGGCACCTGAGCACGACACGCCGGGGGCAGCGTAAGTAGCGCGGCGCGGCTCGTCGAGCCCGGCTGCCGAGGTGACGTGGATGGCAAAAGGGGGGCGTTTTGACCCTGGGCGAACACCACAGGTATCCTTAACACGGTGCCCGACTCCGGTCGGGCAGCTCCGTGTGCCTGTTGGCGGTGCACCACCGGTGACGTGAGTTCCTCGGGCTTGGTTCGATGAAACCACCAGGTTCGATGAAACCACCACCTCCGGATGTGGCGCCTGCACCGCCCTCCAGTCGGGACCGTACCCTTTCGGTCGGGTGGGCCAACAGCGACACGCCCGACCTCGGGATACGGAGTGGCCGGCCGCGAAGCCACCATCGGCGACCGGCCAGCAGCAGATGATCCAGATGACAGAGCACTACCGGGAAGACGACGAAAGCTGGTCCATGCCTACCATCCAGCAGCTGGTCCGTAAGGGCCGCGAGGACAAGGTCGCCAAGACCAAGACCGCCGCGCTGAAGGGGAGCCCGCAGCGGCGCGGTGTTTGCACCCGTGTCTACACGACGACCCCGAAGAAGCCGAACTCGGCGCTGCGCAAGGTCGCCCGCGTCCGCCTCACCAGCCAGGTCGAGGTGACGGCGTACATCCCGGGTGAGGGCCACAATCTCCAGGAGCACTCCATCGTTCTGGTGCGCGGTGGCCGGGTGAAGGACCTTCCCGGGGTCCGCTACAAGATCATTCGTGGATCGCTGGACACTCAGGGAGTGAAGGGCCGCAAGCAGGCCCGCAGTCGCTACGGTGCGAAGAAGGAGAAGGGCTGATGCCGCGGAAGGGTCCAGCGCCGAAGCGCCCGCTCATCTCCGATCCGGTCTACGGATCGCTGCTGGTCACGCAGCTGGTCAACAAGGTCCTCGTCGAGGGCAAGCGTTCGGTGGCCGAGAAGATCGTGTACCGGGCGTTGGAGGGATGCCGCGACAAGACCGGCACCGACCCGGTGGTGACCCTCAAGCGCGCGCTGGACAACGTCAAGCCGGCCTTGGAGGTCAAGAGCCGCCGAGTCGGTGGCGCGACCTACCAGGTCCCGGTGGAGGTGCGTCCGGTGCGGTCCACCACGCTCGCGCTGCGCTGGCTGATCACCTTCTCTCGGCAGCGGCGGGAGAAGACCATGACCCAACGCCTGATGAACGAACTGCTGGACGCCAGCAACGGCCTCGGGGCGAGCGTGAAGCGCCGCGAGGACACCCACAAGATGGCCGAGTCCAACAAGGCCTTCGCGCACTACCGCTGGTGACGAACCACTGCAAGCCACCATGTCGAGCCAACCGCTCGTATTCGAGACAGCTAGGGATGAACTCTCGTGGCACGTGAGGTGCTGACCGACCTCGCCAGGGTCCGCAATATCGGGATCATGGCGCACATCGACGCGGGCAAGACCACCACCACTGAGCGGGTCCTGTTCTACACCGGGATCAACTACAAGATCGGTGAGGTGCACGACGGCGCTGCGACGATGGACTGGATGGAAGAGGAGCAGAAGCGCGGCATCACCATCACCTCCGCCGCGACCACCACCTTCTGGGACGACCACCAGATCAACATCATCGACACTCCGGGCCACGTCGATTTCACCGTCGAGGTGGAGCGTTCGCTGCGAGTGCTTGATGGTGCGGTGGCGGTGTTCGACGGCAAGGAGGGTGTGGAACCCCAGTCCGAGACGGTGTGGCGACAGGCCGACAAGTACGACGTCCCTCGCATCTGCTTCGTCAACAAGATGGACAAGCTGGGCGCGGATTTCTACTTCACCGTGCGCACCATTCGTGAGCGGCTTGGTGCTACCCCGCTGGTCATCCAGCTGCCCATCGGTTCCGAGTCCGATTTTCAGGGTGTCGTGGACCTGGTCGGGATGCGCGCGCTGACCTGGCGCGGCGAGGTCGGCAAGGGCGAGGACTACACCGTCGAGGAGATCCCGGCGAACCTGGTCGAAACCGCCAACGAGTACCGGGAGAAGCTGCTCGAGGCCGTCGCTGATACCGATGACGAGCTCATGGAACTCTACCTGGGCGGCCATGAGCTCACCACCGAGCAGATCAAGGCAGGCATCCGCACGCTCACCGTGCACAGCCAGGTATACCCGGTGCTGTGCGGCTCGGCGTTCAAGAACAAGGGCGTGCAGCCGATGCTCGACGCGGTGATCGACTACCTGCCCTCGCCGCTGGACGTCCCCCCGATGGAAGGGCTGCTGCCCAACGGCACGCCCGCCATCCGCAAGCCCTCGACCGATGAGCCATTCTCGGCGCTGGCGTTCAAGATTGCAGCGCACCCGTTCTTCGGGAAGCTGACCTACGTCCGGGTCTACTCCGGCCGGGTCGCCGCCGGCTCCCAGGTGATCAACTCGACCAAGGACCGCAAGGAGCGCATCGGCAAGCTCTTCCAGATGCACTCCAACAAGGAGAACCCGGTTGATGACGCCCGGGCCGGTCACATCTACGCGATGATCGGCCTGAAGGAGACGACCACCGGTGACACGCTGTGCGACCCGCAGGCGCCGATCATCCTGGAGTCGATGACCTTCCCGGATCCGGTCATTCAGGTCGCGATCGAGCCCAAGACCAAGAGTGATCAGGAGAAGCTGGGCACTGCCATCCAGAAGCTGGCCGAGGAGGATCCCACCTTCCAGGTCCGGCAGGATGACGACACCGGCCAGACGATCATCGCCGGTATGGGTGAGCTGCACCTCGAGGTGCTGGTGAACCGGATGCGCAGCGACTTCAAGGTCGAGGCGAACATCGGCAAGCCGCAGGTGGCCTACCGCGAGACGATCCGCAGGACGGTGGACAAGCTTGAGTACACCCACAAGAAGCAGACGGGTGGTTCGGGCCAGTTCGCCCGAGTGATCATCAAGCTGGAGCCGCTGCAGACCAGCGATGGCGCGCTCTACGAGTTCGACAACAAGGTCACCGGCGGGCGAATCCCCAGGGAGTACATCCCGTCGGTCGATGCTGGGGCGCAGGACGCCATGCAGTACGGCGTGCTCGCCGGTTATCCGCTGGTAGGCGTGAAGGTCACCCTGCTGGATGGCGCTTACCACGAAGTGGACTCCTCCGAGATGGCCTTCAAGATCGCCGGGTCGATGGTGCTCAAGGAGGCGGCGCGCCGGGCCAGCCCGGTGGTCCTGGAGCCGATGATGGCGGTCGAGGTGGCAACGCCCGAGGACTATATGGGCGACGTCATCGGCGACCTCAACTCCCGGCGTGGCCACATCCAGCACATGGAGGAGCGCAGCGGCTCACGCGTCATCAAGGCGTTGGTGCCGCTGTCGGAGATGTTCGGCTACGTCGGCGACCTGCGGTCGCGGACCCAAGGTCGGGCGAACTACACGATGCAGTTCGACTCCTACGCCGAGGTCCCGGCCAACGTGTCCAAGGAGATAATTGCGAAGGCGACGGGCGAGTGAGCATCGCAGCGAAGCGAGGAGCGGAGCGAGCCCGGAGCCGAGCAGAGGATAGCGCGAAGGCGACGGGCGAGTAAGCGCACTAGACCACCCTGACAGCATGCCGCCACACCAGGACCGCCAACGGTCCGGCGGATGAAGAGAACGAGTCCAGGAGGACGAGACAAGTGGCGAAGGCGAAGTTCCAGCGGACCAAGCCGCACGTCAATATCGGGACCATCGGTCACATCGACCACGGCAAGACCACCCTGACTGCGGCGATCACCAAGGTTTTGCACGACAAGTACCCGGACGTGAATGAGGCATCGGCGTTCGACATGATCGACAAGGCCCCCGAGGAGAAGCAGCGGGGTATCACGATCTCGATCGCGCACGTCGAGTACCAGACCGAGAAGCGGCACTATGCCCACGTCGACTGCCCGGGGCACGCGGACTACATCAAGAACATGATCACCGGTGCGGCCCAGATGGACGGAGCGATCCTGGTGGTGGCCGCCACCGATGGCCCGATGCCGCAGACCCGCGAGCACGTCTTGCTGGCTCGCCAGGTCGGTGTGCCCTACATCGTCGTCGCGCTGAACAAGGCGGACATGGTCGATGACGAGGAGATCATGGAGCTCGTCGAGCTCGAGGTCCGCGAGCTGCTGTCCAGCCAGGAGTACCCGGGGGACGACCTGCCGATCGTCCGCGTGTCGGCGCTCAAGGCGCTGGAGGGCGACGCCGAGTGGGGTGGCAAGCTCCTGGAGCTGATGGACGCCGTGGACGAGAACGTCCCGGAGCCGGTGCGGGAGATCGAGAAGCCGTTCCTGATGCCGATCGAGGACGTGTTCACGATCACCGGCCGCGGCACCGTGGTCACCGGCAGGGTGGAGCGCGGCATCGTCAAGGTGAACGAGCAGGTGCAGATCATCGGCATCAAGGAGAAGGCGGAGACGACCACCGTCACCGGCGTCGAGATGTTCCGCAAGCTGCTGGACGAGGGCCGGGCCGGCGACAACGTGGGCCTGCTGCTTCGCGGCATCAAGCGCGAGGACGTGGAGCGCGGGCAGGTGGTCATCAAGCCCGGGACCAACACCCCGCACACCGAGTTCGAGGGTCAGGTCTACATCCTGTCGAAGGACGAGGGCGGTCGGCATACGCCGTTCTTCAACAACTATCGCCCTCAGTTCTACTTCCGTACCACGGACGTGACGGGTGTGGTGACCTTGCCCGAGGGCACCGAGATGGTCATGCCCGGCGACAACACTGAGATGTCGGTCAAGCTCATCCAGCCGATCGCGATGGACGAGAACCTGAAGTTCGCGATCCGCGAGGGTGGCCGCACCGTCGGCGCCGGCCGCGTGATTAAGATCATCAAGTGAGCCACGAACATCATGTGAATTAGCCGCTCGCCGTCCGGCCGGTCCGCCGGACGGCGGGCGTGGGGTTGGCGAAAGGTTGGCGGCGGGACGAGTGCGAGCCCGCCGCGCCAGCGGGTTCCGGTCGGAGAAATTCCGCTCCAGGGGTTCTCTGGGACTGCATGAGGGTGTTGCCCCCGGATTTGGTCGGCGATGTCGTGTCGCTTACCATGGAGCGGTTGCTCGGCGGGGTCGGTCGGCTCTACAGGCTGCCGGTCCGACAAGCGGCCGGTTTGACAGACTTCCAGTTCGACGATGTCCAGTCGGGCGCACCGTGCGCGTTGAGCGCACAACCCATTCCGCGGACGAACGGTGTGGCGCCGCTCTGGGTACTGAGCGCGACACACCCGACCGCGGGGACCGGTGCCCGGGGCGGAACTACCCGGGTCAGGCCAGGCCCGGACCACGAGACCAGCGGCACGAGACTGAATAGGAACTCCGAACCACCATGGCGGGACAGAAGATCCGGATTAGGCTCAAGGCCTACGACCATGAGGCGATCGACGCGTCTGCGCGCAAGATCGTCGAGACCGTGACGCGCACTGGCGCTCGGGTCGTCGGACCTGTGCCGCTGCCGACCGAGAAGAACGTGTACTGCGTGATCCGCTCACCGCACAAGTACAAGGATTCGCGCGAGCACTTCGAGATGCGCACGCACAAGCGGCTGATCGACATCCTCGACCCGACGCCCAAGACGGTGGATGCGCTGATGCGCATCGACCTGCCGGCCAGCGTCGACGTCAACATCCAGTAAGGCCGGGAGATGACAGCGACTGATTCGGACCAGCAGGTTAAGGGGATCCTGGGCACCAAGCTCGGGATGACCCAGGTCTTCGACGAGAACAACAGGATCGTCCCGGTCACCGTCGTGCAGGCCGGACCCTGTGTGGTGACCCGGATCCGCACCCCGGAGAAGGACGGGTACCCCGCGGTACAGCTGGCCTTCGGCGCGATCGACCCGCGCAAAGTAACCAAGCCGGTAGGGGGGCACTACGCCGCCGCTGGTGTCACCCCGCGCCGCCATCTCGTGGAGCTTCGGACGATCGACGCCGCGGACTACGAGATCGGCCAGGAGGTCACCGCTGAGGTGTTCTCCGCCGGGACCGTGGTGGACGTGGTCGGCACCAGCAAAGGCAAGGGAACTGCTGGTGTGATGAAGCGGCACGGCTTCAGCGGCCTCAGTGCCAGCCACGGTACCCAGCGCAAGCACCGGTCGCCGGGCTCGATCGGCGGTTGCGCCACGCCGAGTCGAGTGTTCAAGGGCACCCGGATGGCCGGCCGGATGGGAAACGTGCGGGTGACGACCCAGAACCTCACCGTGCACCGGGTTGACGCCGAGTCCGGTCTGCTGCTGATCAAGGGCGCGCTGCCCGGCCCGAAGGGCGGTCTGGTGCTGGTGAAGACTGCCGCGAAGGGTGGTGCACGGTGACCTCGGTCCCGATTCGGACCCCCCAAGGCGACACCGCGGGTACCGCGGAGCTGCCCGCCGAGATCTTCGACGTGCAGGCGAATATCCCACTGATGCACCAGGTCGTGGTCGCCCAGCTGGCGGCCGCTCGGCAGGGCACGCACAACACCAAGACCCGGGGTGAGGTCGCAGGTGGCGGCACCAAGCCCTACCGGCAGAAGGGCACCGGGCGGGCCAGGCAGGGTTCGATCCGGGCCCCGCAGTTCACCGGCGGTGGCATCGTGCATGGCCCCACGCCGCGGGACTACGGGCAGCGCACCCCGAAGAAGATGAAGGTGGCCGCGCTGCGCGGCGCTCTGTCGGACCGGGCTCGCGAGGGGCGGGTGCACGTGGTCTCCGGGTTGGTCTCCGGTGACGTGCCGTCCACCAAGACGGCTCGTGCGGTCTTGGAGGCGCTCTCCGATCGGGGCGCAGGCAGCCGTTTGCTGGTGGTGATCAGCCGGGTGGACGAGGTGGCCCGCCGCAGCCTGCGCAACCTGCCGTCAGTGCACGTGCTCACCTCCGATCAGCTCAACACCTACGACGTGCTGGTCAGCGACGAGGTCGTGTTCACCGCCGATGCACTGCAGGCGTTCCTGGCCGGACGCAGCAGCACCACGGTGAAGGAGGAGGCTCGGTGATCCCCGACCCGCGTGACGTGATCCTCAAGCCGGTCATCTCGGAGAAGAGCTATGGCCTGCTCGAAGAGCACAAGTACACCTTCGTGGTCGCCCCGGATGCCAACAAGACCGAGATCAAGATCGCGGTCGAGAAGGTCTTCGGCGTGCAGGTGGTCAGTGTCAACACGCTCAACCGCCACGGCAAGCGCAAGCGCACCAAGTTCGGCTACGGCAAGCGCAAGGACACCAAGCGGGCGATCGTGACACTGTCCGCCGACAGCAAGCAGATCGAGATCTTCGGCGGGCCGGCAACGTGAGCAAGGTCGGGCCATTGAGGGAGCTGGGCTAAACGACATGGGCATCCGCAAATACAAGCCGACGACCGCGGGTCGCCGCGGCGCCAGCGTCTCCGACTTCGCCGAGATCACTCGGAACGAGCCGGAGAAGTCGCTGGTCCGTCCGCTGCACGGCAAAGGCGGCCGTAACGGTCACGGCCGGATCACCACCCGCCACCAGGGTGGCGGGCACAAGCGCGCTTATCGTCTGATCGATTTCCGGCGGGCGGACAAGGACGGCGTACCCGCCAAGGTCGCGCACATCGAGTACGACCCCAACCGCACTGCGCGGATCGCGCTGCTGCATTACGCCGACGGTGAGAAGCGCTACATCATCGCCCCGGAGAAGCTGCGGCAGGGCGACGTGGTGGAGAACGGGCCTAAGGCGGACATCAAGCCAGGCAACAACCTGCCGTTGCGCAACATCCCGGTCGGCACCGTGGTGCACGCGATCGAGCTTCGCCCTGGCGCCGGGGCGAAGATCGCACGTTCGGCCGGTGCGAGAGTCCAGCTGGTGGCCAAGGACGGGCCTTACGGTCAGCTGCGGATGCCCTCAGGCGAGATCCGCAACGTCGATGTCCGGTGCCGCGCGACGGTGGGCGAGGTCGGCAACGCCGAACAGGGCAACATCAACTGGGGCAAGGCGGGCCGGATGCGCTGGAAGGGCAAGCGGCCCACGGTCCGCGGTGTGGTGATGAACCCGGTCGACCACCCCCACGGCGGTGGTGAGGGCAAGACCTCCGGTGGGCGCCACCCAGTGAACCCGGCAGGCAAGCCCGAAGGCCGGACCCGACGCCGCAAGCCGAGCGACAAGCTGATCGTCCGCCGCCGCCGTACCGGCAAGAAGCGCTGAGCAGGGAGGAGGAAGCATGCCACGCAGCCTGAAGAAGGGCCCGTTCATCGACGACCACCTGCTCAAAAAGGTGGACACGCAGAACGAGGCCGGCGGTAAGCAGGTGATCAGGACCTGGTCGCGCCGCTCCACGATCATCCCCGACATGATCGGCCACACCATCGCGGTGCACGACGGGCGCAAGCACGTGCCGATATTCATCAGCGAGTCGATGGTTGGTCACAAGCTTGGTGAGTTCGCCCCGACCCGCACGTTCCGGGGTCACGTCAAGGACGACCGGCGGGCCCGGCGCCGCTGAGGCGGCCGGTGACCGCGAAGCCCGGATACTCGTAGAGCGCCCGGATACTGGTAGAGCAGAGACGAAGAGGTAGCAGCGATGAACGCCCGTAACGAGGTCGGCGCGACGGCCGCGCAGGAGCCGTCCCGCGCGGTAGCGCGGGCTCGGTACGTCCGCGTGACGCCGATGAAGGCGCGTCGCGTGATCGAGCTCATTCGCGGCCGCAACGCCCGCGACGCCCTCGCGGTGCTTGAGTTCGCACCGCAGGCGGCCTCCGCGCCGGTCTCGAAGGTGCTGGCCAGCGCGATGGCCAACGCGGAGAACAACCTCTCGCTGGACCCTGACACGCTCGTGGTGACCAGGGTCTTCGTGGACGAGGGGCCGACGCTCAAGCGATTCCGGCCGCGCGCGCAGGGCCGCGCCTACCGGATCCGCAAGCGCACCAGCCACATCACGGTGGAGGTCGAGGCAGTGCCGCAGTGGCGGGCCGCCAGCCGGTCCCGTGGCTCGGGTCGGCAAACCCCGGGCCGCCGGGCCAGCGCCAGCAAGAAGGCCACCCAGACAAGGAGCGCCCGCTAGTGGGTCAGAAGATCAACCCGCACGGCTTCCGGCTCGGTATCTCGACCGACTGGAAGTCCCGCTGGTATGCCGACAAGCAGTACGCCGAGTACGTCAAGGAAGACGTCGCGATTCGCCGGCTGCTGTCCAAAGGCATGGAGCGGGCGGGCATTGCCAAGGTTGAGATCGAGCGCACCCGCGACCGCGTGCGGGTCGACATCCACACCGCGCGACCGGGAATCGTGATCGGCCGCCGCGGCGCGGAAGCCGACCGGATTCGCGGGGAGCTGGAGAAGTTGTCCGGCAAGCAGGTGCAGCTCAACATCCTCGAGGTGAAGAACCCCGAGTCCGAGGCTCAGCTGGTGGCCCAGGGCGTCGCCGAGCAGCTGTCCAACCGGGTCGCCTTCCGGCGTGCGATGCGCAAGGCCATCCAGTCCGCCATGCGCTCCCCGCAGGTCAAGGGCATTCGGGTGCAGTGCTCCGGCCGTCTGGGCGGCGCCGAGATGTCCCGCTCGGAGTTCTACCGGGAGGGCCGCGTTCCGCTGCACACCCTGCGAGCCGATATCGACTACGGGCTATTCGAGGCCCGGACCACCTTTGGCCGGATCGGCGGGAAGGTGTGGATCTACAAGGGTGACGTGGTCGGTGGGCGACGTGAGCGTGACGTAGAGAACGCTGCTACCGCCGCGGCCCGGGCGCCGAAGCGCGAACGCCCCGCGCGGCGGCGCTCCGGTGCGACCGGAACGACCGGCACTTCCACTGAGGCGGGACGCGCCGCGGCTGCCGAGGTGGCCGCGGGGCCAGCCGAGACGCCGATCCAGCGGCCAACCGATGTGCCCACCAGGCCACCCACCGGGTCGCCCGCCCAGGCCAGCGGCCTCGCCGACGCGAACGGTCCGCAAACCGCTGAGGTCGCGCCGACTCCCAGCACGGTAGCGCGGCCCAGCCCGCCCGGGCATGCGAACAGCAACGATGCCGACACCGCAGGCGACGGGGAGGGCTGAGACGTGCTCGTTCCACGCAAAGTCAAGCACCGCAAGCAGCACTCGCCGGGTCGTTCAGGCATGGCCAAAGGCGGCACCCGGGTCACCTTCGGTGAGCTCGGGATCCAGGCTCTGGAACCGGCCTACGTGACGAACCGGCAGATCGAGTCCGCCCGTATCGCGATCAACCGGCACATTCGCCGTGGCGGCAAGGTCTGGATCACCATCTTCCCGGATCGCCCGCTGACCAAGAAGCCGGCCGAGACCCGGATGGGCTCGGGCAAGGGCTCGCCCGAGTTCTGGGTGGCCAATGTCAAGCCAGGCCGGGTCATGTTCGAGATGACCTATCCGAACGAGTCGGTGGCCCGCGAGGCGCTACGCCGCGCGATCCACAAGCTGCCGATGAAGTGCCGGATCGTGACCCGTGAGGGGGTGGGCTTCTGATGGCGGCCACCACCGCTGCGAGCGAACTGCGCGAGCTCTCCGACGATGAGTTGGTGCTGCGGCTGCGCGAGGCCAAGGAGGAGCTGTTCAACCTGCGCTTCCAGATGGCCACCGGGCAGATGGACAACAACCGCCGGCTGCGCACGGTCCGGCATGACATTGCCCGCGTCTACACCGTGATGCGCGAGCGTGAGCTGGGTCTGTCGGTGTCACCGGACGCTGTTGCTGGAAGTGAGGGTGCGGCATGAGCGAGACCACTGGCACTGACGCTGGGCTGACCGTGCAGCAGCCGGTCCAGCCCGCCGGGCAGCATCAGCCGCCCCAGCCAGGAGGGCGAAATCAGCGAAAGATCCGTGAGGGCTACGTCGTCTCGGACAAGATGGACAAGACGGTTGTGGTGGCGCTGGAAGACCGCAAGAAGCACCCCCTGTACGGGAAGGTGCTGCGCTCCACCACGAAGGTGAAGGCGCATGACGAGGCCAACGCCGCAGGCGTCGGCGACCGGGTGCTGTTGATGGAGACCCGCCCGCTGTCGGCGACCAAGCGCTGGCGGCTGGTCCAGATCCTCGAGAAGGCCAAGTGATGGACTGTCCGTCAGGCCCCGCTGGACTGCCGAAGAAGGCAGATCTACCGGGGTGCGAGAAGGAGTTGACGTGATCCAGCAGGAGTCGCGACTGCGGGTCGCGGACAACACGGGCGCCAAGGAGATCCTGTGCATCCGGGTGCTCGGCGGCAGCTCGCGCAGATATGCCGGCATCGGGGATATCATCGTGGGGACTGTCAAGGAAGCCATTCCCGGCGCCAACGTCAAACGCGGGGATGTGGTCAAGGCGGTGGTCGTGCGGACCGTTAAGGAGAAGCGCCGCCCGGATGGCTCCTACATCCGATTCGACGAGAACGCGGCCGTGCTCATCAAGCCGGACGGTGAGCCGCGTGGAACCCGGATCTTCGGCCCGGTGGGCCGGGAGCTGCGGGACAAGCGGTTCATGAAGATTATCTCGTTGGCCCCGGAGGTACTTTAGCCATGAGAGTGCACAAGGGTGACACTGTGGTGGTCATTGTCGGCAAGGACAAGGGCGCTAAGGGCCGGGTGATCCAGGCGTATCCCGATCGCGGCCGGGTGCTCGTGGAGGGTGTCAACCGGATCAAGAAGCACACCCGGATCAGCCGCACCCAGCGGGGTGCGCAGAGCGGCGGGATCGTCACCCAGGAGGCCGCCATCGACGTTTCCAACGTCATGGTCATCGACGCCGACGGCAAGCCGGCCAGGGTGGGATACCGCACAGACGGAGAGGGCAGGCGCGTGCGCGTGTCGCGGCGCAATGGCAAGGACATCTGAGATGACGACCACAGAGGTGAAGACGACCACAGAGGTGAAAGTGCCGAGGCTGCAGGCCCGGTACCGCGAGGAGATCGTCGCTGGACTACGTGAGCAGTTCAGCTACGGCAACCCGATGCAGGTGCCCTGTGTGGTCAAGGTCGTGGTGAACATGGGCGTCGGCGAGGCGGCCCGGGACGCCAAGCTGATGGACGGCGCGGTGCGCGACCTGGCGGCGATCACCGGCCAGAAGCCGCAGGTGCAGCGCGCCCGCAGGTCCGTCGCGCAGTTCAAGCTGCGCGAGGGGATGCCCATCGGCGCCAAGGTGACGCTGCGCGGCAGCCGGATGTGGGAGTTTCTGGACCGGCTGCTGACGATTGCGCTGCCCCGTATCCGGGATTTCCGTGGGCTGTCGTCGACCCAGTTCGACGGTAACGGCAACTACACGTTCGGGCTCAACGAGCAGTCGATGTTCCACGAGATCGACCCGGACAGCATCGACCGCCAGCGCGGCATGGATATCACCGTGGTCACGTCCGCGACCACCGACGAGGAAGGCCGGGCGCTATTGCGTCGGCTGGGCTTCCCCTTCAAGGAGAGCTGATGGCGAAGAAGGCGCTGGTCATCAAGGCCGCGCACAAGCCCAAGTTCAAGGTGCGGGGTTATACCCGCTGCCAGCGTTGCGGGCGGCCCAAGGCGGTCTACCGGAAGTTCGGGCTGTGCCGGATTTGCCTGCGCGAGATGGCTCACCGCGGCGAACTACCAGGCGTCAGTAAGTCAAGCTGGTGAGGCAAGTAATCGCCGCAGGCCCGGGAGGGAACCGCGGCGGGAAGGGACCCACGAGGTCGCCATGACGATGACCGACCCGATCGCAGACATGCTGACTCGTCTGCGCAACGCGAACTCGGCCTATCACGACAGGGTCGTGATGCCGCACTCCAAGATCAAGATAAATATCGCCGAGATTCTCCAGCGAGAGGGCTACATCTCAGGCTTTCATACTGAGGACGCCGTCGTGGGTAAGTCCCTGGTGGTGGACCTGAAGTTCGGCCCCAACCGGGAGCGCAGCATCGCGGGCCTGCGCCGGGTGTCCAAGCCCGGCCTACGGGTGTACGCGAAGTCGACCTCGCTGCCGAAGGTGCTCGGCGGCCTGGGCGTGGCGATCATCTCCACGTCCACCGGGCTGCTCACCGACCGGCAGGCTGCCAAGAAGGGCGTGGGCGGGGAAGTCCTCGCCTTCGTCTGGTGAGAGGGGAGCAGACGAGATGTCGCGCATTGGGAAGCAACCGATCACGGTGCCCGCTGGGGTCGAGGTGTCCCTCGACGGGCGACTCGTGACGGTGCAGGGCCCCAAGGGCACGCTGTCGCGCGCCGTGGCCGAGCCGATCACCGTGCAGCGTGCGGAGGATGGCACCCTGCTGGTCGAGCGGCCAGACGATGAGCGGCGTAGTAAGGCGCTGCATGGGCTCGTCCGGACTCTGGTGAACAACATGGTCGTAGGAGTGAGCCAGGGCTATGAGAAGCGGATGGAGATCCACGGCGTCGGTTATCGGGTGGTGCTCAAGGGCTCTGATCTGGAGTTCTCGCTGGGCTACAGCCACCCGGTGCCCATCAAGGCCCCCGAGGGCATCACCTTCACGGTGCAGAGCCCGACGCGGTTCTCGGTGGCCGGCATCCACAAGGAGACGGTCGGTGAGATCGCCGCAACCATCCGCAGGCTCCGCCGCCCTGACCCGTACAAGGGTAAGGGCGTGCGCTACGCCGGCGAGAAGATCCGCCGCAAGGTCGGGAAGACGGGTAAGTGATCATGGCTGAGGCAGCAACCGAGACGACCAAGCGGCCGCTGGTGGGCAAGGGTGTCTCTACCCGGCGCAGGTTGGCCAGGTCGCGGCGGCACTTCCGGCTTCGCAAGAAGATCAGCGGTTCGCCCGAGCGCCCGCGCCTGGTGGTCAACCGCTCGTCCCGGCACATCGCCGTGCAACTGGTTGACGATCTGGCGGGGCACACCCTGGCAGCGGCGTCCAGCATCGAGCCGGACGTCCGCGCGATGGCCGGGGACAAAAAGGCCAGGGCGGCCCGGGTCGGCGAGCTTATTGCGGCCCGCGCCAAGGCGGCCGGAGTGGACCGGGTGGTCTTCGACCGCGGTGGGCACGACTACCACGGTCGGATCGCGGCGCTGGCCGATGCCGCCCGCGGTGCCGGTTTGGAGTTCTGAGTGATGACTGACAAGGGAAGGAACGCCTGATGCCTGGACGCACGCGGCGGGACGGCGGAAGCGGCGGCGGCGAGCGAGGCGATCGTCGGGACCGCCGGGACGGCGGCCGCGGCGGGCCGGCCCAGCAGGAGAAGAGCCCGCACCTCGAGCGGGTGGTCGCGATCAACCGGGTGGCCAAGGTCGTCAAGGGCGGCCGGCGCTTCAGCTTCACCGCACTGGTCGTGGTGGGCGACGGCGACGGGATGGTCGGCGTCGGTTACGGCAAGGCCAAGGAGGTGCCGGCGGCCATCCAGAAGGGCGTGGAGGAAGCCAAGAAGAACTTCTTCCGGGTACCACGGATCGCAGGCACCATCCCGCATCCGATCACCGGTGAGGCGGCGGCCGGCGTCGTGCTGCTCCGCCCGGCCTCACCTGGGACCGGGGTTATCGCGGGCGGTCCGGTGCGGGCCGTGCTGGAGTGCGCGGGGGTCCACGATGTGCTGTCCAAGTCGCTGGGCAGCGACAATGCGATCAACGTCGTGCACGCCACGGTGGCAGCGCTGAAGGGCCTGCAGCGCCCCGAGGAGGTGGCTGCACGCCGCGGCCTGCCTCTGGAGGATGTGGCTCCGGCCGGCATGCTGCGGGCGCGCGCCGCCGGGGTGGGGGGCTGAGGTGGGTCAACTGAAGGTCACCCAGGTGCGGAGCACCATCGGCAGCCTGCGCAACCAGCGTGAGACCCTGCGCTCGCTGGGGTTACGCAAGATCCGTCAGTCCGTGGTCAGGCCAGACAACTCCCAGGTCCGCGGCATGATCGCCACCGTACGTCATCTGGTGACGGTGGAAGAGGTCTCGAACGAGGTGGCGGCGAAGTGACCATCAAGATCCATCATCTGCGCCCGGCCGTCGGCGCGAAGACCACCAAGACGCGGGTCGGTCGCGGTGGGGCGTCGAAGGGCAAGACCGCGGGGCGCGGTACCAAGGGAACCAAAGCACGCAAGAACGTGCCCGCCAGCTTCGAGGGCGGCCAGATGCCGATCCACATGCGGCTGCCCAAGCTCAAGGGCTTTCGTAACCGGTTCCGCATCGAGTACCAGGTGGTCAATGTCGGCGACCTGGCTCGGCTGTTCCCGGCTGGCGGCCCTGTGGGGCCCGACGAGCTGGTGGCGGCGGGTGCAGTGCGCAAGGGATCGCCGGTAAAGGTGCTGGGGGACGGCGACCTCGGCGGCGTTACGTTGCAGGTCAGTGCACAGGCCTTCTCGGGTTCCGCCCGGGACAAGATTGCCGCAGCGGGCGGCAGCAGCACCGAGCTGTAGCCGACGGCAGCAGTGCACCTGCGCCCTGCTGTTACAGTCGGCCAGAGTGCCTGGGGAGCTGGCTGGCCGGTCCGGCCACGTCCCCAGGTACTGCGCGGTCGCCGCCCCAGCGGTGCGGCCGCCAGCCCATCGACGTCGGCCTCACGACGGCCGTGCCCAGGAGGTAGGAGTGCTCGGCGCCTTCCGCTCGGCTTTCGCGACACCGGATCTGCGCCGCAAGATCCTGTTCACCCTCGGCATGGTGGTGATCTACCGGGCCGGCGCCACGCTGCCCTCACCCGGGGTGTCCTACGTCAACATCCAGCAGTGCCTGGCCCGGGTGCAGGGTGGCGCCAACCAGAACATCTACTCGCTGATCAACCTGTTCAGCGGTGGGGCCTTGTTGAGACTGTCAGTGTTCGCGTTGGGGATCATGCCCTACATCACCGCGAGCATTATCGTCCAGCTGTTGACCGTGGTGATCCCGCGCTTCGAGCAGCTGAAGAAAGAAGGACAGTCCGGCCAGAACAAGCTCACCCAGTACACCCGCTACTTGACGATCGCGCTGGCCATCCTGCAATCCACCGGCATCGTCGCGCTGGCGGTGCGCGGTCAGCTGTTCGGTGACTGCCCGCTGCCGCCGATTCCCGACAGTTCGGTGTTCAACATGCTGGTCATCGTCGTGGTGATGACCGCCGGGACTGGCGTGGTCATGTGGCTGGGCGAGCTCATCACCGAGCGGGGCGTCGGCAACGGCATGTCGCTACTGATCTTCACCTCGATCGCTGCGCGCATCCCTGCCGAAGGGAAGAACATCTTGGACTCCCAAGGTGCGCTGGTGTTCGTGTTCGTGTGCCTGTTCGGCCTGGCGATCATTGCCAGCGTGGTGTTCGTCGAGCAGGGTCAGCGACGGATTCCCGTGCAGTACGCCAAGCGGATGATCGGGCGCCGGATGTATGGCGGCACCTCGACATACCTGCCGTTGAAGGTGAACCAGGCCGGTGTCATCCCGGTCATCTTCGCGTCGTCACTGCTCTACCTGCCCGACCTGATCTCCCGGCTGACCACCTCCTCTACCGGGCAGCAGGGGTGGTGGCAGACGTTCATCAGCCGTTACCTGGTCAACCAGTCCAGCTGGGCGCACATCTCGCTGTACTTCTTGATGATCATCTTTTTCACGTACTTCTATGTGGCGATCACCTTCAACCCGGAAGAGCGCGCCGAGGAGATGAAGAAGTTCGGCGGTTTCATCCCCGGTATCCGTCCGGGACGCCCGACCGCCGAGTATCTGAGTTTCGTGCTGAGCCGGATCACCCTGCCCGGCTCGCTGTACCTGGGCACTGTTGCCGTGCTGCCCAACTTGTTCCTCGGCCTGACCGGTAACGGGCAGAACCAGAGCTTCCCCTTCGGCGGCACCGCGGTGCTGATCATGGTTGGCGTCGGGCTCGACACCGTGAAGCAGATCGAGAGCCAGCTGATGCAACGCAACTACGAAGGGTTCCTTCGCTAGTGCGGATACTCATCGTCGGCCCGCCGGGCGCGGGTAAGGGCACCCAGGCCGCCGTATTGAGCGAGCGGCTCGGAATACCGCATATCTCGACCGGCGACCTGTTCCGGGACCATGTTGCTGAACAGACCGAGCTAGGTAGGCAGGTCAAGGGGTATCTGGACTCCGGTGGCCTGGTACCCGACGAGGTCACCAACGAGATGGTCCGGGAACGGCTCATCAAGGACGACTGCCGGGCGGGGTTCCTGCTCGACGGCTTCCCCCGCACGGTCGGCCAGGCCAAGGTGCTCGCCGGCATGCTGCGCGATCTGGAATGCGAGCCGGACGTGGTCCTGGAGTTGGAAGTGCCGGAGCGAGTGGTGGTCCAGCGACTAATGGCCCGCGGGCGCGACGACGACACCGAGGACGTGATCCGACGCAGGCAGCGAGTGTATCGGGAGGAGACCGCTCCGCTGCTCGACTTCTACTCCGACCGAGTGGTCACTGTGCCGGCAGTGGGTTCCGTGCGGGATGTGTCTGCACGGGCTCTGGACGCGCTGCGGACACGGGCGCGATGAGCACGCTATGACGACCGGGGGCGGGGTGCGTGCGGTGGTGCGGCGCTTGCGCGGGAGGACCTCAATCGAGCTCAAGTCGCCCGGCGAGATTGACGCGATGCGGGCTGCTGGTGCCGTGGTGGCCCGGACATTGCGCCTGCTCGAGGGACACGCCTGCGCCGGAGTGAGCTCCGGTGAGCTGGACGAGCTGGCTGAGCAGTCGATACGGGACGCGGGGGCGGTGCCGTCGTTCAAGGGCTACCACGGCTTCCCCGGGTCGATCTGCAGCTCGGTGAACCAGCAGGTGGTGCACGGGATTCCAAGCCGCGAGCAGGTGCTCGCCGACGGCGATCTGCTGTCCATCGACTGCGGTGCGATCCTCGAGGGCTGGCACGGTGACGCCGCGGTGACGGTGCACATCGGGACTGTTGCGGAGAGCGACACACGGCTGTCGGCGGCCTGCCGAACGGCACTGGAGGCGGGCATCGCGGCGGCGCAACCCGGCGGCCGGCTGACCGACATCTCGCATGCAGTGGAGTCCGCGGTGTTGGCGGCTGCCGCAGAGCACGGGGTGTCCTACGGGATCGTGGCCGACTATGGCGGGCACGGCATCGGCACAGCCATGCACATGGACCCGTTCCTGCCCAACGTAGGTCGCCCCGGACGCGGCCCCCGGCTGGTGCCCGGAATGACCCTGGCGATCGAGCCGATGCTCACCGCGGGTGGCGATAAGACCGAGGAACTCGGCGACGGTTGGACGGTGGTGACCCTGGACGGGTCTCGCGCTGTGCACTGGGAGCACTCCATCGCCGTCACCGACGACGGTCCGCTGGTGCTCACCGTCGAGTAGCGCGGCTCTATTCGGGCGTATAGCGCTGCGGTACCGTTGCGCCTAACGGTGGCTCCCGCTGGGCGATGCGCAGCAACTCTTTGCTGAACCCCAGCCCCTTCCGCTGGCAATCCGCCGGAGAATGGTGGCATCGCCGGGCAAACCGAGCACCGGCATCCGAAGGGGGCAGTTATGAGCATCCTCGACGGCAAGGCCGTCGTGATCACCGGTGCCGGCCGAGGCCTGGGAGAGGCTTACGCGCTGCACGCCGCCCGGGCTGGAGCCGTCGTCGTGGTCAACGACATCGATGGTGAGCTGGCCGAGGCGGTCGTCGCACACATCGTTCAACAGGGCGGCCGGGCGGTGGCCAGTGCCCAGTCGGTCCGCGATCCGGACCAGGCCAGCGCAGTGATCGAGCGGTGCCTGGCGGAGTTCGGGAGGGTGGACGGTCTGGTCAACAACGCCGCGCTCAACTATGAGGCGCTGCCCTGGGAAGAGGATGTGCATGCCGCCCGCGAGCTCATTGAGGTCAACGTCCTAGGGGTGCTGTATTGCGGTATCGCCGCCGCGCGGGTGATGCGCAGGCAGCGGGCTGGATCGATTGTCAACATCTCGTCGGGTTCTTCCTTCGGACAGCGCCGCGCGGGCACCTACTCGGCTTCCAAAGGCGCGGTAGCCTCCTTCACCTACTCCTGGGCGCTGGATCTGGACAAGGCTGGGGTCCGTGTCAACGCCGTCTGCCCGTTAGCCTGGACTCGGATGGTGGAGCGTTCCTCCTCCGCTACCCAGGTGCGCTGCACACCCGAGCGCACCCCGGACCAGGTCGCGCCGCTGATCACCTACCTGCTTTCCGACCGCGCCGAGGGGATCACCGGGCAGCTCGTCCGGTGCACCGGGGACCAGCTGCACATCGTGCGCCAGCCCGGGGTCAAGGACCCGGTGCTGCGGTGTCAAGGTTGGGGAACCGAGGATATCGCTGCCGCCTTCGATGATGTGCTGGACTATCACCTCGAACCTTTCGGTCTGGAGAAGCGGGTGCCGCCCCGGTGGCGACTCCTTGAGTCGGAGGCCACCTCGGCCGCCCGTTAGGTCGGCGTGGGAAGCTGATCTGTATGAAGCTGGAGAACAAGTTCACCGTCCCGGCGCCTCAGAGCACCGCAACGGCCAAGGTAATCGCCACCCTCGCCGAGAATGGGGCGGGCACCACGGTCACGGTGGCCACCGACCTGAACATCTCGGGCCGGCCGGCCCAGTTCGGCCGCGGCACCATGGAGGACGTCGGCATGAAGGTCATGGCCCAGTTCGCCGACTGCCTATCCAAGACCCTGGGAGGCTGACGGGCGCCCAGCGTCGTGGCGGGTCAGTCGGGCTGGGGGACGGCGGGGCCTAGGAGGTCGTCGGCGTCGATGATGCGGTAGGCGTAGCCCTGCTCGGCTAGGAAGCGCTGGCGGTGGGCGGCGTAGTCGGTGTCCAGGGTGTCGCGGGAGACCACCGAGTAGAAATGGGCCTGGCGCCCGTCACCTTTCGGGCGTAACAACCGGCCCAGGCGCTGAGCCTCCTCCTGCCGGGAGCCGAAGGTGCCGGAGACCTGCACGGCCACTGAGGCCTCCGGCAGGTCGATCGAGAAGTTCGCCACCTTGGAGACCACCAGCCTGCGCACCTCGCCCCGGCGGAAGGCGTCGTAGAGCGCCTCCCGCTCCTGGTTCCGCGTCGAGCCTTGCACCACCGGTGCGTCCAGGGCGTCGCCGAGTTCCTCCAGCTGATCCAGGTACGCGCCGATCACCAGCGTTGGCTCGTCGGGGTGCCGGTCCAGGATGGCCTGCACCACCGCGAGCTTGGTCCGAGCGGTGGAGCACACCCGGTAGCGCTCGGCGGCCTCTGCGGTGGCGTAGCTGAGCCGCTCGGCATCGGTCAGGGTGACCCGTACCTCGACGCAGTCCGCGGGCGCGATCCACCCCTGGGACTCGACGTCCTTCCACGGCGCGTCGTAGCGCTTGGGCCCGATCAGGGAGAACACATCACCCTCCTGGCCGTCCTCGCGCACCAGGGTGGCGGTGAGCCCCAGCCGCCGCCGCGACTGCAGGTCGGCGGTCATCCGGAAGACCGGTGCAGGCAGCAGGTGCACCTCGTCGTAGATGATCAGCCCCCAGTCCCTGGAGTCGAACAGATCGAGGTGCCGGTACTCGCCCTTGGACTTGCGCGTCATGATCTGGTAGGTCGCAATCGTCACCGGGCGGATCTCCTTGCGCTCACCGGAGTACTCGCCGATCTCGTCCTCGGACAGCGAGGTGCGCGCGATCAGCTCACGCCTCCACTGCCGGCCGGCGACCGTGTTGGTCACCAGGATCAGCGTCGTCGCCTGAGCCTCGACCATCGCGCCGATCCCGACCAGCGTCTTGCCGGCCCCGCAGGGCAGCACGACGACCCCGGAACCGCCGGCCCAGAACCCCGCCACCGCGTCGCGCTGGTAGCCGCGCAGCGACCAGCCGTTCTCCGCCAGCGCGATCGGGTGCGCCTCACCGTCGACATAGCCGGCCAGATCCTCGGCCGGCCAACCGACCTTGAGTAGCGCCTGCTTGAGCCGGCCGCGCTCGGAGGAGTGCACCAGCACGGTGTCGGCGTCCACCCGCGCACCCAGCATCGGGGCGATCTTGCGGTGCCGGAGCACCTCTTCCAGCACCACGCGGTCCAGCGACACCAGTACCAGCCCGTGCGCCGGGTGCTGCACCAGCTGCAGCCGGCCGTAGCGGCTCATCGTGTCGACGACGTCGACCAGCAGCGGCTGCGGCACGGCGTACCGGGAGAAGCGCACCAGCGCGTCGACCACCTGCTCGGCGTCGTGCCCTGCCGCCCGCGCGTTCCACAGCGCCAGTGGGGTGACCCGATAGGTGTGCACGTGCTCGGGCGCGCGCTCCAGCTCAGCGAAGGGCGCGATGGTGGCGCGGGCCTGCGCGGCTTCGGGGTGATCAACCTCAAGCAGCAGTGTCTTGTCGGACTGGACGATGAGGGGTCCGGACTCCGGCGATGGGCTCAACGTGTCCTCCGGGTTGACGAGCACCGCGGCCTGATCGGCCCGGCCGACGACCAGTGTCGCAGGTCGGGCCCCGCGCCCGGACGGCCGTGGCGCCGCTGCGCACTTCCGCCTCCCGGCGTCCACCGGCCCGACGCTCACTCAGAGTAGCTCGGTACCGCCATTCAGGCCATCAAGTCTGGGCCGGCTGGGCGTTGTCGGCCGCGGGCACTAGCATCCTGGCCGATCAAAGAGGACGGTCTATGAGACCCGCGGGACGCCCCTGCCCAGCCCGTCGTATCGTCCGTCCTCTGTATCGAGCGTACCCGGCTCGGTGCCAGAGGTGTCCCGTCCGTGCGGTAGGGAAGACCCGCGGCCGCGGCGACCTGTGGTGAAAGCCGGGTGCGTCTGCCGGTCACGTCGAACCCTGGGGAGGAACCCCACTGTGCCAGCGAGCAGCTCACGACATCCTGCCCTCACGGGAGGCTGGTGATGACCAGTCCGGCGGCCACCCGGTCCTGGTGGAACTGGCGCAACTGGCCGGTCGTGGTCAAGCTGGTCGCCGTCCTGATGGTGCCGACCATCGTTGCCCTTGTCGCCGGTGTGCTGCGGATCGTGGACCAGGCAAGCGCGGCTCCCGGTTACATCCGGATCTCCCTGATCACTCACGTGCAACAGCAGCTGTCCGACCTGATCGGCGATGTACAGCAAGAACGGGACCTGGGCACGGCGTTCGTCGCCAATGGTCGAACCTGGGATAGGCGGCCGCTGGAGCAGCAGTTCCGCAGGGTTGACAGCGATGCCCAGTCGGTCCGGACGGCGACCGACCGCATAGCTGGTCTGGAATCCACCGGCTACCGCACCGCGCTGGCGCAGCTCGTTGCGCTCGCGCCGCTGCGAGCGAGCGTGACGACCGGCTTCGGCCCGGTCGAAGTGGTAGTCGCCGAATACGGCGCCGCGATCGACGCGCTGATCGCGTTGGATGTTAGCCTCACCCGCCAGCTCGACGACGTCGCCGTCGCCAACAATGCTGCTGCCGCGCAGGCGTTGGTGTCCCGTCGCGAGCAAATCAGCCGCCAGCACGCGATTGTCCTGGCGGCCCTCTACGCCAACCGGCTCAACCCCGGACAGATCGACGACGTCCGGACGGCGGCCGTCCGGCTCGCCACCGACCAGGACGCCTTCCGGGGGGCACTGGCGCCGGCTGAGCGAGAGCGCAGTCTTGACCGGGTCGGTGGGGACACCGAGCTGGCCCGGCAGCGGCTGCTGCAGCTCGTGCTCAACCGCGGGATAGCGGGGGATCCGCTGAACACCTCACCGGAGGACTGGAACCGGCGATCTGCAGCGGTCATCGGCAACGTCGCAGCCGTTGAGAGGGAGCTACGGCAGCGGATCGACCGCACCGCGCTGACGTTGCGCGACCAGGTACGCACCGCCGCCGGGGTGAATTCCGTCATCCTCTTCTTCGCCTTGGCGCTGGGCGTGCTGGTTGTCATCGTCGTCGCCCGGGCCCTGCTCCGGCCGCTCGGAGTGCTAAGGCGCACCGCGCTGGACATCGCCGACCGGCGGCTACCTGAGGCTATGGCCCGGATCCGTGACGGTGACGAACCTGAGCAGGCGATCGAGCCGGTGGCGGTCACCACACGTGAGGAGATCGGGCAGGTTGCCAGGGCGTTTGATGAGGTGCACAGTCAAGCGGTCCGGTTGGCCGGCGAGCAGGCGCGGCTGCGCGCCAATGTCAACGACATCTTCGTCAACCTGTCGCGCCGGACCCAGGGTCTGGTAGAGCGGCAGCTCCAGCTCATCGACCGGCTGGAGAGCGGTGAGCAGGACCCGGAACAGCTGGACAACCTGTTCCAGCTCGACCACCTCGCTACCCGTATGCGGCGCAACAGCGAGAACCTGTTGGTCCTGGCGGGCACCGATTCGTCCAACCGGGCCGGCCGTCCAGTCCGGCTCGTTGACGTGTTGCGCGCCGCGGTGTCCGAGGTGGAGCAGTACCAGCGGCTCGTACTGCAGCAGCCACCGGTGGTCTTGGTGCTCGGCCGGACGGCGAGTGACCTGGTGCATCTGCTTGCGGAGCTGCTGGACAACGCCACCCAGTTCTCTCCCCCGGACAGTCACGTCATGGTCTCCAGCGCCTTCGCCGAGGACGGCTCGGTCGTGATCGAGGTGATGGATCGTGGCGTGGGGATGGCGGAGCTGGAGTTGGCCGATGCGAACAGGCGGTTGGCCAGCACACCGGTGGTGGACGTCTCGGTGTCCCGCCGGATGGGGCTCTTCGTCGTCGGCCGGCTGTCCGCCCGGCACGGCCTCGATGTTCGGCTCGGCGGCGGTGAGGGCGGCGTGGGTGTCTCGGCTTCTGTCACCATTCCGCCCCGGCTGGTCCGGCTGGTATCGGAGGCGACCGATTCGCGCGCGACGCCGGTCGCGGAGCTGCCTGCAGGAAACGGCCACGCCCGAGGCACTGCCGCGCTAGTGGCCGCCAGGTCCGCCGACAGCGGCGGTACCTCGGTTCCTCACGCCCAGTTCGACCCTGGGCCGCAGCCTGACCCCGCGGGCGGTCGCGGGACCAGCGGCAACGGCAACGGAGCCCGGTCGGCTAAGCAGCTCGCCCCGAAGGATCCAGCAGGCGGCTCCAAGCTCCCGATGCGGCCGGTTAACCGGCCGGTGCCGGCGGGCCCGCCACCCGCACCCCCCGGCCCCCCGGCCAGCCCCGTGGCGGACAGCCCCTCGGCGGCTGATCCCAGTACGCCATCCGGCGCCGAGCTGTTTCGCCCCGGGCCCGCCGCGGTTGCGGGGCCGACTGCGCCTGGTTCCCGGGTGACGCTGCGGAACTCCACCCCGATCTTCGATGACGTGGCTTCCGCGTGGTTCAAGGAGCACGAGGCAGTGCCGGTGCGCTGGACTGCGCCGCCTAGCCCGACGCCGGAGCCACCCGCCCCACCGGAGGCGCCCCCGACGCCGGATGCGCCAGCGGTGCCCGCAGCGGCGGTCTCTCCGGCGACGCGGTCGGACTCGAAGGTGTCTGCCACGGCGGGCCCTTCGGGCCTGCTGCGACGGCAACCGGGGAAGGCGCTGGCCGAGTCCTTCGACTCCGGCACGACTCTCACCCCGGTGCAACCCGCTGTTGCAGCGCGGGGGAGCTCGGCTCCGGCCGAAGCGCCGGGGGAGGGCTGGGGCGCTGCGGACGAGGGTTGGCGGGCGGCGGAGGCACTGGCCACACCGGTGCCCGCGGAAGTCACCCCTGCTGGCCTGCCCCGCCGGCAGCCCCGGGCGTTGCTGGTGCCTGGCGCCGCGGGTGGGTCTGGTTCCGCCCAGCCCACCACAGCGCCGGTTCGCAGCGCAGAGGCGATCCGCGGCCGGCTCGCCAGCTACCAGCAGGGTATCCGCGAAGGGCGCCAGAGCCGCAGCAACCCCGACCAAGGCAACCCCGACCCGGGCAACCTCGACCCGGGCAACCTCGACCAGGATGCCAGCGGGTCAGCAGAGCAGTAGGAAGCAGAAGAGGAGACGAAGTGACCGTTCCGCAGCAGCAGTCGAACCGCTTCGGGTGGTTGGTGGACGACTTTGTCAACCGGGTGCCCGGCGTGGCGCATGCGGTGGTGGTGTCCTCCGACGGGATGCCCCTGGCCGCCTCGGCCCATCTGCCCAGAGACCGCGCTGATCAGCTCGCTGCAGTGGCCTCCGGTCTGGTAAGCCTGACCCAGGGCGCGGCCCGCTGCTTCGACGCGGGCCAAGTCGTGCAGACGGTGGTGGAGATGGAGCGCGGGATCGTGCTGCTGATGTCGATCAGCGATGGCTCCTGCCTCGGAGTGCTGGCAGCCCCGAGCTGTGATATCGGCCTCGTCGGGTACGAGATGACGCTGCTGGTCGACCGGGTTGGCCAGCAGCTCACCCCGCAGTTGCGGGCCGAGCTTCATGGTGCGTTGGGCCGATGACGTGGCGGTGATGTTATGAGGAAACGGGGCGGCGATGACGACGATGGGCGGTCGTTCGCCGATGTGCCGAACAACCTCAGCTACGGTCCCTCGCGGTCGGGGGGGCCTCGCGAAAGGTTCGACAAGCCCTTGTCCAAGCTGGCGCCGGTTCCCATGCGGCGGTCGACTCCCGAGCCTTCGACGCCCGATCAGTGGGACGAACCGGTGGCCTCAGCGTCCGTGGTGCGGCCCTACGCCTGGACTCAGGGCCGCACCCGGCCGGTCTTCGATCTCGAGATCGAGACGCTGCTGTCCACCAGCGACCATGGGCGCCACATGGCCGCGCTGACCAGCGAGGAACATCGGGCAGTGGCGCAGTTGTGCCGCGACCCTCGGTCAGTGGCCGAGGTCGCCGCTCTGCTCTCCCTGCCGCTGGGAGTGGCCCGGGTCCTGCTGGGCGACATGGCGGACATCGGTTTGGTAGTGGTGCACCGCACGGCGAGTACCTCCGGCGAGGCGCCGGAGGTGGCATTAATGGAAAGGGTATTGAGTGGACTCCGTCGACTCTGATCGGGTGCAATCCCCGTGGATCCCATCGAACCTGGGCCGCTCGGGGTGGTCCGCACAGCCCGCCGCGCCCACCGCGCGGGAACCCGCGGGTGGGCCCCGCACGATTTCGGCCAAGATTGTAGTGGCCGGTGGGTTCGGGGTCGGCAAGACGACGTTCGTCGGCTCGGTCTCCGAGATCGTCCCGCTGACCACCGAGGCCGTGCTCACCGAAGCGAGCACCTCGGTGGACGACCTCGCGGCGACCCCGGATAAGTCGACCACCACGGTGGCGATGGACTTCGGTCGCGTCTCACTGGACGCGGAGCTGATCCTCTACCTGTTCGGCACCCCGGGACAGCACCGATTCTGGTTCATGTGGGATGACCTCGTCCGTGGGGCGATCGGCGCGGTCGTGCTGGTAGACACCCGCCGGCTGGCTGACTGCTTCGCGGCGGTGGACTTCTTCGAGGACCGCGGCCTGCCCTACCTGGTCGGTCTGAACTGCTTTGGCGGGGTGCTCGGCCATAGCATCGAGGATGTCCGGGAAGCGCTGTCCATCGATCCCGCCGTGCCGATCATCCCGTGCGACGCCCGCGAGCGGGAGTCGACCAAGCACGCCCTCATCGCTCTGGTCGAGCACGCTATGCGGCGGTCGGTGGCGGCTCGCGCCTGACCGGTCCGGCTGGCGCGCCCAGCGACGATCTTGTCACGGCGAGTCTGACGATCGCGAGGATGTTCGAGTATGGTCGAGAGCCGGACACGGTGAGCAGTACGCAGGTTGCGGGCGTTGGGGGGCCGACGTCGAGTTGGGAAGGTGCACAGCGTGGCCGCCCACGAAGGTAGGGTCAGATCCCCCGCCGGTGGTTCCAGCGGCAATGGTTCAGTTACGGAAGGTGACAGAACCCCTCCGCTGAGCTTCGGTCTCGCTCATTCTGCCGCTACGCTCGGGGGCGATAACGTTCCGCTGCGACGCCGCAGCGGGGGGTGGCGGCTGTGGCCTTTGCGAGACTGGCGGCTGCGCACCAAGCTCACCGCGGTACTGCTGGTGCCCCTGATACTAGCCGGGGTGCTCGGCATACTGCGGGTCGCCGATCTTGTGAGCCAGGCGCGCCGCCTCGCTGCGCTGCAGCGGCAGATCGGTGTGATCCAGCAGGTCAGCCTCGTCGTGCATGATCTGCAGGGGGAACGGCATCTGGTTGCTGAGGTGCTCGTCACCGGCGGCGCTGCCGCCCGCACCGCGCTGCCGAACCAATCCCAGCGGGTGGACGCTGACGTAGGCACGCTGCGTTCGGTTGATTTCGGTGCCGACAGCACAGGCGCCAACGCCAACCCGCCGGGTAGCGGGCAGACCGCAGGCGAGGCCTATCGGGCCGCGCTGGGTCGGCTCTCCGGGCTCGCCGCCCTGCGTCAATCCACGCTAGGCCCGCCCCCGGTAGGCCCGCCCCCGCCGGGGGCGAATGCGAACGCGCCCAAGGCGATCGCCGACTATACCGACTTGATCGCAGCGCTACTGAACCTCGACCGCAGGCTGCTGGACGGCGTCCCCGAACCGCTGATGCGGCAAGCCGAGGGCGTCAAGGCGCTGGCCGACGAGAAAGAGCAGATCTCAAACGAGCACGCGGTATTGCTGGCGGCGATCCTGTCCGGCGGCTTGCCCGCGGACCGGCAGGCTGCGCTGCGCACCGCCGACGCCCAGTACGACGCCGCGGTCAAGCGGTTCAACGAAGTCGCCACTCCGGCTCAGCACCAGCTCTACGACCGCACCGTGACCGGCACCGCGTCGGCCGGTCGGAAGCCGCTGCTGGACGCCGCACTCGGACGGGCGGTGCGGGGGGCGCCCTTGGAGGTGGTACCCGGCGACTGGAACTCCGCCGCTGCGGGCACTGTCGAGGGGATCCGCCAAGGGGAGACCACCCTGCTCAACCGGTTGCGGACGGAAGCAGGGGGGCTGAGCGACCAGGCGCGGCGGGAGGCCATGTGGGTTTCCGCCACGATCGTCGCGCTGTTGGCGATCACCGTGCTGATGCTGGTTGTCGTGGTGCGCTCGCTGCTGCAACCGCTGCGCACGCTGCGCACCGCGGCGTTCGACGTCGCCGACCGCAGGCTGCCCGAGGTTGTCGAGCAGCTGCGTCTGGCCGACGGGACAACCCTGGGCCAGACGACCATCGATCCAGTCCCGGTGGATTCCCGGGAGGAGGTCGGGCAGGTAGCCAGGGCCCTCGACACGGTGCACGTGCAGGCGGTCCGGCTCGCTGCTGAGCAGGCCGTACTGCGCAGCAGCCTCAACGACACGTTCCTCACCTTGGCGGGGCGCAGCCAGGGCCTGGTGGAGCGGCAGCTCCAGCTGATCGACGAGCTAGGAAGCAAGGAACGAGACCCCGAGCTGCGAGGCGGCTTGGCCGAACTCGACCAGCTCGCCAGCAGGATGCGTCGGCACAGCGAAAACCAGCTGGTGCTGGCGGGCGGAAACCTGGGCAGTGCCGCGCAACCGTACGTGGCGGTGCTCGACGTGCTGCGCGCAGCGGTCTTCAAGGTCGAGCAGAACCAGCGGGTGACCTTGCGTCGGTCGCCGGCGGTCATGGTGGCCGGGCCGGTCGTCAATGACCTGGTGCACCTGATCGCAGAGCTGTTGGACAACTCCACCCGCTGCGACCCCCAGGAGACCACGGTGGCGCTGGGCAGCGCCCTCACCGACGACGACTGCCTGCTGGTGGAGATTACTGACTCCGGGCCTGGCCTACCGCCAGACGAGCTGCAGGCGATCAACTCAAGGCTCGCCTCGCCACCGATGGTCGATGTGTCGGTCTGCCGCCAGATGGGCCTGTTCGTGGTGAGCAGGTTGGCCGCGCGACATGGCATCACGGTGCGGCTGCGCCGGCGCTCGGGCAACATCGGGATCACCGCGGAGGTTGTTGTGCCCGCCGTCCTGGTGTCCCCCGATTCACGGGTGTCCACTGATTCACCGGTGTCCACTGATTCGCCGGTGTCCACGGAATCACCGGTGTCCACCGACCCCCTCGCGTCGAGGGACGCAGCTTTCGCGGCCCAGGGCACCATGGAGTGGAGCGGGGCAGAAATGCAGCTGCCGATGCAGGTGTCGGTGATCGATGAGGCCACCGCGGCGGATTTGTTCAGCCCCTCTTCGATCGGCGTCGGGACGTCCCGGCTCAACCGTCGGCGCACGGCCGAGGAGGAGTGGCTGGAACTCTTCGGCCGCGACGAGCCCCAGCCCGGTGCCCAGCCCGAGCGCCAGCCTCAGCAGAGGCCGGCGGCTGCGGCTCCGGTCGGATACCCGGGCGCTACGGTCCCGCCGGTCTCCGATCCACTGGCGAACCCACCGCCGCTGGGCGCCACGACGTCGGGATCGGGGCGGCCGGAGGTCCGCGAAGAGATCTTCGAGATGGTCTCGGCGTGGTTCCAGGAGCAGAAGTCGGCACCGGTGAGCAGGCATCGGCTGGGCGACACCGGTGACATGGCGACGCCGCCGGAGGGGTTCCCCAACCCCGTCGGGCCGGGTCGGGCCCCGGCTCGCGCCAACACGCACGAGTGGCGATCCCCGATGGACGAGGAGTGGCACGCCGCCCAAGCGTTGCGCTCCCCGGTCGACAACGGTGTCACCCGAGCTGGGCTGCCCAAGCGGCGGCCTCGCGCGCATCTGGTGCCCGGCGACGACGGTGTCAACCGTCTCGTTCCGACGCCAGGGCCGGGTCCGATCCGCAAGCCGGACGATGTACGCGGTCGGTTGAGCAGATACCAGCGCGGGTTGCGCGTCGGGCGGCACGCGCGCCTCGCCCCGGACGAGCAGTCTGCCCGCGCCGGCACCCAGCAGGGACGGTTCGAGGAGGATCAGCAGTGACAGCAGCAGCGCAGCAGCACCCGGCCCAGGCCGGCCAGTTCGGCTGGTTGGTGGACAGCTTCGTGGAGCGGGTGGCCGGTGTGGCGCACGCTGTCGTGGTCTCCGCCGATGGGCTGCTCCTGGTGGGGTCCTCAGCGTTGCCCCGAGACCGCGCTGACCAGCTCGCCGCGGTCACCTCGGGTCTGATCAGCCTCACCCAGGGGGCCGCGCGCTGCTTTGAGGCGGGCGGTGTGGTGCAGACCGTCGTGGAGATGGAACGCGGCATCGTTCTGACCATGGCTATCAGCGACGGATCCAGCCTTGCCGTACTGGCGTCGCCCAGCTGCGACATCGGACTGATCGGCTACGAGATGACGCTGCTCGTCGATCGAGCCGGGCAGCTGCTGACCCCCGAGCTGCGCACGGCCCTTCGCGGCGCTTCGCGGATCTCGTAAGGCGGATCACGTTCGTAGTGGTCAGCGCTGGCGGTAGCGGCCGACGAGCATGGCAGCGCCCCCGCACCCTGACCGGGCGCGCGGGGCGCTGTTAGCGTTGAGTCAGGCCCTCGGCGGCAAGCTCCACCTAGCTAGAGTCACCGTCAGCTCGTCAAGCCACACGCGGTGGTGACCATCGGGTGTCACCGTCAGGTCGAGGCGATCGCAGCTCGGCCGGCCAAGTCCATCCCACATCTTGTACGTTAGTCTCGAACCGGTTCCACAATGTGATCGGCCCGTCTTGACGCACTTCGCGCTCGCCGAGCGCCTCGGTGATCGGCGCCTCGATCCTCGACTCGTGCGCCTTGGATATCCACCGTTGGAACTGGTGGGCGCTGACCTCGACACCACGCAGCTCGGCGAGGGCACTCACAAGCCACGCTGGGCACTCCGGGACCCACGCCGGGCCGCGGTGCGCTGCCAGTGCATCGCCGCAAGACCCCCGAGGCCGAGCAGCCCACCGGTCAGGCATGCCCACAGCCAAGCGGGCGGTCCACCGGCGGCCAGCAACACCGCTGCCGCGGCGAACCAGGTCAGGGTTCCGACGGCGACCACCGGGCGCGGATCGGTGAGGCGCCGGGGTAGCGACGGGGCAACACGCGGCACACCCTGCACGCTAGCGCATTCCCGAGGAATTCGTGAGCTATGCTAACGATATGACAGCGATGCAGGAGAGTCCAGCAACCGAGCAGCCAGCGCTGGCCACGCGGCTGCGACTTGCCGTGGTCCGGCTCAACCGGCGGCTACGGGTCCAGCGTCGCACCGAGACGATCGTCACCCTCACCCAGCTCTCCGCGCTGTTCTCGCTACACCGGCACGGCCCGATGAGCGCCGGGGAGCTGGCCGACCACGAGCGGGTCCGGCCACCGTCGATGACCCGGGTCATCGCCGCGCTGGCTGAGCTCGGCTTCGTCGAACGCAGCCCGCACCCTACCGACCGCCGGCAGACCGTGGTGGCGCTGACCGCGGCAGGCCGCGCCCACGTGGATGCCGAGGTCAGCGCGCGGGAGCGCTGGCTGGACGAACGGCTGGCGGAGCTGTCCGCCGACGAGCGTGCGGTGTTGTGCCGCGCAGCGGAGCTCATCGACCGGATGGCGGGCGTCTGAGGGGTGCCCACCGACCAACACGACACCGCTACAAGGACTCCGACGGCCGACCGCGACGGGATGTTCGCCTCCCTGCGGGCCCGTAACTACCGGCTCTTCGCCACTGGGCAGGTCGTCTCGCTGATCGGCACCTGGGGCCAGCGGGTGGCCCAGGACTGGCTGGTCCTGGAGCTGTCCGGGGGCAATCCGGTGGCGCTGGGCGTCGCCGCGGCCCTGCAGTTCAGCCCGACGCTGGTGCTGTCGCTGTGGGCCGGGGTGATCGCCGACCGCTACGACAAGCGCAGGTTGCTGATCGCCCTGCAGGCCGCGATGGGGGTATGCGCCCTGGTGCTGGGTCTGCTCGACGTCGGGGGAGTCGTCGCTTTGTGGCATGTCTACCTGCTGTGCGTGCTGCTGGGCTGCCTTTCCGCGGTGGACGTCGCGGTCCGGCAGGCCTTCGTCGCGGAGCTGGTAGGACGCGACAAGGTCACCAATGCGGTCGCGCTCAACTCGATGACCTTCAATGTGGCACGGATCGCCGGTCCCGCCGCGGCCGGGATCGCCATCGTTGCCATCGGCACGGGATGGGTCTTCCTGGTCAACGCGGTGAGCTTTGCCGGGGTGGTTACCGGGCTGGTGCTGATGGATCCCTCCCGGCTGCGCCGGTCCGCACCGATCCCGCGCCGCTCCGGTCAGCTGATGGAGGGGTTGCGTTATGTGCGTGGCCGCCGCGACCTCATCATGGTGCTGACCCTGGTGTTCTTCGTGGCCACCTTCGGGCTGAACTTCTACATCACGCTGGCGGTGGTGGCGCGCAACGTCTTCCACCGGGGTGCAGACGCCTACGGGTTGCTGTCCACCGCGCTGGCGGCGGGCACGCTGGCTGGCGCCACTCTGGCAGCTCGCCGCAGCGGGCGGGGCGGTC
The DNA here is from genome assembly GCA_036521655.1 of Pseudonocardiaceae bacterium. Classification (GTDB taxonomy): domain Bacteria; phylum Actinomycetota; class Actinomycetes; order Mycobacteriales; family Pseudonocardiaceae. The sequence goes on along the minus strand of DATDHI010000017.1, from coordinate 422 downwards.
CCGGCCTGCGCGTGGTGCTCAGCGCCGCCTTCGCCTTCGGACTGTCCGAGGTCACGGTTGGGCTGATGCCGACCTACACCACGTTCGGGCTGATGCTGGTGCCCTGCGGCGCGGCCGCGCTGACCTTCACCACCGCGGCCAATTCCACCGTCCAGCTGTCCGTCGACCCGGGGATGCGGGGCCGGGTCATGGGGCTCTACATGCTGGTATTACTCGGCGGGAACCCGATCGCTGGACCGCTGACGGGCTGGATCGCCGCGGAGCTCGACGGCCGCGCCCCGGTCGTCATCGGCGGGGTGGTGGTGGCCCTTGCCGCGCTGGTCTGCGCTGCTGTGCTGGCTCGCCAGGCTTCGACGAGCACCCTTGACGACCAACAAAGGGTAGGCTAACCTGAGCTTCAGTCAACTCCGTGGTGGGAGTAG
>DATDHI010000016.1:0-8044 GCA_036521655.1 Pseudonocardiaceae bacterium | reverse complement strand
AACCTGGCTCATCCCGATAGTACGATTGGTGCGCACCGGCCCCTCCGGGGAATGAAAGATCCGTGAGAAAGACCTTTCAATTCTCTCGAGGGGCCGGGGCTTATTGTGGGACCGACACGCCGGTCAGCAAACTAACGAAGATTTGTTTCCGATAACCCTCCCTGCTCAGGGACGCGAGCAAGAGGCTATCTGGCGCGGTCGTGATTAGTCGACGTCGCCGCAGAGGCTCAACACCGCCCCGGCGGGGTTCTTGCTGCCCGGACTGCCGTGGCGCCGGCAATTTTGTAATACGCAGGATGTTACAGTGGCCCAATATCTCTTGGGCAGCCCGCAGGGTAGGCCACCGTGTTAGATTCGGCAGCTCGACGCAGCGGCTAGCGTTCGGCGCCCCACAGCTGGATCTGCAGATCGCTGTACTTATCCTGCAGATCGGCTAGCTCGTCCTCGAGCTGGGTAGTCCGCGCCACGGTGCTGATGGCAACGATCAGGTGCTGCGCCCCGAACGGCCGCTTGCCCTCGGCGAACTTCGCCACCGCTGCACGCAAGTCCACTGGAGTGAATGTGTCGCGCTCCTTGCACTGCACGACGGGGTATCCGCCATCGGGACCTCGCCCTGCCAGGTCGATACCATGCTGCGCCTGGCCGCTGACCCAGTACCGGCGGAACCGGATCCGATTGAGACCAAGGACGCCTTGGGCGACGAACACGAGCAGCTGCTCGAAACGATCCCAACCGATGTCGAGGCGAAGATCATCACCGGCCGGGACGTTCCCCGAGAACCCAGGGACCGGGGGCCGCGATAGAACTGGGTCAGTGGAAATCGAGCGCCAGGCCGGATCACCCAGGACTCCAGACGCATCCGCACCAAAATAGTCAGCGCGACCGTCGTCGTGGTCATCCGCGGACCCGTCCAAGCTTTGATTGATCATCTGATCTCCATCGGGGCTGCGCAGAGACAGTACGCCGCTCGTCGGCACGGCAGAGCCTACGCTGTCCGAACGGACAACCAAGGTCAGCAAGGCTCCGAGGCATAAGGCCCGAGCGTCAGACGTTCGGACATGCTACGAGTCGAGCTGTCATGCCAGATGAGCGCGCTTTCTTCGCGCCGATGGCACAGCAATACCACTTGCGCCAACGCGGGGGCATCCGGAACACGCCGTTCGCCCGTGTCCATGCAGCGCAACCACCGCCCCACCTCTGCGCAGACAGCATTGCACTCCCGGAGAACGGTCACCCGCGTGACGCCCGTAGTCACTCAGCTAGTCATCCGAAGATCAATCAGACCCCGTCCATACCACAGTGGACAGGGTCTGACCTGCGAGCCGCCTCGGGGAATCGAACCCCGGACCTGCTCATTACGAGTGAACAATCAGCTACCCGGCCCGACTATCGCGGAGAAGCCCGACCCGGGCGCCGCGCGGAAAGCTGATGCGACAGCGGAGCGGCCACTGCTAGTGTCGTCGGCATGACCTGCTGAGGTCCCGACCCGCGCCGTCGAGCGCGCATCCGGCTCGCCGCGGTTCAGCGGCTAGTGCCCCGTACGCCGGGCTATCGCTGACCCAACACCCATGTGTAGTTGAGGAGACCTCATGGTCCAGCAACCCGAATCCCACCACGTCAAACCCCACCAGCAACAGGGACCAGAGGACGACGCTGCACCGGTGCCCAACCGCCGCGAGCGCCGCGGCAGGAAGTCCGCGGCTCCAACGCCCCAAGGCGGCAAGTCCGCAGTCGCACGCCGGTCCGCCCCCGTAGTCCCCTCCCGCCAGTACTCCACCCGCCGTCGCAGCGGCTGACGCGACTGCTCGTGAGTGGGAGCAGTGTTATAACACTGTTCCCACTCACGAGGTCAGTAGGTGGGTAAGGAGGGGTCGACCTGATTGGCCCAGGCCAGGACGCCACCGCCGACGTGCACGGCGTCCCGGAAACCCGCCCTGTGCAGTGCGGCCAGTGCCTCGGCAGAACGCTGCCCGGACTTGCAGTGCAGCACCAGCGGCTTGTCCTGGGGCAGCTCGGCCAACGCCGCACCGGACAGGATCCGGTCCTTGGGAATCAGCGTGGAGCCCGGGATCCTGACGATCTCGTACTCGTGCGGTTCCCGGACGTCGATCAGGGCGAAGTCCTTACCGGAGTCGATCATCTCCTTGAGCTCGACGGCGGTGATGGTCGAGCCCGCCGCTGCACTGGCAGCCGCGTCACTGACCGTGCCGCAGAACTCCTCGTAGTCGATCAGCTCGGTGATCGGATCCGCCGAAGGATCCTTGCGGATCTTGATGGTGCGGTAGCTCATCTCCAGCGCGTCGTACACCATCAGCCGGCCGAGCAGCGTCTCACCGATCCCGGTGATCAGCTTGATCGCCTCGGTGACCATGATCGAACCGATCGACGCACAGAGCACGCCGAGCACACCGCCCTCGGCGCAGGACGGCACCATCCCGGGCGGCGGAGGCTCCGGGTACAGGTCGCGGTACTGCAGGCCCTGACCTCCGGGCGCGTCCGCCCAGAACACCGACGCCTGGCCCTCGAAGCGGAAGATCGAGCCCCACACGTAGGGCTTGCCCAACAGCACGGCAGCATCGTTGACCAGGTAGCGGGTAGCGAAGTTGTCAGTGCCGTCCAGGATCAGGTCATAGTCGCCGAAGACGTCCAGCGCGTTGGATGACTCCAGCCGCAGCTGGTGCAGGTTCACCTGGACGAACGGGTTGATCTCGCGGATGGAGTCCCGGGCCGATTCGCCCTTGGGTCGGCCGATGTCGGACTGGCCATGGATCACCTGGCGTTGCAGGTTGGACTCGTCGACCTCATCGAACTCGACGATGCCCAGCGTGCCCACGCCGGCCGCAGCCAGGTAGAGCAACGCCGGGCTGCCCAGCCCGCCAGCACCGACCACCAGCACTTTGGCGTTCTTCAGACGCTTCTGACCGTCCATCCCGACCTCAGGGATGATCAGGTGACGGCTGTAGCGGGCGACCTCCTCCTTGGTCAGCTCCGCGGCGGGTTCCACCAGCGGCGGCAGGCTCATCGGCGCACTCCTCACGTCTCCATGCTCCCGCCAGGTTGAACGTCACGGGTCCGGTTCCTCTTCCCACCCCGTCAGTTCACGGTCGGGAACGGCCACGCATTGGGCTGGCACACCAGCCCGTCCGCGGTGACATGGTCGGTGCCCAGCGCTGCGAGGTAGTCGTCCGCCACCCCCCACGTCTGTTGCATCATCACCGGCGCCAGCCGCCCGTTCGCCTCGCACGCGATGTGCGGCAAGCCCAGCCCGTGCCCGACCTCGTGATTGACAACGTACTGCTGGTACTGCACGACGTTGCCTTGGAAAGCCACCGCACCCCGGGCCCAGCGGGCGGTGTTGATCACCACCCGGTGCTCGTCGGGCTTCCAGCACGACGCGTCGAAGGGGATCCGGAAGCCGCAGAGCCGGCGGGTGGTCTCCTGCGAGGTGAGACTGATCCGCAACGCGGCTGCGCGGCCGTCGTTGATCCGCTGGAACTGGTAGCGCCCGCTGCCGATCCAGCTCTTCGGGTTGTCCAGCGTGCTGTCCACGGTGGTCGCAAAGCCCACCGGACCGCCCTCGACCTCAACTCCGTCCTCGACCTCGACCGTATAGGTGAGCAGCTGGCCGGTCCCGAAAGGCACACCGCCCCCGGGGACCACCCGCCAGGTGCCGGCGCCCTGCCTGGTGAACGGTCCCCCACCGGGCAGTTCGGCTGTTGCCTTCACCGCCTGGAAACCTGGGCCGCCCAACGGATTCGGGATCAGAGGGCCGGGGATCAGGAGGTCTTGCGCGGGGCCTGACGGGTTGGCCTCACTCGGCGGTGGGCCCGGCGTGCCGGCCGCGTCGAGCACCGCCAGCACGGTGAGCACTGCCAGGACCGGCAGCGCATAGACCCGCCAGCCGTAGATGGACACCGCGTGGCCCACGCGCCCCATCCGACGAGGTCCAGCGCGAGCTCGAGCCCGCGGTCCCCGACGGGGAGGTCCCCAGCCACGAGGTCTGGCAGTATCGCCCCGCGAAGCCGACTCGGGCTGCGGGTCCCAGGACGCAGCCAGGGGCTGTGCGCGCGTCGCCGGATCGGCTCGCGTCGAGGGGGTCACGGCGAAAGGATCGCACAACTGCCGTGGACGGCGCGCACGTCACCACAATGCCTGGTCCACGGCATCAATCATGCCGAGCATCGCCCGGGCGACAGAGGCAGGCCGCTCCATGTGCGGGACGTGACCGGTGGCCGGGATAACCAGCAGCCGCCCGCGGGGCAGTGCCGCTGCGGTGCGCGGGGCCTTGCGTACGCTGATCACCTTGTCCGCGGTTCCCCAGACCACCAGCGCGGGTGCCCTGACCTCGGCAGCGACACGCCACAGCGACCGGGACCGGGGCACCAACCAGGTCCTCAGCAGCTCCTCGGTGGAGCGGGTCACCGCCACTGCAGCCCAGGGCAGGGTGGCTCGTTCAGCGGATTCCTGGACCGCCGCAGCGCGTCGCGCCGGATCCACCGCCGACGGGTCGGCGAAGCACAGTCGCAGCATCCGCTCGGTCCGCTCCTCCGCTGACACCTTCGCCAGTGCCCGGCGGCTCGACGTGCCGATGACCGGAAGGAAGGCCAGCGCCATCCGGGGGTTCGACATCCGTCGGGGATCCACTCGCAGATCGGGCATGGCGGGCGCGAGCAGGGTGAGGGTGCCGACCAGGCCCGGGTAGCGGGCCGCGACCAGCAGCGCCACCACCCCACCCATGGAGTTGCCCACCAGGTGCACCGGGCCGCAGCCCAGACCGTTGAGGAACGCGGCGATCACCTCGGCCTGCGAGTCCATCGCATAGTCGAAACCCTCCGGTGGCACGCTGCGGCCGAAGCCGGGCAGGTCGACGGCCATCCCAGGCAGCCGGGAGCCGACCAGTCCGGCGAGATCGGTGCAGTTGGTGGCCGAGCCGGTCAGCCCGTGCAGGTAGACGGCGACCTCACCACAGTCGGGCCCAGGGGTATGCCGGACGTGCAGCAGCGCGCCGCCGCAGCGGTGCGTCTCGCCCGGCCAAAGCCAGTCCGGGCCCACCTCGGACAGGGGCCCGGAATACATCGGGATCCGGGTCAACCACGGTCGCACCACCACTGCTCTGGGCGTCTCCGGCGATCGGGTCATCCAACCAGGATGCGCCTCACTACGACGTTGCGCTCTGTAGCGTGTCGGTAGCCAGTCCAGCAGCGGTGCTGGGATACCGGCGAGTAGGGTCGGATCCGATCCGGCGAGGTGAGACGAGGGAGCCCGATGACCGAGACGGCATCGACCCGCCCGGGCGCGTCGCCCCGGGGAGTCCGGATGCCCCGCGACGAGCGGCGCGCTCAGCTGCTCGCCGCGGCGACCGACGTCTTCGTCAACAACGGCTACCACGCCACGGTCATGGACGACATCGCGGAGCGGGCCGGAGTCAGCAAACCGGTGCTCTACCAGCACTTCCCCGGCAAACTTGAGCTGTACCTGGCACTGCTGGAGCGCCACGCCGACGAACTGGTCCGCCGGGTTCTCGGGGCGATCGAGGAGACCCACGACAACTGGCAGCGGGTCAACAATGCGGTCGGGGCCTACTTCGACTTCGTCGACGGTGACGGTGAGGCGTTCCGGCTGGTCTTCGAGTCCGACCTGCGCAACCAGCCCGCCGTGCAGGCCGTCGTGGATCGGGCGAACATGGCCTGCGTCGAGGGCATCGCGCAGGCGGTGGTGGCCGATGCCGGGCTGGACACCACCCGGGCCTGGCTGATCGCGGTCGGCGTCGTGGGGATCAGCGAGCACAGTGCCCGCTACTGGCTCGCTCACCAGCGCGAGGTGCCCAAAAAGGAAGCCATCGCCCTCACCGCCGCCCTAGCCTGGAAGGGCCTAGCCGGCTTCCCCCTCCAACACAGCTGACCCCACCACCGCATTCAGCGGGCTGAGCGGGGCTATCGAGGTGCCGATAGCCCCGCTCAGCCCGCTGATTGTGGGTGACGACCGGATGACCGCTGGAGCGCTGAACATCGTGCTCACCCTTCTACGCTGGCGGGCACCAGAAGGGTGAAGGTAGGTGGCGCAGGTCGAGTCAGCCGGAGCCGGCCGCCTTCGGCCTCGGCAAGGCTGCGCGCCAGTGCCAGTCCGATCCCGTGCCCGTCGGCGAGGCACGAGCGTCGGGTGAACAGCTCCGGTTCTGGAGCGGTGATGCCGGTGCCCTCGTCGGAGACATCGATGGCCAGCGCGTCGGATGCGTTGCGGACCGCAACGGACACCGTGCCTGCGCCGTGGATCGCGGCGTTGTCCAGCAACACCGTGAGCACCTGCCGCACGGCGGCGGTCGAAGCGAGTGACGTCGGGGCATGGGGATCCACCGCCACCTGGAGCGCCCGGTCCTGGGCCGCCAGCTGATCGTTCCAGCCCCGCTTGATCTCGTCGAGCAGGCCTGCGAGGTCCAGTGGCGCGGTATTGGAGCTGCGGGTGTCCCGCGCCAGTGCCAGCAACTCCTCGATGGTCTGCTCCAGCCGGTCCGCGCCGGCGATGCTGGCGGTGATGGCTTCGCGAAGGTCCTGCCCTGGCCGGTCCAGCGCCGCTTCCAGTCGCAGCCGCAATCCCGTCAGCGGAGTGCGTAGCTGGTGCGACGCATCGGCGGAGAAGGAGCGTTCGCGGGCGAGCATGGCGTCCAGGCGCACCGCGGTGCTGTTCAAGGCCATGCCCACAGAGTCGATCTCGGGAATGGCCACCGGTGCGGTTCGGACGCTGAAGTCACCATCCCCGAGCCGGCGCGCCGCATCGGAGAGATCTTCGAGCGGGCCCGCCAGCCGCCGCGCCTGACGGCGGGCCACCAGCCAGACCATCCCAATCGCCAAGAAGGCCAGCGCGAGCATCGCCAGCCACACCATGACGACCTGCCGGTAGACGGCGCTGCGCGGGCTGGCCGCACGCACCGCGCCGATCACGTCGCTGTCATGGGTCACCGGGACGGCCACCACTAGGTCGCCATCGAGGTCTCCGGCGCTGATCTCGCCCTGCAAGGCGTGACTCACCGCTGAGTCCCCGCCCTGCGGCCCGGTGCCCAGGATGCGCAGGCCGCGGTCTACGTACACAGCGATGTGCGTAGTGCCCTGCGGGTCGGAGACGTCGGTCGGCATATTGCCGCGCAGCACGTCCGCCGTGACGGCCGCGGACGTGGCATCGGCCACCCGCAGCAGCTTGGTCCGCTCATCAGACAGCATGTACTTCAGGACGCCAGCAGCCAACGGCACCCCGAACAGGCCAATGGCCAGCACAGCAGCAAGCACAGCCAGGCCGACGATCCGAGTCCGCACGCGCGCCGTCCTCTCTCCTGCAGCCGACCCCTACCAGCACATTGTCGCCTACCAGCACTAGCACAGCGGCTGCGCCTGGCGGTGCCCTGTCCGTCAGTTCGGGGTCGAAGGTAAGGTTTGTGGCAATGGTGCGGCGGCTGGGGCCCGGTGTGGGGCGCGGTAGGGGACGTCAGTGATCGCCCGGGACGTCGTTACCCGCTGGCTGGTCAGCGCCATGCTGGTGCTGACCGTCATCGGTTGCACGTCCTCACAACCTTCCGTCGAGCCGCCCCCCGGCGCGCCACCACCATCCAACCAGGCCGGTCCGCTCCCGGCGGACTGTCCCAGCAAGATCACCGACGCGGACCGGGCCAGCACGGCCCTGGCGCAGGTCCAGCCGGGCGGCGTCGTGTGCTTGAGTGGCGACGGTCTCGCCGCCGCCGAGCTGTCGGTCACGACCTCGGGAACGGCCGCAGCGCCGATCATGATCCTCGCCGACGGCGCGGCCATGCGGGGCGTGAGCGTCAAGGCCGACTACGTCATCGTCGCGGGCCTGGCGCTCCGCGATGGGAGCGGCCTGAAGATGGCAGGTCGCGGACTCGTCGCGCGCAACAACGTGATCTACAACGCTACCAAGGATGGCCTGGCCTGCACGGGCTGCACTGACACGATCATCGAGTCGAACACTGTGCAGCGAGCCGACGGGACCGGTATCTACATCGAAGGCGAGCGCGTCACGGTGCGGAACAACACGGTCA
>DATDHI010000015.1:0-12254 GCA_036521655.1 Pseudonocardiaceae bacterium | reverse complement strand
CGGAACATGCACACCTGGGTCCCCGCCCCGACGTCACATTCTCCGGAGATGACCCGGAGCGACTCGCTCAGCATCGCCCGCAAGGTGAGCCAGCCCCCATCGCCGCACGCTGTATTTAGCGAACAAGCCGGACAACCTGATAGCCGTGTGTAACGCGTGATGGCGTTGTATTTGAGGCACGCGACGCTCAGGCCGCTCGGCCAATCTTGGGTGATCGATTTGCGGTGGAGCTGGTCGAGCGCATCGACTACGACTTGACGACCCTATCCTGGCTGCGTGGCAACACCGCGACGATCGCAGCGCGGGCCCGTCAGCTGGATGTGTGGCCTCGACATCCCGCCCCCGGACGCGCCCGAACTGCCATTAGTTCCACTTGGCGGCCTGCCTGGGCGGTCGCCGCTGGGGAGGTGGTAGTGAGCGATCGGATCGTCATCGTCGGTGGAGGCTTCGCTGGGTACCACTGCGCCCGGCGACTGTCCCGGCTGGGAACCGGGGAGATCGAGATCGTTCTGATCAACCCTACGGACTACTTCTTGTATCTGCCGCTGCTGCCGAGGGTGACCGGCGGGCTGCTGGACCCGCGTCGGGTCGCCGTCTCGCTGACGGCTACGCTGCCCGGCGTCCGGCTGGTCCTGGCGCAGGTCACAGGCGTCGACATCAACGGTCGACGGGTGCGCTACGTCGACGCCGGCGGCCGGTCCGGCGAGCTCGGCTACGAGCGTCTCGTCCTGTCGGTCGGCAGCGTCAACAAGCTGCTCCCCATTCCCGGCGTCGCCGATCACGCTCATGGATACCGGGGGCTCCCGGAGGCACTGTACCTGCGCGATCACCTGATCCAGCAGATCGAACTGGCCGACACCGCCGAGGACCGCTTGGAGCGCGAGGCGCGGCTGACCTTCGTGGTGGTCGGCGCCGGATACACCGGCACCGAGGTCACCGCACACGGCCAACTCCTGACTCAAGGCGCGCTGGAGCGCCATCCACGCCTGGACGGGTACCGCTGCCGTTGGATCCTGCTCGACACTGCCCCCCGGATCCTGCCCGAACTCCACCCGCACCTGTCACGCACCGCCCGACACGTCCTACGCGACCGCGGTGTGGATGTCAGGACAGGCACCTCGGTCACCGAGGCCACCGGTGAGGGCGTGCATCTCAGCGACGGAACCTTTGTGCCCTCGCTGTCCCTGATCTGGTGTGTGGGCGTGCGTCCGGACCCGCTGGTCGACACCCTGGGCCTGCCGACACAACGGGGCCGCCTCGTAGTAGACGAGTACCTCACCGTCCCGGGTCACCCCGAGGTCTACGCCTGCGGCGACGCGGCCGCGGTTCCCGACCTCACCCGCCCCGGGCAGCTGACGGGCATGACCGCCCAGCACGCCGAACGGCAAGGTCGGCTCGCCGCTACGAATGTGGTGGCCACCTTCGGTCACGGGCGCCGACGTCCCTACCGCCATCGTGACCTGGGGTTCCTCGTCGACCTCGGCGACGGCAAGGCAGCAGCCAACCCGCTGCACGTCCCTCTGTCCGGGCCAGTCGCATCGGCCGTAACCAGCACCTACCACCTGCTGGCGCTACCTGCCAACCGCGTCCGGGTGGCCGTGGACACGGTGCTGAACACGATCACCAGCCTGCAGGTCGTGCAACTGGGTCTCATCAGCCCGCAAGCCGTCCCCCTGGAAAGTGACAGCCCAGAAACACCCCGCCAGGCTCGCTGATCCGCTACATGGCGAGGCCCAGCGCCAGTGTGATCAGTTGGCGATGCCGATGACCTGCCTGATCGTTTCGGGTTGCTCGAGCACGTAAAGCATGTACTGGGCGACGTCCGCGCGGGAGATGTAGATGCCGCGGCGGAGGTTGTACCCGTAGGCCGCCCGGTAAGCGCCGGTCAGTGGCTTGTCGGTCAGCCGGGGCGGTCGGACCACGGTCCAGTCTAGGCCGCTGTCGCGAAGGGTGTCCTCCATCTGTGCGAGGTCGGCGTAGTGCTGGCGAAGCGCGGCCTTTGCCAACGGGGCGAACAGGTGCCGCATGAAGAACCCGTCGCCCGGGTCGTGCCTGGGCGGCGTCGGGTTGCCCGCGGACTCGAGCGCTGCTGGATCTGCCGACGCCAGGTCGGCGGTGACAATGCGGACCCGTTCGGCCTGGTCGGAGAGTTTCTTGGGGTTACGAACGACCGCTGTGACGTCGTGGCCGCTCCCTCGTTAGTGCTGAGCGCCGTCCCGTCACTTCTGGAAGGCGGCGGCGTGGTCGGAGACCCATTCGATGTAGGTGCGGGCAGGGCGGCCGAGGATTCGCTGCACCTTGTCGGTGACCGGTGCCGGCTGCCCGACACCCCGGGAGTAGCGGGCCTCAGTGCCTCGACGAACGGCTCGGGAAAGCCACGCGCCGCCACATCCGGTCCCCCGGATGTCGTATGCTACGAGAACCATAATATAATGATCAGAGAGCAATATTCTATGACTTCCGTAACACCTGGGGACGCGGACACCGCCCGCCGTCGCCGGCGAGCCACCGTGGCGATCAAAGAGGCATTGCGCGAGCTGAGCATCCAGCTGTCCTTGCTCAACCGGCAGGTCGGCGCGCACGTCGAGCTCAAAGACGGCGACCTGGCCTGCCTCGACCTCATCGTCCGGCACGGTCCGCTCAGCCCGAGCGCCCTGGCCCGACGCGCCGGGGTGCACCCCGCCACCATGACCGGCGTCCTCGACCGGCTCGAACGCGCCGGATGGGTGGCACGCGATCGCGACCCATCCGACCGCCGCGCCGTTGTGGTCCGGGCTCACCGCGACCGCACTGCCGAAGTGTTCCGCCTCTACTCGGGGATGAACGCCTCGATGGACCGGATCTGCGCCGGATACACCGACACCGAACTCGAACTGCTCGCCGACTTCCTACGCCGCACCACCGACGCGGGACGGGACGCCACCAACGAGCTGACCGGCTCGTCGCGATAGCGCTCCCAGTCCGCTCCGGAAGCACCACCGCGGCGAAGGGCTGGGAAAGGGAGCTGGGTACTGTCTCGCGTCGTGGCTGACTCACTGCCCGCGAGGAGTCCGGGGCTCGTTGAGGTGATTGCCGGGGTGCTGGCCGAGAACGGGCCGATGACCGGGGACCAGCTTATCGCCGCGTTGGCGGGTCGCGGTGTGGATCTCGGCAACGCCCCCGAAGAGGCGCTGGACGAGGCGTTGGACGGCGGCGACGGTCTGGTGACGGTGCTGGCTGATGAACGGTGGGCATCGTTGCCGGCCCTACTGGCCGGCCGGGTGTTCACGCACCAGGTGAGCGGGCCCGAGCTCGAGCACGACATCCTCGTCATGAACTCGGACCTCGCACCGGTCGACATGCTGACCGAGCACAAGGCTTACCAGCAACTGACCGACGGTTCACCGGTGGTCGAGGTGCTCATGCCTTTCGACGCCGACACCCTGGCTGAGCGGGGCGTGCCACCGGATGTGGTGGGCGATCTCGGCGCCCTGCTGCTACCGCCCGGCTATCTGCGGGGGATGGGGCTCGGCGATGGCGCTGTCATCGCGCTCGGTCTCAGCCGGGACGGGCTGTTACTGGAGTCCGTCCCGGAGCCGGTGGTGACGGCTGAGACGGTGGCCGCTCTGGGGCAGCGGCTAAGCGCGGTCCTCGAAGCCGAGCCGGACGAGCCCCTGCCGCTGGACGCCGCGGTCTGGACGGCGTGCGCGGATGATCCGACGCTGTTCACCGAACCGCTGCCGCCGCTGAGTACCGCGCTGGATACCTGCGGGCTGGCTCATGACGGCGAGTGGCTGGCCGCAGAGGGATTCGACTTCAGGCGGTGGCGGGTGGAGAGCCGGTGTGCCGCGATCGCCGAGGTCCATGACCTCAGCGACGACGAAGCCCTCGCGGTCGTGGCGATCGCCACGCTGTATGACCGGGTCGCCGAGGTGCACGCCGCCGCGCTGTCCCTCCAGGAGGATGAGGCCGCGCTGGCCGCCTTCGCCGCCGAACTCACGGGCCAACCGGAGCCGTCACCGACCAACCCGGACCGTGATCATGGTGAGGACACCACGCTCACGGCAACCACAGTGCGGGCAACCTTGGAGGTCCTGGCCGAGCCAGCCGTGGCCGAGGCGGTGCTGGCCGAGACAATCGGATCGGGCGATGAGGGCGCCGCGGCGCTCGGCCTGTTCGCTGAGACACTCGAACCGCTGGTACCGCGGGCCGCTCGCCCAGCATTGCGGTGGCTACGCGGCAAGGCCCACGAGCGGCTCGGCGACGTCACCCAGGCCGAGGCGGCTTACCACGCCGCGGAGTCGGCCGACCCGCTGTGGCCGCCAACGCTGGTTGACCTTGCCAGATACGCCAGCGACCGCGGCCACGCGGCCCGCGGGCTGGTGCTACTGCGCCGCGCGGAAACCCCGCCCGACCATGCATTGGTCGAGTTGCTCGAGCAATTCCAGGCCCTGCCCCGGCCCGACCTGGGCCGCAACCAGCCGTGCTGGTGCGGATCCGGCCGCAAGTACAAGAAGTGCCACCTGCACCACGAGCAGCTTCCGCTGGACGAGCGCGCCGCGTGGCTGTACCAGAAGGCGGGCATGTACCTGGTCGACGGTCCCTGGCGCGGCGCGGTGATGGAGGCCGCACAAGTGCGGGCACAGTTCGACGAGGTTCCCGAGTCCTTGCTCGATGCGCTGGAGGCCCCGCTGGTCACCGACGCTGTCCTGTTCGAGGGCGGCGCGTTCGCCGAGTTCCTGGCCACCCGGGGTGTGTTGCTGCCCGAGGACGAGCGGCTGCTGGCCGAGCAGTGGCTGCTCATCGACCGGTCGGTGTATGAGATCGAACAGGTCCGACACGGTGCGGGCTTCACGATGCGCGACGTGCGCACCGGCGACGTCCACCAGGTCCGGGAGCGGACAGCCAGCCAGACGGTCAAGGCGGGGGCATTGGTGTGCGGCCGAGTCGTGCCCGCCGGCGACACGGCGCAGATCTTCGGCGGCCTCGAACCCGTCGCCCTGCACGAACGCGACGCGCTCATCGCGCTTCTGGACTCCGGGCCCGACCCGCTCGACCTGGTTGCCTTCCTCACCCGGCGCTTCGCCCCACCCGCCCTGCACAACACCGATGGCGACCCGCTGGTGCGCTGCGTTGCCACCCTGAAGACTGGCGACCCGGCCGCCCTGTCTGCCGCGCTCAATGAGACCTTGCGATAACAAACCGAGCCGGTCCGTGGCGTGGCTCCGCCATCCGCTTCCGCACCCTCGTTAGCCTGGCGGCCGCGTACCACGAAAGAGGGAATGCCCATGCTGGTCCTGCACGGCTTCTGGTCCACTTCGAACGGCTTGTGCTTGTGGTCTGAGGATTCCGATCTCACGGTGAAGAGTCCCAGCCAGGCGCTGCGCATTGCGCGGTCACATCCGTTCGCCGCACCCGCCGACGTGATCACCGGGATCCACGCGGGCAAGCCTGGTACCGCGGTCCTGCTGTTGCCGTCGTTGCGCTCGGCACCGCTGGACTCGCCAGAGCTGATCCGGATCACGCCGCGCCCGGCACCCCGAAACGACGTGGCTCTGCTGCCGTGGACCGTTCCGGTGGTGTCCCTCGACGCCGCGTCAGCGCTGACCGCCCTCGACGAACCCGTCGCGGACGTCCGGTACGGCGCATCCCTCGGCTACCTCGCCGACCTGGCGGCCTTCGCACGTGAACTGGTCGAGCGCGGGAGGGTGTTGCCCGCCCTCGCGCGCCACGCACACGGGGCCATGGCGTACTGGCGTCCGGTGGTGCAGGGTCCGGATGTCATCGCGCTGAACTCGTTGATCGCCGCGATGCCGCCGGTATGCCGGGCCGAGCAGGGTGAGCACGACGCGCACGAGCTGGCCTCCGCAGCGCTGCACTCGATGCTGGACGCGGCTATGCGGGCGGCGTTGCCACCGGGGATCGATCTGCTGCCGCCCCGGCCCGGCCGTCGCCCGCCACGTCTGCCCGTCGAGGAAGCCTGGTTGACGGCACTGACCAGTCCGGATGGCCGGCTCGAGGCGGATCCGGATGAGCTCGACACGCTGGCCACCTCGCTGCGGTCCTGGGAGGACGTCGGGGTCGGCAAGGCCGGCCCGGCCAGAGCGACCTTCCGGCTCACCGAGATCGGGACCGAGGAGAGTCCAGGCGGCACGGGTTGGCGGCTGGAGTTCCTGCTGCAATCCATGGCGGACCCCAGCCTGCTGGTTCCCGCCGAGCAGACGTGGAATGACGACGGCAGCCTGCGCCGGTGGCTGGAACGCCCCGAGGAGCTTCTGCTCACCGAGCTCGGCCGGGCCAGCCGGATCTACCCCGAGCTCGCGTCCGGGCTGCGGACAGCACGCCCGTCCAAGCTGTGCCTGGACACCGAAGGCGCCTACCACTTCCTGTCCACCGCCGCGCCGTTGCTCGACGAGGCCGGATTCGGCGTTCTGTTGCCGTCCTGGTGGGACCGGCGCCGCAAGCTCGGACTCGCGGTGTCGGCGCACACCCCGATCGACGGTGTGGTCACCAAGACCAGCAAGTTCGGTCGCGACCAGCTGGTCGAGTTCCGTTGGGAGCTCGCGGTCGGCGATGACACCCTCACCGAGGACGAGATCGCCGCGCTCGCCGAGACCAAGGCGCCGCTGATCCGCCTGCGCGGCCAGTGGGTGGCCGTGGACCCCGAGCAGCTGCGCCGCGGGTTGGAGTTCCTGGAGCGCAAATCCACCGGGCGCACGACCGCAGCCGAGATCCTCGCCCTGGCCGCCAGCCACCCCGACGACATCGACACCCCGCTGGAGGTCACGTCGGTGCGAGCCGACGGCTGGCTGGGCGAGTTGCTCAGCGGGGCCGCGGCCCAATCGCTGCAACCACTCGAACCGCCGCCCGGATTCACCGCGACGCTGCGCCCCTACCAGCAACGCGGGCTGTCGTGGCTGGCGTTCCTGTCCTCACTCGGGTTGGGTAGTTGCCTGGCCGACGACATGGGGCGGGGCAAGACCGTGCAACTGCTGGCCATGGAATGTCTGCAGCGCCACCAGGACCCGGGCACCGGACCCACGTTGCTGCTGTGCCCGATGTCGCTGGTCGGCAACTGGCAGCGGGAGGCGGCGAAGTTCGCTCCCGGGCTGCGGGTCTACCCGCACCACGGCGGTGCGCGGCTGCGCGGCGATGCGCTGTACCGCCACCTCGAGGACACCGACCTGGTCGTCACCACCTACGCCACGGCCACCCGCGACATCGACGAGCTCGCCGGATACGGGTGGAACCGGGTAGTGCTGGACGAGGCGCAGGCGGTGAAGAACAGCCTGTCGCAAGGAGCCAAGGCGGTGCGGCGGCTCGAAGCTGGGCACCGCGTCGCGCTCACCGGGACCCCGGTGGAGAACCGGCTCGCCGAGCTGTGGTCCATCATGGACTTCCTCAATCCCGGCTTGCTCGCCTCCTCCGAGCTGTTTCGCACCCGCTACGCGATCCCGATCGAACGGTACGGGCAGACGGAGCCGGCGCAGCGGCTGCGCGCGATCACCCGGCCCTACGTGCTGCGCCGGCTCAAGACCGACCCGACGATCATCGACGACCTGCCGGAGAAGATCGAGATCAAGCAGTACTGCCGGCTCACCACCGAGCAGGCCTCGCTGTACCAGTCGATCGTCCGCGACATGATGGAGAAGATCGAGCACACTCAGGGGATCGAGCGGCGTGGCAACGTGCTCGCCGCGATGGCCAAGCTCAAGCAGGTCTGCAACCACCCGGCTCAACTGCTGCACGACCGGTCGCCCATCGGCACGCGGTCGGGCAAAGTGAGCCGTCTCGAAGAGATCCTGGAGGAGATCCTCGCCGAGGACGACCGGGTGCTGTGCTTCACCCAGTTCACCGAGTTCGCTGAGATGCTGATGCCGCACCTGGCCGCGCGCTTCGGTCAAGACGTGCTGTACCTGCACGGTGGTACCCCCAGGAAGCGGCGCGACGAGATGGTGGCCCGCTTCCAGTCCGGGGACGGCCCGGCGATCTTCCTGCTGTCCCTGAAGGCGGGCGGGACCGGGCTCAACCTCACCGCCGCCAACCACGTGGTTCACCTTGACCGGTGGTGGAACCCAGCCGTGGAGAACCAGGCGACCGACCGCGCGTTCCGGATCGGGCAGCGGCGCACCGTGCAGGTGCGCAAGTTCATCTGCACCGGCACCCTCGAGGAGAAGATCGACGACATGATCGAGGAGAAGAAGGCGCTGGCCGATCTCGTAGTCAGCGACGGTGAGGGGTGGCTGACCGAGCTGTCCACCCGCGATCTGCGCGAGGTGTTCGCGCTGTCTGCGGGGGCCGTCGGTGAGTAACCGGCCGGTGAATAGCTGGTTTGGGCCGCCCGCGCGCCCCCGTGCCGTCGAGGGTGGGCTCAAGGCCCGCAGCAGCCGCGGCGCGATCGCCCAGACCTGGTGGTCCGGGCGGTTCATTGACGTCCTCGAAGGCATCGGCTTGGGTAACCGGCTCCAGCGCGGGCGAAGCTACGCGCGCACCGGGCAGGTGATCTCGATGGACGTGGGTCCGGGCTCGGTCACCGCGGCGGTGCAGGGCAGCCGGGCGCGGCCCTACCGGGTGCGGATCGGGATCGCCGCGTTTGGCAAGTCCGAGTGGGCGCAGGCCGAACGCGCCTTCGCCGCCAACGCCTGGTACACGGCCATGCTGCTGTCGGGCGAAATGCCGGACGAGATCGAGGACGTCTTCACCGGGCTCGGGCTGTCACTGTTCCCGGCCACCGCGCAGGACCTTTCGCTGGACTGCTCCTGCCCCGACCACGAGGTGCCCTGCAAGCACCTCGCTGCGACCTTCTACCTGCTCGCCGAGTCCTTCGACGATGACCCGTTCGCCATCCTCGCCTGGCGCGGGCGTGAGCGCGAGGACCTGCTGGCCAACCTACGGGCCGCCCGCTCCGACGGCCCGCCGGCCGTTGACCGCGACGAACAGCCCGGCCGACCGCTCACCGACTGCCTCGCCAGCTACTTCACCCCGCAGGCCGCAATTCGCGCGCCGAGCCCGCCGGTGACCTCCTCCACAGCACTGCTCGACCAGCTTCCCGACATCACCGTCACCGTGCGCGATCGGCCGCTGACCGAGCTACTCCGGCCCGCCTACCTCGCACTCAGGCAGCGCGACAACCGGGCGTGATCACAGCCGCAAACCGCAATTAACTGTCCCTTGTGAGCTTTATCGCAATCCTTTGTTCGGCTGCAGAACTCCTCCTGTTCACTTTCGGGGCCCAGCGTTCCTTATGTCTGGTTTCCTGTATTAGCCGAATGCGCGCGCAAGCCGCTAAGTGGAACCTTTTGGCTGTTCAGAGACTCGTGCACCGCCAAATGGAACCTTTAGCGATCCAGCGGGCCATCGGAGCTGAATGAGGAAAGGCAGAGGTCGATGAGCAGTACCGGGACCAAGCGCCGGTGGCGAATCATGATCGGACTCACGCTGGCCGCCACCCTCATGCTGGGGGGCACCGCCCTGGCCGTGGGACTACGACACGCCGGACCCGGAGGTGACGGCACCGGGGTGACCCCGATCGGATACACGATCACTCCGGCCGGCAAGCAGACCAACCTCGGTGATCTCCCGCTGGGTGCGGCGAGCTCGCCGGACGGCCGCTGGCTGGTGGTCAGCAACGACGGGCAAGGTGAACAGTCCCTGCAGGTCATCGACACGACGACCAGCACGGTGACGCAGACACTGCCCTACCCGGCGCCCAAGGCGCTGTTCGTCGGCCTGGCCTTCACCCCGGACGGCAAGACGCTCTACGCCAGCGGCGGCGGCAACAACCTCATCCGCCGCTACGCGGTGGATGGCGGCACGCTCACCGAGGGCACCCCGATCCCGCTGCCGACCACGAACCCGGCCGGGGTGAAGATCAACCCGTTACCGGCCGGTATCGCGCTCACCCCGGACGGGCAGCGGCTGCTCGTCGCCGACCAGCAGGCCGACGCGTTCTCCGTCGTCGACCTGGGGACCGGCGCCGTGCACACCACTGCCGCCGGGCACCATCCCTACGGGGTCGTGGCCTCGGCCGACGGGCACAGCGCGTATGTCACCAACATGGGCGCCAGCACCGTCTCAGTACTCGACCTCACCGGCCAGGAACCAGCTCAGCAGAAAACCATCACGGTCGGCACCCACCCCAACAAGCTGGTGGCCTCGGCCGACGGTGGCCTGCTGTACGTAGCAAACGGGGACTCCGATGAGATCAGCGTGATCGATGTCGCCACCGCGGCGGTGACCCGCACCATCAGCCTCGCGCCCTACCGCGGCGCCCAGGTCGGCAGCAACCCCGACGCGCTGGCGCTGTCACGCGACGGGCGCACGCTCTACGTCGCCAACTCCGGCAACAACGACGTCGCCGTGATCGACCTGAGATCCGGGCACGTCAACGGCCTCATCCCCACCGCGTGGTACCCCACGGCGCTGGTCGCCACCGACCGGTCGCTGTTCATCACCAACGGCAAGGGCCAGGGTGCCGGTCCCAACACCGGGCCGGGCCAGCCCAACCCATACGACCCCAATACCCCGACACCCGACAAGTACGTCGGCTCGATGATGGTCGGCACGCTGTCCACGGTGCGGGTTCCGGTCGGCGACGATCAGCTGGAGCGCTGGACCGAGCAGGTCGCCCGCAACGACGGATTCGACTCGCACGGCGACGTCCGCGCCGAGGGCCAGGTGTCGAGCATCGTGCCGCGCAACGGCGATGAGCGCAGCCCGATCCAGCACGTGATCTATGTCGTCAAGGAGAACCGCACCTACGACCAGGTGTTCGGCAGCCTGGGCAAGGGCAACGGCGACCCCACGCTGAACCTCTTCGGTCAGGAGTCCGCGCCCAACGCCCGCACGCTGGAGCGCGGGTACGCAACCCTCGACAACTTCTACGCCGACGCCGAGGTCAGCGCCCAGGGCTGGAACTGGGCGGTCGCGGCCAACTCCAACTCCTACTCCGAGCAGGTGTGGCCAGCCGACTACTCCGGCCGGGGCGCTCCCTACCCCTCGGAGAGCAGCGACCCGGCGATCGCCCCGAACCGCGACCCGGCCCAGGCCTACATCTGGAACCGCCTGGCCGCGGCCCACATCTCCTTCCGGAACTACGGCTTCTACGTCGATACCCAGCCCGACGGAAGCTCCAAGGCCACCGAACCGCTGCTCGACGCCCAGACCGACCACGGATTCCGTGGTTTCGACCTGGCCTGCCCGGACAGCCCGGATAGCTTCACCGTGCCTGGTGTGAAGTGCGGCTTGCCCCGGTTCGCCGAGTGGAAAAAGGAATTCGACGGCTACGTCCAGGGCAACAACCTGCCCACCGTCGAACTGCTCCGGCTGCCCAACGACCACAACGCGGGCACCTTCCGCGGCGCCCCCACCCCGCGGGCGTACACCGCGGACAACGACTGGGCACTCGGCCAGGTCGTGGACGCGGTCTCACACTCGAAGTACTGGGCGAACACCGCCATCTTCGTCACCGAGGACGACGCCCAGGACGGCCCCGACCACGTTGACGCACACCGCACCGTGGCTGAGGTGATCAGCCCCTACACGCGGACCGGGCGGGTCGACTCCACCTTCTACAGCACCGCCTCGATGCTGCGGACCATCGAGCTCATCGTCGGCCTGCGGCCGCTGACACAATTCGACGCCTACGCCACCCCGATGCTCGCGGTGTTCACCAACAAGCCCGACTTCAACCCCTACACGGCGATCAAGCCGACCCAGAACCTGCACGAGGTCAATCCCGTCAACGCCCCGCTCGCAGCCCAATCCGAGGCCCAGGACCTGACCAAGGAAGATAAGATCAACATGCCGGAGTTCAACCAGGCCACCTGGGCCAGCGTCAAGGGCGCCGACATCCCCATGCCCGCTCCCCGGCACACCGTATTTCCCGCCCCGGTAGACCAATCCGCCACGACACCGACCCAGCCCGGCGCCGGCCCGCAGGGCCCGGCCACAGGTGACGCCGACGGGCACTGACCCGCGCTCACCAGCCGGCTGGCCCGCTCCTCGCTCCCCAGCGAACTACTCCCCCCGCGGTGGGCTGGGGAGCGAGGAGCATCCCTACAGCGGGTCAGCCGGGTACGCGCAGCAGGTAGTCGTCGAAGGCGGGGTCCTTGCGCAACACCGCCCGCTTGAGCCGCGACGCGCGCACGGGCTCGTCGGCGTGACCCTGCAGGCCGGTGAGGGTCCGCGTCACCAGCAGGCCCACGTCGCGCCCCTCGACCGCCGGGACCGCCTCCTCGACCGGTAGGGGTGGGTAGTCGAGGAACAAGGCGATG
>DATDHI010000014.1:0-20854 GCA_036521655.1 Pseudonocardiaceae bacterium | reverse complement strand
TGTGCAACAATCGCATCTCGCAGGTGCCCTCTCGGCATGGGGTCGTGGAGTCTCAGCAACTCCCATCATCCCAGGTCAGGGGGCATTTGCCCTGTCACGACACGATCAACACCTGACATTCGTCGGTGGATCGAGGCTGAGGGGCGTCATGAACGCCGGTGTCCAACCGTGACCGGAAGGCGGTTCCCAGAAGGCGGATCACGTCGGGGATCTCGTCGACGCCAAGCTCGTCGGAGCTGAAGCCGCACTGCTCACAGTGGTCCATCGGGACGCTCACAGACGCCGAAGTTAGTCGTACGTGGCGACCTTTGATGGCAACCCAGGCGCTACGCCCGAACGTGTGGTGGTGAATAGCAGCGCGAGAAGGTAGCCGCCGGCGGCGACGGCGAGGATGGCGAAACTCGGCGGGAGCGCCGGCACGGTGTAGCTGAGGACGAGACCGGCCCACATCTCCGCCACCGCGAGGCCGGCCGAGATGAACAGTGCCAGGTAGGGCCGGGTGGTGAGGCGTTGGGCCGTCCCGGCGGGTGCGGCAAGCAGCCCGAGCAGCAGGAGCGCACCGACGGCTTGGGTCGCCTCGGCGGCGGTCGCGCCGACCAGGGCCAGGAAGCCGTAGCCGAGCAGGCGGACCGGCACTCCTCGGGCGGCCGCGACGGCACCGTCGATGCTGGCGAACAGCAGCGGCCGGGCGATGGTGAGCACGGCGGCGACGATCGCGGCGGCGACGATCGCGGCGGTGACCGCCTCCGCCAGGTTCAGGCCGAAGATCGAGCCGAACAGGACGTTGACGCCGGCGTTGCCGTTGCTGGCGCTGCCTCTGGTGGTGAACAGGGTCAGGAAGAACACCCCGAGACCGAGGATCCAGGCGAACACGCTGCCGATCACGACGTCGTCGGCGCGGCCCCGGCCGCCGATGGCGCCCAGGGCGATGCCGGCTCCGATGGTCGCCGCGAAGAGTCCCAGCCTCTCGTCGATGCCCAGCGCCAACGCTGCCAGGGCGCCGGTGAACGCCACATGACTCAACGCGTCGCCGGTGAACACCTGGGCCCGCAGCACCACGAAGTAGCCGATCAGCCCGGCGGCGGCGGCGATCGCGGTGCCGGCCAGCACCGCGTGCAGCAGGAACGGCGGCCAGGTCATGGCGCGGCGCTCAAGTTAACGGGGCTACCGCGCCACCAGCGGGGCCGCGCGTGACGCATCGCCTGGGCGCCCACGTAGCCGGCGAAGGCGAAGCTGGTGACGAAGAACCCGACCGGGAACGGGGTGTAATAGGCCACGCTCAGACCGAGCCACGTGACGACCAGCCCGATCACGACGGTCAGCGCCAGGGCACGGACGGGTCGCGCGGTGAGCGCCTGCGCAGTGGCCGCGGGCATCACCAGCAAGGCGAACACCAGCAGGGTGCCGGTGATCTGGCTTGCTTCGGCGGTCGCGGCGCCGAGAAGCACCAGAAACACCACGGAAAGGGCACGCACCGGCACGTTACGAGCGCTCGCCACGTCCGGATCGATCGAGGCGAAGGCCAGCGGGCGACCGATAACCCCCAAGGTGGCGAGGGAGACCGCCGCGACGGCACCCAGGAGCGCGACCTGCCCCGCGGTGATGCCCAGAAAGCTGCCGAACAGCAGCGCATTGATGCCGTTGAGGAATCCCTTGTAGAGGGCGACGAACAGGAACCCGCAGGCGAGCGCGAAGGACTGCACCGTGCCGGTGACTGCCGACTCCTCTGAGTAACCGCCGCGGCCCGTGCGGGGCAACGCCGCGATGACCAGGGCGCCCGCCAAGCAGAACGCGAAGTAGCCATAGCTGGCCGCGACGCCGATCAGGACCGCGCCGGCCGCGCCCGGGAAACCGATCAGCGACAGGGTGTGGCCCGCGAAGGTCTGCCTCCGCAGCACCATGAACCAGCCCAACACTGCGGCCAGCACCGCGACGATGGTGCCCGCGCGGAAGGCGTTGACCATGAACGGGTACGACCACATCTGCTGCAGATCGATGATCGGGTTCCAGCTCGGCCCCTCGGCGAGGGTCATGGCTGCGGCCCGGAGTGCCGTTCAGGGTGAATCTCGCACCGTTCGGGGTGGCCGACCACGATCAACCGGCCGTCAGAGGCGGTGAGCACCTCGATCGGGGTGCCGAACAGCTGGGTCAGGGCTGGGCCGGTGATCACTTCGCGGGGTGGGCCGATCCTCGAGCCACCGGGTGCGAGATAGACCACGGTGTCGAGATCGGACAGGACCGGGTTGAGGTCGTGCGCCACCATCATCACGGCCACCCGTTGCGTCCGGCTGATCCGGGCGATCAGCGCTGCGACGGCGGCTTGATTGGGCAGATCAAGGCTGTCCAGTGGCTCGTCGAGCAGCAGCAGGTCCGGCGCCGGGGCCAGCGCCTGGGCGATCAGCAGCCGTTGCTGCTCCCCCCCGGAGAGCTCCCCGACCGGGCGGTCGGCGTAGCTGCCGGCACCGACCAGGTCGATGACCTCCTCGACGCGCACGGCCGCCGCTCGCTTCGCCTTACCGCTGCCCGGCCACCAGCCAGGCAGCGGTAGGCCCCACCGATGCCCGTCCAGGCCCAGCCGCACGATGTCGCGGCCCCGCACTCGCAGGGACGCCTCGAAGCTGCGCCGTTGGGGCAGGTAGCCAATCCGCTCGTTGGCTCGTCCCACGGGGCCGCCGAGCACCCGCACCTCGCCCTCAGCCAGCGGTAGCGCCCCCAGAATGACCTGGACCAGGGTGGACTTGCCGACCCCGTTGGGGCCCAGCACCGCAACGAACTCCCCCGCTGCGACCGTCAGGTCCAGCCCACTCCACAGCCGCCGCCCGCCTCTCTCGACCGCTGTGTTGCGCAGCGTGACCACCGGTCCCACCAGCCGTTGATCCTCCGCGGGGATGCTGGCGGCGTTGCGAGGCTGCTGAGCCAGCTCTGAGTTGAGCGCGTGAGCGTTCATCGGGCGGTCGCCCGCGACAGCGCTTGCTCGATGCCTTGGAGCTGGTCAGCCTGCCAGTCCTGGAAGCTGGCGGTGGCAGGGACGAGTGTCTCGGTGACCGTGGCCACCGGGATGCCCTGAGCTTTCGCCGCGGTGACCAGAGCCGCCACATCCGGGGTTGAGTTCTGGCTGTTGAACACGAAGATCTTGATCTGCTTGGCCTTGATCTGTTGATCCGTCGTGATCTTGTCAGCCGCGGTCGGATCAGTGCCTTCGCTGACCGCGTCCAGGAATGACTCCGGGGTTGCCATTCTCAGCCCGAGGCCCTCGGCCAGCGGAGTGACGATCGATTCCGAAGCACCGATCGGCGTTGCGCCGTACTTGCTCTTGATGCCGGCGATGAGCTGGTTGTAGCGGGCCAAGCCCTGGGTCTCGTAAGTCTGCTTCTGCTGATCGAAATAGCCGGCGTCGGCCGGATCGATCCGCTTGTAGTCGGCGGCGACCTGCTCGATCACCCGGTGCACGTCACCTGGGGAATACCAGCGATGGGGGTTGCCGCCCTCCTTGACGCCCACGAGATCGCCCACCGTCAACACCGCCCGCGCCGGCGCCGGGTTCGCCTCGACGAGCTTGCTCACCCAGGGGTCATACCCCACTCCGTTATAAATCACGTACTGCGCGGTCGCCAGCGCTCGCGCGTCGGCCGGGGTCGGCTCGTAGTCGTGCGGGTCGGCGTCCGGACTGGCAATGATGCTGTGCACGGTGACGTGCTCGCCACCTACCTGCGCGGCGATGCTGCCCCAGAAGTTCTCGGCCGCCACCACCGCGATCTTCGTGCTACCGCTCGGCTGACCGCTACCGGCCGGCGTCCCAGTGGCACAGCCGGCCAGCAGGCCAGCGACCGTGACCACCACCGCCGCGATGGGCGATAAGACCCGACGCATCACACAGCTCCGCTCACGTCTGCGACTCCTCACCTGGACGTCCTGTCACTCACCCAGGTGACAACCTGAAGCCGAGGGTAAACGAAACCGATAATCATTCCAAGCGGTGGAGGTTCTGATACTTGCGCGCAGCCTCGGGGGCCACCGGGGCGGCGCGTGCTTTCGGGGGATTCAGTGCGTCAGCACGTCGATGAGGCCCGGGAAGCGCTCGTCGAGGTCGTCGCGGCGCAGCGAGATGACCCGCAGCGTCCCCTCGGCGCGGGTGCGGGTCACGCCAGCCTCGCGCAGCAGACGCAGGTGATAGGAGCCGGTGGAAGGCGGGAGGTCCAGGGCGCTCGAGAGCTCGCCGCACAGGCGGGGCCGATCGTCGGCGAGCAGGCGGACGATCTCGAGGCGCACCGGGTCGCCGACGGTGCGCAGGATCGTCGCCAGATCGAGCACTGAGGCGGGCGGGTGGACGATCTTCTCGCGCGGGTTCGGGGGCGCCGACATGCCGGGCATGATGCTCACCTCCGCCTTCGCGCGCCGTGCGCTGTCGCCGCGCGTCGCCTACGCGCTCGTCGCGAGCGTCATCGGCCTGGCGTTGTTCGCCTCCGGGACCCCCTCACCCCTCTACGACACCTATCGCCAGCTCTGGGGCCTCTCGCCGGTCGTGCTGACGCTCGTGTACGCGACCTACGCCTTCGGCGTGCTCGCCACTCTCGCTCTCGCCGGTCGGGTCTCGGACGAGGTGGGGCGGCGGCCGGTGCTGCTCGCGTCGCTGGGAACGCTCATGGGCGCGACCATCATCTTCATGCTGGCCGACTCGGTCGCGTGGCTGTTCGCACAGCTCGGGGTGGGCCTGACCAACGGGGTCGTGAGCGCTGCCGGGATGGGCCTCGGCGTGCTGGTGTCGGCAGTATTCGCCGAGTTGCTGCCGGCGCCGCGGGTGCTGCCCTACGTCGCGCTGTTCGTGCTGTTCGGGCTCGCCTTCAGCGGCGCGCTGCGGATGCCCGAACCCGTCGCTGGGCCTGCGGCCAACGTTCGAGATCTTCGGCAGCGCCATCGCCGCGCTAGCGCTGGTAGTGGCCTTCCAAGCATGGCGCACCCGCCCCCAGCCTCAGGTTCGTACGGCTGAGGCCAGCACGAGCGCGAAGCGGTCGTCGGGATCGGTCCACCACATCAGGTCTGCGAAGCCGGAGTCGACCAGCTCCGCACTCAGCACCTCACGCCGGAATTTGCCCGAAACCTCGGTGCACATCTCCTCACCCTCGGCGTAGTGCACCGTCATGCCCACCGCGGGCAACCGGACGGTCATCGCTCGGCGGGCTCGCAGCCGCATCTCGATCCACTCCTGCGCGGTATCCCACACCGCAACATGGTCGAAGGCCGCCACGTCGAAGTCGGCCCCGAGCTCGCGATTGAGAACGTGCAGCACGTTGCGGTTGAACTCGGCCGTCACGCCGGCGGCGTCGTCGTAGGCGGGCACCAACACCGTGGGGTCGGTGACCAGCCCGACTCCGAGCAGCAGCAGCTCGCCGGGATCCAGCGCGGCGCGCAGCGCGGTGAGGAACGCGGTCCGCTCATCGGGTAGCAGGTTGCCGATCGTGCCGCCCAAGAAGGCCACCAGCCGGCGCCCGTTCCGGCCAACCGGAAGCAGCTCCAGATGCCGGGTGAAGTCGCCGACCACACCGTGCACCGCGAGCCGCGGATACTCCTGCGTCACCGCGGCCATCGCGCCGCGCAGCGCGGACTCCGATACGTCCAAGGGCACGAAGCGGTGCAGTGATCCGCGTGCGGTGAGCGCGTCGAGCAGCAACCGGGTCTTCTCCGACGAGCCTGAACCGAGCTCTACGAGAGTGTCCACGGTTGCCCTCCCGGCGATCTCCCTTGCGCTATGGCGCAGCAGCTCCCGCTCGGTGCGGGTCGGGTAGTACTCCGGCAGCGTGGTGATCTGCTCGAACAGCTCGCTTCCGCGGGCGTCGTAAAACCACTTGGGCGGCAGCCACTTGGGATCGGCGGACAGGCCCACCCGCACGTCGTGGTGCAGCGCCTCGGTGACATCGGTGTCGGACAGGCAGATCTCAAGCACGGGTGCGGTCATGGCTCCTCAGAAAGGGATCGGCGTGATGTCCACGGTGGACGGTGTTGCGGTCAGCAGGTGGCCGTCAGGCACTGGTTCCCAGCCGGCGCAATGATCAGTAGGTTCGGAGCTGACCAGTACAGCCCCGGTGCTGACGCGTACCGCCAGCGCGTGGTGCACGGCGGTCGCAGCAACCGTCGTGCCGTCGGTGATCAGCATGTTCAGCCGTGATCCCGAGGCAGCGGCCAACACGTCGGCGGCCACCGCGCGCACCGCGAGGCCTGGCGATTGGCCGCCCCTCAGGCGATGCCGGACCAACGCCCACAACAGTGCTGAATCGGTAGGCGCGTCGAGAGTGAGCAGGTCGGTCACCGGCAGCCGGGAGGCCAGCGCGGCCATGCTGTGCGGCCAGCCGGTCACCACGCCGTTGTGGCTGAACAGCCAGCGGCCGGTGGCGAACGGGGCGCAGGCGGTCTCCACCACCGGCATCCCGACGGTGGCCGACCGCACCGCGGCGAGCACCGCACCGCTGCGCACCTGGCGGGCCAGCGCGGCGAACGCCTCGTCGGTCCATATCGGCACCGCCCTGCGGTACCGGATCGGTGCTGCGACGGTGTACTCATCGGGATACCAGCCGACGCCGAAGCCGTCTGCGTTGACCGTGCCGCCGCCGCGCATGTCTGCCGGCGCGTAGCTCTGCCGGAGCAATGAGTGCGGTGCCTCGAGCACCAGCGCGGCCAGCTCGGCCGGGGGTCCCAGGTAGGCCAGGTGTCGGCACACCTGGTCAGGAGATGTCCGCCGGGGAGGCGTCCCGGGCACAGCGGAACCCGCTGAAGATCTGCCGACGCACCGGGTGGTCCCAGTTGCGGAAGGTCCCCCGGCAGGCCGCTGCGTCGGTGCCGAAGGAGCCGCCCCGCAGCATCCGGTAGTCCCCACCCAGGAACACCTCGGAGTACTCCCGGTACGGGAACGGCGCGAAACCCGGGTAGCCGGAAAAGCCCGAGGACGTCCATTCCCACACGTCACCGATCAGCTGGTGCACACCCAGCGGCGACGCGCCAGCCGGGTAGCTGCCCGCGGGCGCCGGCTGCAGGTGCCGCTGCCCCAAGTTGGCGCGCGCCGGGGTGGGGTCCGCATCGCCCCACGGGAAGCGGCGGGAGCGCCCGGTAACCGGATCGAACCGGGCGGCCTTCTCCCACTCCACCTCGGTCGGCAGCCGCTTTCCAGCCCACGCCGCATACGCCTGCGCCTCGAAGAAGCTGACGTGCACGACCGGTTCGTCGGGTGGGACCGGCTCGAGGCGGCCGAACCGGGTGCGCCACCACGACCCGCCGTCAGGGTGCCAGAACTGCGGAGCCACCAGGCCGGCGTCGCACCGGTGCGCCCAGCCCCGTGCACTCCACCACCGCGGATCGTGGTAGCCACCCTCGGTGAGGAACCGCTGGTAGTCGCCGTTGGTCACCGGGGTGGTGTCCAGCCAGTACGCGCCGGTGCGGGCGCGATGTGCGGGGCGCTCGTTATCCAGCGCCCATGGAGCTGTGGAGGTGCCCATGGTGAACTCCCCGGCGGGGATCAGCACCTCGGCGGGCAGGTTCGTGGCCCGCAGCGGCCGGGGGGCCGGGGCGTGCAGCGCTTCGGGGCCGACCCGTAGTTGGTGGGTGGCCAGCATGGTCTCGTCATGCTGCTGCTCGTGCTGCACGATCATCCCGAACGCGAAGGCGTGCTCCACCAGCCTGCGACCCTCCAACGGGGCGCGTTCCAGCACGTCGAGGACCTTGCGGCGGACCTCGCCGAGATAGCCCCTGGCCTGCGCCGGGTCGAGCAGCGGCAGCGTCGGGCGATCAGACCTGGGGTGCTTGAACGCGTCATAGAGGTGGTCGATGTCGCTGCGGACGGGGTCACGCCCGCCCACATCCCGGACCAGCCAGAGCTCCTCCTGGTTAGCGATGTGGGCGAGGTCCCACACCAGCGGGGACATGATCTGGGAGTGCTGGCGGACCAGCTCGCCGTCATCCACCGCGTCCGTCAGCGTCGCGCTGCGCGCTCGGGTGAGCGCAAGCTCGGCGGCGAGGTGGTCGCGCAGGGCGGCGGTGCCCAGCTCGGCGATCAGGGTGCTCACAGCGGCAATCCTCCGTTGAGTCGTCGCGTTCCATTGCGGTCATCGTCGATCAGCTCGTCTACCAGGTCGTCTGCCGGGCAGCGACCGCGGCGGACCCGGTATTCGGTGATCTCCTCCACCAGCCGCTGCACGCCGGCAGTGGCGCCCAGGGCCGGCAGGGCCCGGCAGGCCAGCTCGAACACCGTGACCGCGGCGGCGGCGAGGGTGCCGTCGCGCAGGCCATGTTCAGCAGCCTCGAGCCATCGCCCGACGGCTGGCGCGCAGGCCTCCCGGGCCGCGGCGGTGACCGCGGGATCGGCCAGCAGGGCGGCCACCACCGCCACCGGTACTTGCCACTGCCCCGCCGGCTGAGCGTCCAGGTAGCGGACCTCAAGGTGCCCGTGCGGCCGGACCGGGGGGAACAGCGTGGTCAGGTGGTAGTCGAGATCAGCAGTGCTGGGTTGGCCAGGCAGTGCCCCCGACAGCCAGTCGGCGAAGGTGACCCCGCGCGGCACGTCCCACGTCCCCCACGGCCGTCGCTGGCAGAGCACCGGGGTGTCCAATGCCCGGTGGGCCCAGTCCGCAGCTGGATCCCAGTCCGCGACCGGTTGGGTGCTTACCGGGCTAGGCCTGGTGCGCACCGGGTCCAGCGCGAACCAGGCTTGCATCCGCGAGGACACCCAGCCCGTGCGCACGCCACCCAGCCAGGGCGAGTTGGCGAACGCGGCGAGCAGCACCGGTCCCAGATCGTGCAGCGCAGCCCACCGCCACGCCACCTCATCGGGGGTGCCGGCATCCAGGCACACCTGGACCGCGGCGGTGGAGCACATCATGGCCCGGCCCATCGGACCGATCCGGTCGAAGGCGGTCTCCATCGCGGCGTAGCGGGGGATGTCGATCAGCCGGCGGGACGGGCGATGCGGATCAGAGCCCGAGCCGGTGAGGACCAGGCCAGCAGGATCGAGAAGACCGGTCAGTGCGGCGGTGTCGCCGTCAACGGTGGCGATGAGCTCGGTCAGCGAGGCGCGGGGCGGGCTGGATATCTCGAGCTGGCCACCGGGTTCGACCGTGACGGTGGAGCCGTATGGAAGGTGTGTCTGGGGGCTTTCGGGAACGAGGGACTGCGGGGCGTGCGCGCCGAGAGCGTCGGCGAGGTGGCGGGCCTGCAACGGGCGGTGGGGGTTCCCGGAGTGCTGCACCACCCACTCGAGCTCGGCGCCGAGCAGCTTCGGCGGCCCGTGCTTGAAGCAGACGGAAGCCACATACACCTCGGCCTCCTCACGGCTGCGCAGCACCGTCGGCGGCGCAGCCGGTGCTGGGGCCCAGCGCAGCGGGAGAACTGGCGTCACGACCCCACCTCCCATCCCGTCGAGGAGTCGATTCGGTGCCACGCTACCCAGTGTTCTTCAAATCCCCCACCGTTTCACCCGTCCCTACGCCCCCTAAACCCCCCCGGCGTGTCGTCCTCCCATGCACGGTGTGTCGTCACTCTGCGCACCGCATGTTGCTGTTGCGCGCTCAAGGGGAGTCTCGGTGTTGAACAACGAGGTCGGCTGCGTGCGCCGGTGCCGCCCTACCGGGAGTACCGGTGCTTGACGCCGGGCGGGAAGTGTCGCGGGTCCCCGGCCGGGTGCAGGCTCACGGTTGGGAGCTGGTAGTCCGGCGGGATGTAGTGGGCGAACTCGCTGTTCAACCTGCGTAACCGGCCGACGATCGATTGGGCGATCTCGCGCCGCATCTCCTCGGTGCCAGCCACACCCGGCGCCAGCTCGACTGCGATCGCCAGGTACCGGTCGCGGTCGGCGTCTTCCTTCGACTCCATCACGAACTTGCCGGTGACCCAATCCGCCGCAGGCGGCTGCTCGAGGCCGACGGCGACGTTCTCCGGGTAGATATTCGCGCCGAAGTAGGACACCGTGAACTGCGAGCGCCCGAACACGTGCACGAACGGCAGCTCGCGGATCCCTTTCTCTTGACCAGGACCGAGCACGGTGGCTGGATCGAAGCCGTGGTCGCCCAAGACGGCCAGCATGGTTTCGAATGAGGTGAGACCACCGGTATCGGCGATGTGGTAACGAATCAGCGGGATCCCGTTGTCGCAGGTGAGCAACAGCGTGCCGTCGTGTACCTCGAACAGCCGGCTGCCAGGGTCGTACTGGGCAAGTGTCGGCAGCCGCGACTCGCCGAACAGCTCGCGCGCGGCGGCCGGGTGCGCTGCCAGATACCTGCGGATACAGATCGACAGCGGCGTTTCAGTAGCCACTACGCCCGCGTCGGCGGTGCCGTAGAGCGAGGCCGAGCCGAAGCACGGATCGCCACCGCCCAGGCGTTGCCCCATCAGCGTGCGCCATTCCTCGCTGAAGACCTCGCCGGCCAGCACCAGCTTGACGCGATAGTCCGGCCACGGCACACCGCGCGCCCGGCCGGCGTCGACCACGCTCTTGAGGAACGGCGGGTACCCGAGCAGCACCACCTGCTCGAACTGCGGACCCAGCGCGGTGACCACCCGCAGGATCTCCTCGACGTCGTTGCCCGGGGTGATCACCGTGATCGGATAGCCCTTGGCCGCCAGGTGCCGGCAGCAGCTCGCGGTGTACATGCCGCCGACCCAGGTGCCCAGCGCGAAGCACACCACGGCCAGCGTCGCGCGCCGATCGGCGCCGAAGCTGTCGTGAAAGACCTGCTCGAACCGGGTGGCGACGGCGAACTCGTCGGCCACGGACCGTGGCCAGAAGGTGGGCTCACCGGTTGAGCCCGAGGACACCGCGACCATGTCGCAGCCCATCAGCTCGCCGTCCCGGCACAGCCGAGCCAACGGATTCGGCCGCAGGTAGTTGTCCTTGGTCAGCAGCGGCAGCGCCCGGAAATCCTCGATGGTCCGCACCGCGGCCGGGTCGACATCGTGCTCAGCGAGGAACGCCCGGTATGCCGGCACCGTCGCGACCACGGATCGGAACAGGTCCAGCGCCCGTTGCTCCGGCCCGCCCGGCGCGGGGCGGGCGAGGAGCTCGTCCAATCTCGTGGTTACGAACTTCTCGAATGCGGCTTTCATCAACTCCGCGCGCGGCGGCATAGTCGCCATGATGCCGCTCGCTGAGCGAACAGGTGCATGAGACGCGGACACACCGTGCACGAGAGCACGACACGCCGGGGGTTGGGGGTGGGTCAGGCGGCGGCGGGTTCGGCGAACTGGGTGTGGTGCAGCTGGGCGTAGCGCCCGGCGGATGCGAGCAGCTCGCTGTGCGTGCCGCGCTCGACCACCAGGCCGTTCTCGATCACCAGGATCTGGTCTGCGGCACGGATGGTCGACAGCCGGTGCGCGATGACCAGGGCAGTGCGCCCGTGCAATGCCTCGGCCAGCGCGGCCTGCACTGCCGCTTCGGACTCGGAGTCCAGATGCGCGGTGGCCTCGTCGAGGATCACCACTCGTGGCCGGGCCAGCAGCAGCCGGGCGATGGTCAGCCGCTGCCGCTCGCCGCCGGACAGGCGGTACCCGCGGTCACCCACCACAGTGTCCAGCCCGTCTGGTAGCGACCGCACCAGCGGCTGCAGCCGGGCCCGCCGCAATGCATCCCACAGCTCCTCGTCCGGTGCATCCGGCGCCGCGAAGCGCAGGTTGCCCGCGATGGTGTCGTGGAACAGGTGCCCGTCCTGGGTGACCACGCCGACGGTGTCCCGCAGCGCCGCGAAGGACAGGTCACGGACGTCTACCCCGTTCAGCCGCACCGCCCCGGCGTCCACGTCGTAAAGCCGCGGCACCAGCGACGCGATCGTGGACTTACCCGCCCCCGAGGAGCCGACCAACGCCACCAGCTGCCCCGGTGCCGCTCGGAAACTCACCCCGTGCAGCACCTCGGCGCCACCGCGCGCATCCAGCGTCGCGACCTCCTCCAGCGAGGCCAGCGAAACCTGTTCGGCCGACGGATAGGCGAAGCGCACATCGTCGAACTCCACCGACACCTCGCCCGCCGGCACGGTCCGGGCATCGGATCGCTCGGTGATCATCGGACGGACGTCGAGCACCTCGAAGACCCGCTCGAACGCCACCAGCGCGGTCATCACGTCCACCCGGGCGTTGGCCAGCGCAGTCAGCGGGGAGTACAGCCGGGTCAGCAGCAGCGCGAGGCTGACCACCGTGCCCGGGGCAAGGTCGCCGCGCAGCGCAAGCCAGCCGCCCAGCCCGTACACCAGCGCCTGCGCCAGCGCGGACACCAGGGTCAGCGCAGTGAGGAACACCCGGGTGGCCATCGCGCTGCGCACGCCGATATCGCGAACCTGTGCAGCCCGGTAACCGAACTCGGCCGCCTCGGCTTCGGGCCGCCCGAAGAGCTTCACCAGCGTGGCGCCCGGTGCGGAGAATCGCTCGGTCATCTGGGTGGTCATCGCCGCGTTGTGGGTCGACGCCTCGCGGCGCATATCAGCCAGCCGCGCACCCATCCGGCGCGCCGGCAGCACGAAGATCGGCAGCAGCACCAGAGCCAGCACGGTGACCTGCCAGGACAGCGTCAGCATCACCACCAGCGAGAGCACCAGCTGGATCACATTGGTGACCACCCCGGACAGCGTGGAGGTCAGCGCGTTCTGGGCGCCGATGACATCGTTGTTGAGCCTGCTGACCAGTGCCCCGGTGCGGGTGCGGGTGAAGAACGCCACCGGCATCCGCTGCACGTGCTCGAACACCGCGCGGCGAAGGTCCAGTATCAGCCCTTCGCCGATCCGGGAGGACTGCCACCGGGCCGCCAGCCCGACGCCGGCGTCGATCACCGCCAACAGCCCGATGAGCACGGCCAGCCCCACCACCAGCGCCACTCCCGAACGCCCGACAATGGCGTCGACTACCCGACCGGCCAGCACCGGGGTAGCGACGGTGAGCACTGCCGACACCGTGCTCAGCGCGAGAAAGACCAGCAGCGACGTCCGGTGCGGCGTGGCGAATCGAGCGACCCGGCGCAGCGTGCCGGGCGCGAGCGCATGCGGGGTGCTGCCGCGGCGCATCGTGCTGTGTAGCAAGGTCCACGAATTGTCCATACGAGCATCCTCCGCGGTAGCGCGACCCGGTTGACCCCTATGGGTGCAACACTGTAAGCAACCGAGTTTGTTCCCCGCCGCGGCTGTGTGTGAGCACCTCAATCGATCCGGATAAGGTAGTGGCATGTGCCGGTGGCTGGCCTACTTCGGCAACGAGATCCGGCCGGAGGCCTTGCTCTACGAAGCGAAGTACTCGCTGGTCGAGCAGAGCCGCCGGGGTCGGCTGACGGGGAACTTGCCCAACGCCGACGGCTTCGGTCTGGGATGGTACGGCGACCGGGACGTGCCGGGCTTGTACCGGAGCGTGGCGCCAGCGTGGGGCGACGACAACCTGCGCGAGCTGTCGGGGCAGATTTTGTCACCGCTGTTCCTGGCCCACGTGCGCGCGGCGACGGGGACGCCGGTCGAGCAGACGAACTGCCATCCTTTCCGGCACGGGCGGTGGCTGTTCGTGCACAACGGGTTCATCGATGACTACGCGCGGGTTCGACGCGACCTCCTGCTCGAGGTCGACCCGGGCATCTTCAACGGCATCCGGGGCACGACGGACTCCGAGCTGATGTTCCACCTGGCCCTCACGTTCGGGCTCAAGGACGAGCCGCTGGCTGCGCTGGAGCGCATGGCCTGGTTCGTCGAGGAGACCGGCCGCCGGCACAGCGTCTCCGAGCCACTACAGATGACCGTCGGGGTGAGCGACGGCGAGCGCGTGTACGCCGCCCGGTACGCCAGCGGCCCCGTGGTGAACTCGCTGTTCGTGAGCGCTGATGCCCCCGCCGTTCGCGCGCTCTACCCGGAGGACGCGCGGCTACAGCAGTTCTCCGACGAGACCCGGGTGATCGTCTCCGAGCCCCTCGGCGACCTCCCCGGCGTCTGGCACGAGGTGTCGCCCGGTTCGGCGCTCGTCGTTCAGCCAGGCGAGGACAAGCAGGTCGCCTTCACGCCGCGTCCACCAACCTGACTCGTCCCGGCGCACGCCGGGACGAGTCTATGGGGTGTGCCCTGGAGTATGCGGCTACTTCTTCTTCGTCCGGGTGGCCCCACCGCGGCCACGCAGCGTGACCCCGGACTCCGACAGCACCCGGTGCACGAAGCCGTACGACCGCCCCGTCGACTCCGCGAGCGCGCGGATACTGGCGCCTTTCTCGTACTTCTTCTTCAGGTCCGATGCGAGCTTGTCCCGGGCGGCGCCGGTGATCCTGCTGCCCTTCTTCAGGTCGGCCACCTCGAATCGCCTTCCTTCCGACACTGGAAAGGCCGGTCACGGCCCTTGCGGCAATGATCGACCACGTTAGCGATCTCCGCCAGACGATCTCCGGGTGGATCGGTGAGCGGTACCGCGGCGGGGTCGAGCGCACGATCATGGACCACCGCGACGATCTTATCGGGCTGTGTCCGCCCGGGCACGCTCCGTGAGCAGGTGATCGGTCAGGCCAGCTGTACCAGATCGAGGTAGTCCGGGCTCCAGTGATCTTCGGTGCCGTCGGGCAGCAGGATTACCCGCTCGGGATCCAGCGCCTGCACTGCTCCGGGGTCGTGGGTCACCAGCACCACGGCGCCGGAGTAGTGATGGAGTGCGTCGAGCACCTGCCCTCGGGACACCGGGTCGAGGTTGTTGGTCGGCTCATCGAGCAGCAGCACGTTGGCCGCGGAGGACACCAGCGCAGCCAGTGCCAGCCGGGTCTTCTCCCCGCCGGACAGGGTGCCCGCCTGCTGGTCCAGTTGCTCGCCCCGGAACAGGAAGGCACCGAGCAGGGTGCGCAGCTGCTGCTCAGGGGCATCTGGTGCGGCGTGCCGGATGTTCTCCCAGACCGTGGCATCGAGCTCCAGAGTGTCGTGCTCCTGGGCGAAGTACCCGATACGCAGGCCGTGCCCAGCCTCGACCTGCCCGGTGTCGGGGGTTTCTATGCCGCCGAGTAGCCGCAGCAGGGTGGTCTTGCCGGCGCCGTTGAGGCCGAGCACCACGACCCGGCTGCCCCGGTCGACTGCAAAGTCCACCCCGCTGAAGATCTCCAGCGAGCCGTAGGACTTGCCCAGGTCACGGACGGTCAGCGGGGTCCGCCCGCAGGCGGCAGGCTGCGGGAAGCGGATCCGGGCCACCCGCTCGGCACGCTGCTCGGTCTCCGCGCCCGCCAGCAGCG
This sequence comes from Pseudonocardiaceae bacterium, assembly GCA_036521655.1. Classification (GTDB taxonomy): domain Bacteria; phylum Actinomycetota; class Actinomycetes; order Mycobacteriales; family Pseudonocardiaceae. The sequence continues at coordinate 5,658 of DATDHI010000014.1, read as the reverse complement.
TGGCGGCCCGGCGCGCCATGTTCTGCGCAGCGACGGCCTTGGTGGCCTTGGCCCGCATCCGGTCGGCCTGCGCCATCAGCGTGGTGGCCTTCTTCTCTGCGCTGGCACGTTCCCGGCGCCGCCGCTTCTCATCGGCGGCCCGAGCGTCCAGGTAGCGCTGCCAGCCCAGGTTGTAGATATCGGCCTCGCCACGTACCGCATCGAGGAACCAGACCTTGTTCACGACGGCAGCGAGCAGGTCTACGTCGTGGCTGATCACGACGAGGCCACCGTCGTGCGCCGTGAGGAAGTCGCGCAACCAGGTGATCGAATCGGCGTCGAGGTGGTTGGTCGGCTCGTCGAGCAGCAGCGTGGTGTTGGAGCGGCCGCCGGAGCCGTCCGAGGCGCCGAACAGGATCCGGGCCAGTTCGACCCGGCGCCGCTGCCCGCCGGACAAGGTGTGCAGTGCCTGGGCCAGCACCCGGCCGGGCAATCCGAGGCTGGCGCAGTTCCGTGCCGCCTCGCTCTCAGCCGCGTAGCCACCCAGCGCGGAGAACCGGTCCTCGAGGTGGCTGTAGCGGCGCACCGCCCGGTCCTGCTCGGCACCGTTGACCAGCTCCGCCATCTCCGACTGCGACTTCTCCATCTCGTGCAGCAGCTGGTCCAGCCCGCGGGCGGAGAGCACCCGGTCCCGCGCCGGGACTGACAGGTCGCCCTCACGGGGGTCCTGCGGCAGGTAACCCAGCTCCCCGACCCGGCGGACCCGGCCCCCGTAAGGCTGACTCTCCCCAGCCAGCACCCGTAACGTGCTGGTCTTGCCTGCGCCGTTGCGGCCCACCAGGCCGATCCGGTCGCCGGGCTGCACCCGCAGGGTGGCGCCGGACAGCAGGATTCGGGACCCGGCGCGCAGCTCGAGGTCGGTGGCAGTGATCACGGTGAGCAAACTCCAAAGGTGGTCGCCGGCAGGGGTCCCCGGGCATGGGGTCACCGCCCCACGTGCCGTAGCGCGCGGGGCCGGCAGCACATCAGCTTGTCGCGACCACGAATCCCATACTACCGGCGATGGCACCCGGATTAGGGTGACGGGATCCCCGCGGAGGTGCCATGACAACCGATCCCCCTCTCGACCTCGCCGGACGAGTCGCTCTGGTGACCGGTGCCAGCCGCGGCATCGGGAACGCGATCGCCAGTGAACTGCTCGCCCGCGGCGCCGCCGTGACGATTACTGCCCGCAAGCCCGAGGAGCTGCGCACCGCGGCTCAGGAACTGGCCAGCACCGTCGAGGACGGCGCCGACCGGGTGCTGGCACTACCCGGAAACGCCGGTGACGCCGCTGCCCGGGCCGAGGCGGTGGACCGGACCGTCGAGCGTTTCGGATCGCTGGACGTGCTGGTCAACAACGCTGGGATAAACCCGGTATACGGGTCGTTGATGCAGGCCGATCTCGGTGCGGTACGCAAGATCCTCGACGTCAACGTGGTGGCCGCATTGGGTTTCGTGCAGCAGGCGCACCGGGCGTGGATGGCCGAGCATGGCGGCGCGGTGGTCAACATGGCCTCGGTCGCGGGATTACGCTCCACCGGAGCGATTGCCGCCTACGGGATGTCGAAGGCGGCCCTGATCCGGCTCACCGAGGAGCTGGCCTGGGAGCTCGGGCCGTCGATCCGGGTGAACGCGGTGGCCCCGGCAGTGGTGAAGACGACATTCTCCACCGCTCTCTATGCGCGCGGTGAGGAGCAGGTCGCGAAGGCCTATCCGATCGGCCGGCTAGGCACACCCGCCGACGTCGCCGCGCTCGTCGCGTTCCTCGTCTCCGACGCTGCCTCCTGGATCACCGGTGAGACGGTGCGAGTGGACGGCGGCCTGCTCGCCACCGGCCCCCTGCGGTAACTCCACCGGGGGCGACGCCCCGCCTGAACTATGCTCGGCGACGTGGCGATCAGTCCCCTTGGTGCGGCGCGGCGGCTCCGTGACGCCGCCATCGACGGCCGCCTTGAGGACCTGGTCGACAGCGACCGTGTCGACCTGCTCGATGTCGATCGGGCCGGTGCCGTGGCCCGCCAGCATGCACTGGTGCCCGGCGACCCGTTGTACGAGTACCGATCGGGTGAGTTCGCTCGGCAGCAGATGAGGGCCAGCGGGCAGCGGCTGGGCACCGAGTGGATGCGGCGGCTGGACCTGGAGCTGATGGCGGATCGCCCATGACGCCACGGCGTCTCGACCCGTCGATCGTCCAGGCCAGGCTGTCGGCCCTACGAGGGCTCCTCGACGACCTCGCCGACGTTGATGCGGCAGGAGAGCTCCCGCTGGCCGAGAACCGGATGCTCCGATACGGCGTCGAGCGCATCCTCACCCAGCTCGTGGAGCTCGCCACGGCCATCAACGAGCATGTCGTCGGCGCCCTCGGCTGCTACCGCCGCTACGTGCAGCAGGTGGCCGAGTTCGTCAGCCGCGCCAGCTGATCAGCCCGTGACAGTGGCTGATCCAGCGGGTTCAGCTGGCCCTTGACGCAGTTGGACTTCGACGCACTGCGCCCTTCGGGCGGTGTCGTCGAGCACCGCGCGGCGCGGCTCGGGGATGTCCAGCACACGGGGCTCGGCCCGCAGAAGCAACGCGGCCAATCGCGGGTCGGCGGTCACCTTGCGCAGCGCCGCCGCGTCCCCGCCGAGAACGACGGCGTCCAGCTCCTCCGCGCGCGGCAGCAGTACCCGCGCCACAGTGTCCGCGGCAGCGCGCAGCGCTACTCGGGCCTGGCCCTCCCGGCGGCGAGCGAAACGCTGCTGGGACTGCCCTCCCGCGGCGGAACGACCATGGACCAACCGGCTGCCGGTGCTGGAGGTGAGCACCACCCCGGCGCGGGCGATCCCGACGCTGTACCCGCCCAGACGCACCAGCAGCAGCCCGATTGTCCTGGGCGCCAACAGGTGGTCGAGCAGGTCGTCCGTCTGGAGGCCGGCCCGCTGCCCGACCGGCGCCGATAGTGGACTGAATGGCACCGGGATCGACGCGGTCCAGCCATCGGCGGCCATCACGTCTACCCGCCGCGGCCCGACGATGGTGGTCAGCGCACCACCGTGACCGGCGGCGAACCGCTCCAAGAATCCCGTCAGCTGCTCGGGCTCCACCTCCACCGCGCGGCCACCGGCGGCAAGTTCTCTGGTCCGGCGCACCAGTGCACGCTACGCGCCGTGACATGAGCCCAGCCGGCGGCTCGGGTTGCCGATCGTCGCGCTCGCGCACGCCGCCATGGTGTAGCCGGTAACGCTACTCAGGGACCCGCGTAGCGTGCCCTGGTGATCGATGTGCTGGTGGCTGGAGGTGGCCCGGCGGGATGGGCGGTGGCGGCGGCCTGCGCGCGGCTAGGGCTGGACACCGAGCTCGTGGACCCTGCGCCGGACCGGCCGTGGCGTGCCACCTACGGCTCCTGGCGAGGCGAGCTGCCCGACCAGTTTGACGCGGCGGTGGCGGCGACCGGCTCCGGCCAGGCGATCGGCACTACTGGTCACCGGCTGGGCTGGGAGTATGTGGTGCTGGACAACGGTGCGCTACGGGACCGGCTCGGCGCCGCGCCGGTCAGGGTGGTCAAGGGCCGGGTGCGGGATGCCCGCCCGGATCCGAACGGGGTTACCGCGGATCTGGACGGCAGCCAGCGGCGAGCCTCCTTGCTACTCGACGCAACCGGCGCGGCACGCTCGGTGCTCGGCGCCAACCGTCGCCGGCCGACGGCGGAGCAGACCGCAGTGGGCGTGCTGGTCGACGCAGACGCCGCACGGGATCTGGTGACTCCAGGCACAGCGTTGTTCATGGACTGGCGGCCACACCACGGCGAGCCGGGCTGGCCCACATTCCTCTACGCGGTGCCGGTGACGCCGGATCGAGTGCTGCTCGAGGAGACGTCGCTGGCACGCCGTCCGGGGCTCGCGCTGGCGGTACTGCGTCGCCGGCTCCACGCCCGGCTGGCCCACCACCGCATCGCGGTGCCCACCGGCAGCGAGGAGCGGGTGCGCATCCCGGTGGACCGGCCGCTACCTGCGGTCTCGGACTGGCGCGGGCCCGTGGTGCCATTCGGGGCAGCGAGCCCGCTGGTGCACCCAGCCACCGGCTACAGCGTGGCCACATCGTTGCGCCTGGCCCCTCGGGTGGCCGCCGCCGTCCGAGAGGGGCTGCAGCGCGGCGGTTCGGCGGCTGCCGGAGCGGCCGCGTGGCGGACGGTGTGGAGCCCGGCCGCGCTGGCGGTGCACACCCTGCGGCGCCGCAGCCTCGAGTCGCTGCTGCGCTTCCCACCCGAGCTTGTCCCAGACTTCTTCGATGTGTTCTTCAGCCTTGCGGAGCGACACCGCTGGGCCTACCTCACCGGCCGCGAGGACGTCCAGGGCAGCGCCGCGGCGATGGGCGCACTGTTCGCCGCCTCCCCGTGGTGGCTTCGCCGGCGGCTGGTCTTCGGTGCGCTCGATCCGCGCGAGCTGACTGGTTGATGCCGCGCCGGGCCCACTGGCTGCGATCGCCAACCTTGACGCGGGCAGCGACACCGACCGGGTCTGTCAGGGATGGGGGACGCTGATGTGCACCGTGACGTCGGGCTTGACCTTGAGCGCGCCGAGCATGGAATACGGCTTGATGCCGAACTTGCGCTGGTCGAGGACGATCTCGGCGTTCCAGTGCTTGCCATCGTCGCGGGCTTCGACCGAGATCGGGCTCGTCACGCCGTGCAACGTCAGATCCCCCTCGATACGCGCACGGTCACCCTGGCGCACTACGGACACCGAGCTAAACCCGATCTTCGGGTGCTTCTTCACTTCGAGTGTCTTCTCGGCATTGCGCTCGATTTCCTTACGATCGGACGCCGAGACCGCTTCGGTTACCAAGCGCAGCGAGCCCGCATCGAACTCGGCTGTGATCGAGTCGCCGTCCCCCACCTCCAGGGACAAGCTCGTCACCTGGAGGGTGACGTCGTGGCCCATCGAGGACATCAAACCCCCACGAAAGACCGAGACCCGGCAGTCCACCGCCGCAGCATCAAATGTAGCCACGGAGCAAGCCTAGCCTGGCGCGATCACTGGCGGTAGTCCGCTTACGACGCGACGCGGTCATGCAGTCTGACGGTCCAGGGTGACCGCCGCCGTCTGCATCGCCTCGGCGAGCCGCTGCACATCCGGCAGGCCTTCCCGGTCGGCGAGCAGGCCGACGTATGCGCTGTCCCGGTAACAGGACAGCCCAATGACAAGGGCCTGACCGGCCGCGAGCGGCGCCAGCGGAAAGATCTCCTCCAGTTCCGCGCCGTCCAACATGAACGGGATCCTCGGCAGCGGGACGCTGGTCACCATCAGGTCGAACAGCAGAGGGGCGCCCTGACCGGCCACTGGAGCCACCATCCGGTGCAGCAAGGGTGGCAACCGGTCGGCGAGCAGCGGTACCGCCCCAGGACCGCGGCTGGTTCCGGCCGCCTTGCACCTCTCCATCGCCTCCCGGATCGCCTTCAGCCGCTTGCCCGGATCGGCCTCGCCGACCGGAAGTTCGCAGAGGTAACCCGACAGCCGGTTGCCGCCCATCCGCTTGTGTGACCTGGCCCGCTGGCTGACCGGGATGAATGCCCGCAGGATCATCCCCTCCACTGGATCGCCCCGGGCGATGAGCCATTCCCGCAAGGCCCCGGTCACCACCGACAACAGCACGTCGTTC
>DATDHI010000013.1:0-8243 GCA_036521655.1 Pseudonocardiaceae bacterium | reverse complement strand
GCCGCGGTGCGGCGGCTCGGCCTCGCACCGTCCGCTTACTGCTGCCCGGTCCGGGCGGCCAGATGGCGGAGGAGCCCGGGGACCTGACCCCGTCGATCAGGCCGGTGGCGGGAATCAGGGCGGTGGGCTGATCGATGGAGTCCCCCCGTGTGGTGGTGGTCTGGTGCCCGGACTGGCCGGTGGTGGCCGGGGCGGCTGCTGAGGGCTTGGCTGGGCAGACACCGGCGGCGGTGGTGGCCGCCAACCGGGTGGTGGCCTGCTCGGTGACGGCCCGAGCGCAGGGGGTGCGCCGCGGGCAACGTCGCCGAGAGGCGCAGGGTCGCTGCCCGGAACTGGCCGTGCTCGTCGACGACCCCGACCGCGACGCCCGGGCATTCGAGCCGGTGGTCGCCGCGGTCGAGGCCCTGGCACCCGGAGTGGAAGTGGTGCGTCCCGGACTGGTCGCGGTACCGGCCCGCGGGCCGACCCGGTACTTCGGCAGCGAACCCGCGGTGGCCGAACGGATCGTCGACGTGGTCGCCGCGCAGACCGGGGTCCAGTGCCAGATCGGTATCGCCGACGGCCTGTTCGCCGCAGCCCTGGCCGCACACCGGGGTCTGCTGGTACCGCCGGGCGAGTCGGCTGGCTTTCTCGCCCCGCTGGGCATCGCCGAGCTGCGCCAGCCTGCTGCCGCCAGGTTCGATCGGACTGCAGCTGATCGGGCCGCGCTGGTGGACCTACTGCACCGGCTGGGGCTGCGCACCCTCGGCGCATTCGCCGCGCTGGACGTCGATGACGTCGCCTCCCGGTTCGGCCCTGACGGGGTGCGGGCGCACCGGCTCGCTCAGGGGCTCGACGAGCGTCCGCTGGCCCGCCGCGACCCGCCGGTCGACCTCGCCGTCACCCGCCGGCTCGACCCGCCAGTGGACCGGGTCGATGCGGCGGCGTTCGCCTCCCGGGAACCCGCGGAGCAACTGCACGCCGCGTTGGCCTCCCGGGGCCTGGCCTGTATCCGGCTCGGGGTTAGCGCCCGCACCGAAGCGGGGGAGGAGCTGCACCGGGTGTGGCGCTGTGCTGAGCCACTGACCGCATCCGGCATCGCCGATCGAGTGCGCTGGCAACTCGACGGCTGGTTGACCTCCCGCGAGTCACGGCCCAGCAGCACTGATGACTCGACCCTGCAAGCAGGTCTCGGTGGCATCACGCTGTTGCAGCTGATCCCCGAGGAAGTGGTCAGCGGGCAGGCCTTGCAGCGCGGGCTGTGGGGGGAGGCGGGGGAGGACGATGAACGGGCCGGCCGGGCACTGGTCCGGGTACAGGGGATGCTCGGGCCTGAGGCGGTACTCACCGGAGTGCTTGGCGGCGGCCGGGACCCCACCGAGCGGGTACGCCTGGTGCCCTGGGGGGATGACCTCACTCCGGCGCACCTCGACCAGCCGCCCTGGCCGGGCCGGCTGCCTGCACCGTCCCCGTCCCGGGTTCCGGCCCACCCGCTGCCCGCCGAGGTACTCGACGATGCCGGAGGCGTCGTCGGGGTAAGCGGGCGCGGGATGCTCACCGGTGTCCCGTACCGCATCGCGGTGGACGGGCACCCGCCGCGCCGGGTGCTGACCTGGGCTGGGCCGTGGCTCGTCGAAGAGCGCTGGTGGCAGCCCAGCGGGGGACTGCGCTGCGCGCGGCTGCAGGCGGTGCTCGACGCCGAAGAGCCACTCGCGGTGCTCCTGGCCTGCGAGGCAGGCTCCTGGCAGGTCGAGGGAATCTACGAGTAGCCCGCCCTGTTGGTGGCTCTTCAAGAGCTACCAACCCCCCGCATCACTGCTCATAACGACAGCCAACCCCCGATGGGGGCTGGCTGAGCGCGCCGGCGGGGTTCGGTCGCGCCCGCAGCGGCTATCCGCCAGTTGGCGCGGCGAACCGCATCCGCTTTCCTGGACGGGGGTGCCCGACGACGGTTAACAGGTCGACGCAGACGGCTGGGCTGCGGTCGCGTCAGCCGCCAATGCCGAATCGTGGATAAAGGTCCTTCAACTGATCATCCGGGTGCTTGGGGCAGTACGTCAGGAAGTTCTCGCGGTAGCTCGGTGCGACGATCCTTCCTTCTGGGCCGGTGGTCTTCTGGTTCGGGCTACCCCAGAGTGCGGCTAGGTCCAGTTGTTCTTGCTGGCTCTTCTGGAGGTATTCCTTGCAGCTGATCGCGAGTGGTTCGCTGCTGCACGCTGTGGTTCCGATGACGCTGGCGGCCAAGCCGACCAGCAGAGCGTGACCAAATACACGGGGGGCATTTTGATCACCTTTCCAGGGGTCGAGTCGATTCCGGATGTCTCGCTCGAGCTGGTGCAACGTCGCGGCGAGCTTGGGTGCTGGTAGTGGCAGCCTCCGGCGGCCGAGAAGTACTACGGCGCCCTCTTGGATCGCGATCAGTACGAAGGCTCCGTAGGCGCGGTCCATCGAGGTGGGCGTGGGTAACACTGAGAACAGGGCATCATCGTGGCGCCGCTCAAGTAACCGTACGCCGGGAAGCCCAGCCATGGCGGCGATAGCCGCCGCGTGCACCGCGGTGGGTGGCCCGGCGAGTTGCGTGCGGACGGATACTTCGGGGACGAATAGGGCTAGGCTGGAGGTTCGCAACGCTGCCCAGGTGTAGAGGCCAGCGAAGAGCACCAGTACTATCAGTAAGTAGGCCAGACTGTGCACGGCCATCAGCCCGTCAGGACAGCTGCGGCATCGAGCCGCTGAATCTCGCGGAGGAAAGCCGAGATGCGCCAGCGTAGCGTGTAGGCCTTCGTCGGTTCCCCGAGCGTCTTCTTCGAGTAGCGCAACACCGCTATGCGGGCAGTGCAGCCATCCTCATCGACGGTGACACTGAGGCCGATCTGCTGGCGAATCCCGCTGATGAAGCTCGATTGGGCAATGATGGGGAGCCCGCGATCGATGATCGTCCAACCCGCGCCCGCGACGGTCCGTTCGAAAGCGTCGGCGAGTTGGTCGTGGTTCAGCGATGTGCTGACGGCGCGAGGTCGGAAGCCGCGTTCCTTGAATCTGATGTACGCCCACGACAACGTGCCCAACACGGCGAGGAGGATGATGGCGCCAAAAATGTCGCCGGGCGTCATACTCGAGCTAGCGACAGGGTTGAGGGCGAATGAAGACATGGCGTACCTATCTTGGTGGAGTGGTCATCGTCTGCTGAGCTTTCGACGCCAGCCGTTGAGTCGTTACATCTGCACGGACGGTGACGGTCCAGCGTCGACGACTGTCAAGGTTGGTTGAGGCTGCGCCGCGAGGTCAGTCAGTGCCGGTCCTGTATGGCACGAGCGCGTCCAGGAGGAGCTCGAGTGCCGCGATCAGTTGGCGCGCCGACATGCCACCACTTGAACTCACAGCGTGCAACGCAAGACCGTCGGCGGCGGCCATGGCGACATGCGCTGCCAGTGCGCATTGCTCGGTTGTCGCGCGCCCTGTCGCGGCAAGCATGAAGGCGTTGGTGAGTTCCTCATTGATCTTGGTGAGCACTGCCCGCTGAATGTCGGCAAGGGTTGGTGATGTCGCGGCCCGAGCTGCAAACGCCACCATGATGCGTGCCTCCTCAGCACGCTTGCCGTCCAGCGGCAGCAGCTCGCGCAGCACAGCCGACAAGTTGCGGCGCACATCGGTGCCGAGCTCGACCGAGGTGATCCGCGTGCGGACTCGCCGCACGACCTCGCTGAACGCCGCGGCCAGCATGGCGTCCTTGGTGTGGAAGTAGTGCTGCACGGTCCCGATCGACACGCCGGCAGCTGAGGCGACCTCCCGAACGCTCACTTGATCGAGTCCCTGCTCGCCCACGATGCGCAGCAACGCATCGGTGAGGGCGACTTCACGCGGCCTGCGACTTGACAACTGCTCCACGACGGGGACCATACAGTAGTATGAACACATACACTCGTATGACGGTACCGCGTGGCTTGCTCATCGGCACCATCGTGGCCATCGCCCTGGTCTGGGGAGTGTTCGCCCTCGATACCGCCGCCTGGCCGGGAATCGTCGGGTCGATTGCGCAGACCGCCCTGTTGCTGGCCAATCTCGTGCTCACCGCACGAAGCCCCCGAACCAAGGTCTTGATCGTGCGCACACTCCAGCAGTGGACGATCAATCCGCTGATGCGGCTACTGCTGGGTATCGGCATCAACCCGCTGGGGTTGGCGATCCTGGAGACCCGCGGCCGGGTGTCCGGCCAGCCCCGTCGCACGCCGGTTGGCAACGGCCGAGAAGGCAACACATTCTGGATCATCGCCGAGCACGGTACTCGCGCGGGATATGTCCGTAACATCCAGCGAGATCCGCGGGTGCGCGTGCGGTTGCGCATCGGTTGGCGGTTGCGGTGGGTGCCGGGCATTGCCGAAATCCTGCCCGACGACGACGCACTCGCACGGCAACGTCGCATCATCCGCTGGCACCCGCTGCGGGCCTTCAACGCGATGAATGTCCGAGTACTCGGCACCGACCTGCTCACCGTGCGAGTGCAGCTGCTGCCAGAGCTGACCCGACGCACACCGAGATCAGCCGATGCCGGTGGCGCAGGACAGCAACCTGCTGTGAGCGTCCACAGAGCACGTGTCCCCGGGGTCGACGTGCATTCGAGGGGCCCGAGGTCCTGCTCTTCAGCGGCTGCTACGTCCGATCCGTCGCCGTGACGACAGCGGTATGACGTGGAGTAAGATGGACGGTATGGCGACAACGAAGATCACCGTGACCGTCCCTGAGGAACTCGCGGTCCACATTCGCCGAGAGGTCGAGCGGGGCCAGTACGCCTCGGTGTCCGCGTTCGTCACTCGGGCTATCGAAAGCATGCGTGATTTCGAGCCCCTGGATTTGCTCATTGCCAGCATGATCGCTGAGACGGGGGAGCCCGATGAGGTGGCTGAGGCATGGGTGGAGCAGGCGATGGCGGCGGCCCGGAGAGTGCGGCTCGCCGACGGTGGCAGGAATGCCAGGGAAGTGGCGTGAGTAGCTCGGCGGCTCCGGTGGAGACGTTCACCTTGGATACTGGGGCGCTCATCGCGCTTGAGCGGGGCGCGCCGGCGATGACCGGTCTCCTCATGCGGGTCCGGGCCGGGCAGGCCCGCCTCGTGGTGCCCGATGGCGTGGTCGCGCAGGTCTGGCGCGGTGGGACGGGCCGGCAGGCGCGCATTTCGGCATTGCTCGGTCTCAAGCCCGAGCAATGCGCCACGGTCTCTCTGGAGACATCGATCGCTAAGCGGATCGGGCTCGTGATCGGGGAGTGTGGACACTGCGACGTGGTGGACGTGCACGTCGCCCTGGCTGCCCGTGACCATCGCGCAGCGGTGATTACTTCCGACCGCGCGGATATCCTTCTGGTCGCTCCTGATCTCCAAGAGCGGATCGTCGACATCTGAGCTACGCCACCAGCACCACCTATGCCGCACGTGCACTGCGTGCTCCGCCAGCGTGTCGCAGACTGCCTTGCGTCCGCCGAATTCGGCACCAGAGTTGCCCTGGCGGTTTCCGACCGCCACGGACGGCCCCACAGGGGCCATCAGCGTCTCCGGTCGAACTCGGCGACAGTGTGGTTGCTCGCTGGGCGGCGTGCAGGGTGTGACGGCGAGCCGTGGGTGGCCAAAATTAGCTGCTCATACCGTGTTACGCTCTTCGGTATGAGGGCTGAGCGGGTCACGGTGTCGCTGCCCGAGGATGTCCGACGGGTTAGCCAGCAGATGGCCGACGAGCTTGGCCTGTCGTTCTCAGCGGTTGTCGTCCAGGCGCTCACGGGGTGGCTTCGCGCCCGTCTGGTCGACGCCTGGCTCGCTGAGCATCAGGCGGAGCACGGTGCCTTCGACGAGGATGAACTGCGAGCGCTCGCGGCGGAGGCCGGCGTGCCCTACCTGGCGCCCGGGCGGGGCGAGGAGTCGGCGGCCTGAACCTCATCCTCGACGCAGGCGCCCTTGTCGCCATCGACCGGGATGATCGGCGGGTGGCTGGGCTGATCGAACTCGGTCGCCGAGCGGGCGCTTCGCTCGTCACGGCGGCTCCGGTGGTGGCACAGGCGTGGCGGGGAGGTGCCCGGCAGGCTCGCCTCGCCCGATTGCTGTCCATGGTCGAGGTCCGCGGCACAGGCTTGCGCGAGGCGCGGGCCGCCGGTGAGCTGCTCGCCGCTAGTGGCACGGCCGATGCCGTCGATGCGCTGATCGCAATGGTGGCGCTGCCGGGTGATCAGTTGCTTACCAGCGACCCCGGCGATCTCCGGGTGCTCATAGCGAATCGCGCCATTGCCGCGACAGTGGTGCGCGTGTGAGTTTCTCCTAGGCCCCGATCACCCATGAATTTAGGAGCGGTGGGCACCGCAAGCTCCCTACGCCGACGGCGAACCGACACGAGCCAGACACCGGCATGTGGCAAGTCTGGCACTAACCCTTGGGGATGCGCCGCCTACCGTCCCGGCTCAGGGAGGAAGGCGACCTTGCTGGTCACCCTTGCGCTGCACCGCCCGCACCGCGGTTGAAGCCAGCCGCTGAATGATCCGGCTGGCGCTGACCACATCTCCCGTGGTTTCTGGACTTGGTGATGAACCGTGACGACCAGCAACAGACAAGGCACGCATCGGACACCGAAATCAGACGGGATCGAAGCTGGTGGCGCGGGACAGCGGCTCCCAGCCAGCCAGCTCGTCGGCTACTGCGGTGAGGTGAGCCCGGATCCCGTCTACGGCGTCAGCGCCCAGCGGCAGGCGCAACGGGGTGTGCTCGGCCGCCAGGGCGGTGAGGATGGCCGCGGCGGCCTTGGTCGGGTCCCCGGGCTGCGTGCCGTCCCCGCGGCTCACGTACTGGCGCGTCGGGCCGACCGTCGCGGCGTACTCCGGCATTGCGGCGGACTGGTGGGCGGAGCCGGCGGCGAACAGTCCGGTGCGGAACGCACCTGGCTCCACGATCAGGAAGCGGACGCCGAAGTCGACCTCCTGACTCAGCGTCTCGGTGAGGCCCTCGAGCGCGAACTTGGTCGCGCAGTAGGCGCCGAAGCCGGGTGCGGTGATCTGACCACCGACGCTGGACAGCTGCACCACGGCACCGCCAGACTGACGGCGCATGTGCGGCAGCACAGCCTTGGTCAGCGCCGCCGGACCGAAGAAGTGCAGCTCGAACAGGTAGCGCAGCTCCTGTTCGGTCGTCTCCTCCAAGGCACCGACCTGGGTGCGGCCGGCGTTGTTGACGAGCACGTCGATGCGGCCGTGCCGGGCGATGACGTCGTCGACTACGCGAGCGGCGTCCATGTCCGTGACGTCGAGGGCCAGGGCCTCGACCTGGCCGGGATACGCGGCAACCAGCTCGTCCAGGGCCCCCGGACGCCGGGCAGTGGCGACCACGGTGTCGCCGTCGGCAACCGCAGCGGTGGCGATGGCGCGCCCGAATCCGCTGCTGGCGCCGGTGATCAGCCAGACCCGCACGATCAACTCCTCTCGAGGCGTTAAGTTTCGCAGAGCGCCAGCAGTGTCCTTCCCGCCGCTGCCCGTTCGACTAGAGGGAGGCAGCATGGTGCTGCCGGTCGATTCGGAGGTGGATGGTGAAGTACCTGTTCTTGCTGAACTCGCCCGATGACGGGCCTCCGGAGCCGGGGACGGCCGAAGCGGCTGCGCTGTACAACGAGTACGCCGCAGCGATCGGCGCCATGCAACAGGCCGGCGTGTTGGTGGAGTGCGCGCCGCTGCAGGCCGCCTCCGGCGCCACGACTGTCCGAGTCCGCGGCGGGCAGACGTTGCTGACCGACGGACCTGCCGCCGAGATCAAGGAGCAGGTCGGTGGATACACCATGGTCGAATGCCCAGATCTCGACGAGGCGCTGAAGTGGGCGGCGATCATCCCGGTGGCCCAGACCGGCTCGGTCGAGATCCGTGCGGTGATCACAACACAGGCCCCGGTCTGATCGAACAGGAGCATTGGTGGGCGGCGGTGGCGAGCGTCGCGCGCCTGGTCGGCGACCTCGCCACCGCCGAGGACGCCGTGCAGGACGCCTGCCTCGTCGCTCTGACCCGCTGGCCGGTCGAGGGCCAACCCGACAATCCCCGGGCGTGGTTGATCGGCACGGCCCGGCACAAGGCCCTGGACCAGGTGCGGCGCGAGGCACGCCGAGGGCTTAAGGAGGCGGCGGCGGTGCGCGACATCGGCATGCCCGGTCCACCAGAATCCGCCGGGGCGGTGCCCGACGAGCAGCTCGGTCTGATCTTCATGTGCTGCCACCCAGCGTTCGACCCGCCCACCCGGGTGGCGCTGACC
>DATDHI010000012.1:0-2248 GCA_036521655.1 Pseudonocardiaceae bacterium | reverse complement strand
CGCGTTGGGCCATCATCTCCTGCACGTCGCGCAGGCTCAGCGGGAACCGGTGGTACAGCCACACGCAGTGGCTGATGATCTCCACCGGGAACCGGTGACCCCTGTACGACGACGGTGTGGCATCCACGAACCCATGCTGGTTCACACCGTCTCGCAGCGATCGAGCACCCCAGCCCGTCAACCTAATGAGGGTTACCGGGTCGGCCAGGTGCAGACTCCGTCCCGGTAGCCGCCGGTGGGTGAGCACTCTTGCAACCAGGATGCCTTGATGGAGTCCTATTGTCAGATCGTGCCCTTGCTGGTGGTCGGGAGAGTTGACCGCTGATGGGATGTCGTGCCCGCCGCGTTGTGGTGGAGCACTTGTTCATTAGGTCGCTGGTGGTTCTCTCGGGCTACGCAGGATCGCTGTCGAGAAAGGGGACGGGTTTGTTGTTCGTGGGGGACGACTGGGCTGAGGAGCATCATGATGTTGAGCTCCAGGACCAGGTGGGTCGAGTGCTGGCTAAGGCCAGGTTGGAGGAGGGGATTGCCGGGATCGCCCGGCTGCATGCGCTGATCGCCGAGCATCTTGAGGAGGACAGTGACACAGCACAGGTGACGATTGGGATCGAGACCGATCGTGGCCCGTGGGTGGGTGCGCTGGTCGCTGCGGGGTATCGGGTGTGTGCGATCAATCCGCTGCAGGTGGCCCGTTACCGGGAGCGGCGCAGCGTCTCGGGTGCTAAAAGTGATGCTGCTGATGCGCACACCCTGGCGGATATGGTGCGCACTGATTCCCATCAGCTGCGCACGGTCGCCGGGGACAGCGAGGGGGCTGAGGCGATCAAGGTGGTGGCCCGCGCCCACAAGACGCTGATCTGGGAGCGGACCCGGCACACCCTGCGGTTGCGGCACGCGCTGCGGGAGTTCTTCCCCGCTGCTCTGGTCGCGTTCACCGACCTGACCGGCGCTGATGCGTTGGAGCTGCTGGCCAAGGCCGCGGATCCGACGTCCGCGGCCCGGCTGACGATCACCCAGATCAGCGCCGCACTCACCCGTGCCCGCCGCCGTCACGTCGCCGAGAAGGCAACGGCGATTCAGGCTGCGCTGCGCACCGAGCACCTTGGTCAGCCGGTGGTCGTCACCGCTGCCTACGCTGCGACCGTGCGGGCCCAGGTGGCGATCCTAACCACCCTGCAGGCCCAGATCACCGCCATGGCTGAGCAGGTCGATGCGCATTTTGGCCAGCACCCGGACGCTGAGATCTACCTGTCCCAGCCCGGCCTGGGCACCATCCTCGGCGCCCGGGTGCTCGCAGAGTTCGGTGACGACGCTGATCGCTACGTCGACGCCAAGTCACGCAAGAACTACGCCGGCACCAGCCCGATCACCCGCCAGTCCGGCAAAAAGAAAGTCGTGCTGGCCCGCTATGTGCACAATGACCGGCTCGTCGACGCACTCGGACGCCAGGCCTTCGCCGCGTTGACCGCCTCACCCGGAGCCCGCGCCTACTACGACGAACTCCGCGGGCGAGGCACCGGTCACCATGCAGCGCTGCGCCAGCTCGCCAACCGCCTTGTCGGCATTCTCCACGGCTGCCTCAAAACCGGCACGAATTACGACGAGCACACCGCCTGGGGACACCACGACAAACAAGATCAACAAACTGCTGCTTGACAACTCAACGCATGGGATGTCTGACACCGCCCACACAGAACACGGTGGACTCCTGCCCCGGCTCAGGGTGCAGCGTCTACCTGGGCCGCACCACCACAGCCAACCTCGCCAACGCCTTCGACAACCACACCATCGTCTCCCAGCTCGCCTGCGCCCGGTTGAAAGCAACAGGTCTCCGGGTGATATGCGAGAAAACCATCGACCTGACCGCCACCACCGTCATCACACTATTCCGACAAGCACGAGACGATCACACCTGCATCCAAGTCAGCTTCCAACCCACCACCCACGACCTCAAACCCACCACACTCACCCCCACCAACGGAACACACTGCCCCAACTAACCCCAGCGTCAAACGTCCACTCATCGGCAGAAGCGGACGTCCTGCCGCACAGGCTCGACTATGGGACAGCCCTCCACTACTCGCTCCTTGCGGTACTCGGCAAGGGTGGTCCGGTACAGGTCGTCCGCTCTCGGGTCCGACGCGACGTTGCGATCCTCGGCAGGTGCTGCACCCCGTGGTCCCGGCGGCCGCATCCGGTCTGCGCTCATGCCGCCAGTCTGCTGTAGCGGCCGGTAGCGTTCATGGCC
>DATDHI010000011.1:0-2246 GCA_036521655.1 Pseudonocardiaceae bacterium | reverse complement strand
AGTCGATACTGAAACAGGCCCAGATCCCGCACCTGAGGGTTTTCCCCAAGGGCATTCCCGCCGTCGATGGTTTCGAGGTTGTCTTCCTCGCTGGGTCTGCCAAGGGGTGACCGGTGCTGCCCACGGGCGCGCACTCGATCCTGCAGCTTCATCCCACCCGCCGGTGCAATCTGCGCTGCCTTCATTGCTACTCCGATAGCGGCCCCGAGGCGACCGACGCGCTGCCCGCCGACCTGCTGCTGAACGTCGTGTCCGACGCGGCATTGATGGGCTATGAACCGTCCTGGATCTCCAGGAGGGCTGGTTGGTTACGCGACGTCCGGGGTGGAGGCCGCGGTGGTGGTTTGACGGTAGTCGTTCTCGGCCTCGAGGGGCGTTCGGTAGGCGATTGAGGAGTGCAGCCGGCTGACGTTGTACCAGGCGACCCATCGGGCGGTCTGACGCTCGACCTCGGCCCGGGAGGTCCACGTGCCGGGCTTGGGATAGATCAGCTCGGTCTTGTACAGCCCGATCGTCGACTCCATGAGCGCGTTGTCCAGTGCGTCGCCTACGGTGCCGATCGAGCCGGCGATCGCGGCGTCGGCGAGCTCTTGACTGAAAGCCAGCGACGTGTATTGACTGCCCGCGTCCGAATGGTGGATCAATCCGGTTGCCGTGAAACGCGATTCAGTCCGACGTCGGGTGAACAGCGCCTGCTGCAGCGCCGCTGACACCAGCGATGTCTCCTTGCTCGCCGACACCCGCCAGCCCAGGATCCGCCGGGAGTAGACGTCGGTGACGAACGAGACGTACACGAACCCCGTCACCGTCCAGACATAGGAGAAGTCGGCGACCCACAGCTGGTCCGGGCGGCTCGGCCCGGCCCAGTTGCGGTTGACCAGGTCGGGGTGACGTGGCGCCGACGGGTCACGGAACGTGGTCCTCGTCCGGTGCCTACCGCGTGCCGCACCGGTGACCCTGCCGATGCGCATCAGCCTGGCCACCTGGTCTCGGCCGACCTCGAAGCCCTCCCGGGCCATCAGGTGCCACATCTTGCGGACCCCGTAGACCCCGAAGTTGGCCCGATGCAGGGTTACCAGGGCGTTGACCAGGTACGCCTCGTCGAGGACCGCAGGCGAGACCGGGCAGGCCAAGTGGGCGTAGTACGTGGATGGCGCGATCTTCAGCCCGTGCTCGGTGAGCACGGCACAGATCGGCTCGACACCGAAGCGGTCACGGAACCCGTTGATGTACATGACAATCACCGCAGTCGGCGGTCGAGCTCCGCCGACGCGAAAAACGCTGACGCGGTCTTGAGGATCTCGTTCGCGCGCTCCAGCTCGGCGACCCGCCGCTTCAGCACACGCACCTCCTCAGACTCCGCCAGGCGCGAGGCCGGCGGGCGGGACCCGGCGGCACGTTCCTCAGCCTCGACCCAGTTACGGATCGTGGCCGGATTGATGTCCAACAGCGCACCCACCTGCCGGCGCGCCTCAACCTTGGAGTCCCCCTGCTCCTCGACCCGATCCCGGTACAACCGGACCGCTCGAGCACGCGTCTCCCCATCGAACTTCCTCGGTGCGGGCATGATCCCAAGTCTCCCTTGCTAGATCAGCACCCTCCGAAAGACTCAGGACGGTTCATGGTTGCGTTGATGTGGCGTAGGGGTCTCCGGCACTCGCCAGCAGCGGGTTGGGGGTGCGCACCAGCGGGGTCCAGGTGGGGTCGGCGGTGGTGTCAGGGTTGCCGTCGGTGTCGCCGGCGCGGATGGCGGTGTAGGGCCGCCGGGCCGAGTAGGTGTACTTGCCGTCGAAGCAGGCGATGAAGGCGTCGGCGGCCACCAGGTTCGTCAGGGCGAGTGCTCGGGCGGCCCGGACGCGGTTGTAGTCGTGGGTGGTGACCAGGTCGCGGATGCCGCTGTTGTACTGGGCGTCGGGCCGGCCGAGGCCCCAGAACAGGGCGATGTCGGTCTGGTCGGCGGTTCGCACGGCGCTGGTGGCCGACCCGTAGTCCTTGGTCTCGTTGTAGGAGGTGGTGTAGGCGGGGCTGGTCAGGGCCGGCGGTGGTCCGGGGCGGTACTGGTTCGCCGTGTTCATGATGAAGGGAGTCATCTTGGCCACCCACGGGGTGGCCGGCGTGGTCGCGGGGTTGTCGGTGGGCAGGATCCACACACCCGGTCCGCTGCCGAAGGTGTACGGGACATTGGCCTGGAAGCCGTCGTGAGCGCGGGCCTGTTGCACGTCGGTCGCGGCCTGCTCACCCACCGC
>DATDHI010000010.1:0-3851 GCA_036521655.1 Pseudonocardiaceae bacterium | reverse complement strand
TGATCCCCCGGTGGGCGCTGGTTACCAGGCGTACCGGCAGGGCGGGCTGCGTTGGCATTTGCACCGGCTCGATCCGCGCTTCAGATTCCGCCTTAAGACATTCCATGCCTAGCGCGCGTCAAGCGTCAGGCGTCTTGTTGGTCTTTCTGGTGTTCATTGTGACCTCACGCGCGGGTTGGGTGCAGTGGAGACCGCGGGTGGGGCGGGGTGGCGCCGGTTGGTCTGCCACACCCGTAGCACGCGGTCCGGGCGCAGTAGACCCGCGGGCCGGTCGATCAGCCCGAGGACCCGGGCGAACGCCGCGCTGAGCGCCGCGTCGTGCACGGCCGCCGCCTGCAACCGGGGTAGGTAGGCGTTGACCAGCCGGATCTTCACAGTACGAACGCCCGGCACCGCGGGAAAGGCGAGGTCGGCGCCCACCGCGATGTCCCATGGCGGGTCGACCGTCTTGGCGATCAGCCGGAAATACTCGCGCGGCGAGGGTTCGGTATCGCGGGCCAGTAGCCGGCGCAGCGCCATGGCCTGAGTGGCGGC
This sequence comes from Pseudonocardiaceae bacterium, assembly GCA_036521655.1. Lineage (GTDB taxonomy): Bacteria > Actinomycetota > Actinomycetes > Mycobacteriales > Pseudonocardiaceae. The sequence goes on along the minus strand of DATDHI010000010.1, from coordinate 3,317 downwards.
CACCGTCATGCCTTGGCCATAGATGGGGTTAAACGAGCTGACCGCGTCACCGATGACCAGCAGGCCGTCGGGGAACTCGCGCAGCCGCTCGTAGCGATGCCGCACGCTGGCCGGGAAGCGGAACCCGACCGGGTCGTCCAGCGGCTCGGCCCCCTCGATGGCGTTGGCGATGTCGGGGAAGGGCAGGCTGGCGGCGGAGGCGTCGAAGCCGGCCGGATCGGTCGGCGGGTAGTCACCGAGGATGCCGCCCAGGGTCAGGATGTGCCGGCCGTCCTCCATCGCACCCAGCGCGCCTATCCGTGGCTTGTCCAGCGTGGCGCCGATACCGATGAGCTTGTCTTGCCCGGTGGCCCCGGGACGCAGCCGCAAGGTCCTGGTGGCGTACCCCAACCCGATGTCGACCCGATCCTCGGCCGGGCGCTGGTATCCCCACTCCTGCAGCCAGACCAGTGTGCGCGAGCCACGACCGGTCGCGTCCACGACCAGATCAGCCGTGATCGGCTGCAGCTGCCCGTCAGCCCCCTGCACCCTCGCGCCGGTGACCCGGCGCCGGTCGGGTGTGGTCGTCAGGCCGACGATGTTGGTGGCTTCCATAAAGGTGATTTCGGGGAGTGCTCGTACTCGGGCGCGGACCTGGCCCTCGAGGAATGGTCGGCTGGCAAACAGCCCTAACCGGCCAACATCAACTTGGCGCAGTCGATACCCGGACAGCACGAAACGCAAGGAGCCCACATCTCCAGTCTGCGCTCCGGCCTGCACGGCGCTGGCGGTGAAGCCTGGGAACAGCTGCTCAAGCACCTCACGCCCGCGCGGTTGCAGGGCATGCAGGTGCCGGCCTTGCGGCACACCACGCCGGTGTACTCCGCCCTCGGGCAGGACGTCTCGGTCGATCACCGTGACCTCGCGGTAGGTTTCGGTGAGGACCCGGGCCGCCAGTAACCCGGCCATGCTCGCACCCAGGACCACCGCGTGATCACCTGCCTGCTTGTGTATCACCGTCGATGTCATGGCTCCACCTCTCGACGACCGTCGCCCGGAGCGCATTCTGGCTCCATCACCGTGGTCTGACCGTTGAAGTGTTGCGTTGGTAGGGGCTGGGGGTCATCGGATGGGGTACGGAGGTTTCGGGGTCGGGTGTCGGATGTTTGGGGGCCTACAACTTTGGCATGGCTGGGGCGCGCGGCCGGCGGCAAGAGGGCTGTCGGAGAAGCCCATTACCCGAGGGTCTACCGGAGTAGAGGGCCCACTACTGGGCGAGGCCGGGTAGCGCCTCCTGCGTTCGGGACCCGCCGGCGTTTACCAGCAAGCGAGCACCACTGTCCAAGTGCCCGAGGGCAGCAGCACTTTCGAGCGCGACGGTGGTGTGCTCGTCTCGCGAATTCACCCGGAGGAACCAGCAGCTGGACGGACTCGACGGCGTGGTCGCCGGCCTGGGTCGTCTTGAGGTGCGGGCCTGTTAAGGCGGGCGTGGGGAGGTGTGGGCGGTCATGGCGGTGGTGAGTTGGTCGCGGGTGTGGATGTTGAGTTTGCGGTAGGTGCTGGAGAGGTGGTCGCTGACGGTTTTGGTGGTGATGAACAGCGCTTGGGCGATGTCACGGTTACTCAAGGGCTGGGCGGCTAAGCGGGCGACTCGCAGTTCGCTAGGGGTCAGGGCGTGTACGCCGGTGGTCCAGGGTCGGCGGGGGCGGGCGCCCGCGGCCAGCGCCTCCTCGCGGGCGCGCGCAGCGAGGGGGGTGGCGCCACAGCGGGAAGCTAAGTCCAGGCCGCGGCGCAGGGGTTGGCGGGCGGCGGTGCGTGCCCCAGCACGGCGCAATGCAGCACCGAGCTCGGTCAGCGAGTGGGCCAGTTCCAGTCGCATCGGGGTGAGTTCGAGCACAGCGACGGACTGCTCCAGCAATTCGATCCCGTTGTTGCCGTCGGTGAGTAGCCCGCAAACCCGCAGCGCGATACCGATCGCCCGTGGCGCACCGGCGCGGCGGGCTCGCTCCAGCTCCGCCTGCGCCAGCTCCCATGCTTCGCGCGGCTGTTCGGGTGCCAGCGCCAGCGCCAGCGCTGAGCGCCACGCGTAGAAATTGGGGGTTGCCTGAACGCTATCGGCGTAGTGGCCGCAGTGGCGCAGGTCAGCGATGGCCTGCGTGCGCTGCCCGCGGGCTAGGCGTACCCGACCACGCGCCTCCAAAAGGGCATGCCCGAACGGCGTCTCCAGGAGGGCCGGGATGAGGGCCACGCTTTCGACGACAGCAGTTGCCTGGTCGAGGCCCCCGCGTTCGAGCAGCGTCAGGCCCAAGTAGGCAGCGTTCACGGCAACGCTGAAGGGCAGCTTGTGTTCGGTGGCCAGCTCGAACGCGGCGCGGGTATCAGCCTCGGCCTCGGCAAGCTCACCGCGTCGCAACGCAACCATTCCCCGGAGGCCGGTGGCGGCCAGCAAGCCGGCCACCGACCCGCGCCCCTGGGCATCGGCCAGCATCGCCTGGTTCAGCGCCTGGGCGCGGTTCAGATCGTCGATTTGGACGAGGGCCAGGACGGCCATGAGCGCAGGTACCGCCTCGGAGGTCTCCTCGGCAAGAAACCGCCGGTTGTCCCACCCGCGCTCGACCAGCCGGGTCACCTCATGACGACTCTCGCCGCGGAAAGCAAGCAGACACGCCAGGGCTAGCTGCGCTGAGCGGCTGGCCGGAGTGTCCCGTGCGGCCAGCTCACGCAACCGCGCCAGCGTGAGCTCAGGCGCTTCGGTCGGGCGGACGCCGAACCCCAGCTCCAGGGCCTTGTGGGCGTGCAGCAGCGCCGATAGGTCCGGGTCACGGTCGCCGAGGTCGTCCAGTCCGGTCTGCAGCACAGCGAAAGCGCGCGCAAAATCAGCAGCGAAGAACAGCACATTAGCCCGCTGGCTGGCCAGCCGTGCGCGGGCTATCGGGTCTGGGGTGGCCTGCCAGGCCTGCTCAAGATGCACCACGGCGGCCGGGTCACGGGCGATTCGTTCCGCGCCGCCTAGCTCGCCCAACACCGCAGCTCGGACAGATTCTGTGGGCGGTTCGGCCAGCGCCCGGCGCAGATAGGTCACCGCGGTCTCGGGGGCGCCCCGTGCCAGCGCCGCCGCCGCAGCTACGCGCAACGCTCGGACGGCATCGGCATTGTCCGTTGGCTCACCGGCCAGGAGCTGCACAGCGACCTGTTCAGGCTCTGCCCCCTCACTCGTTAACAGCTGGGCCGCGCGCGAGTGTGCCTGGGCGCGCACTCCGGAGGGGAGCTGCTCATAGATCGCCGAGCGCACCAGGGGATGAACAAACCGCAACGGCCGACCGGCGGCGAGCAGCTCG
>DATDHI010000009.1:0-2248 GCA_036521655.1 Pseudonocardiaceae bacterium | reverse complement strand
TACAGCCACTATCGTCGGCTCACCCCGCGTATGTGATCTATACCTCGGGTTCCACCGGCCAGCCGAAAGGCGTGGTCATCGCTCATGAGGGCGTCGCTAATCTCGCGGCCTGGGCGGCCGCGGACTTTGGTGCTTCGGGATTGTCGCGGGTGGTGGCGTCAACGTCGCTGAACTTCGATGTATCGGTCTTTGAGATGTTCTGCCCGTTGCTGGTCGGCGGAAGTATTGAAGTGGTGCGCGATGTGCTCACGCTGGCCGAGCCTCGCGAAGGACAGTGGACTGCCAGTCTGGTCAGTGCAGTGCCGTCGGCGTTCTCACAGGTGCTTGCTCAGGGCCACATGGCGGTGACTGCAGACAACGTGGTACTGGCCGGCGAGGCGCTTTCCGCGCGAGCAGTGGGTGATATCCGGGCGATGTTGCCCGGGAGTCGGATCGCAAATATCTATGGCCCAACCGAGGCCACGGTATATGCGACCGCGTGGTATTCCAACGGGGCGGACCGCGATCAGGCGCCGCCGATTGGTCGGCCTATCTGGAATACCAGCGTGTATGTGCTGGATGCTGGTCTGCGCCCGGTGCCGGTGGGTGTCGCGGGTGAGTTGTTCATTGCTGGTGCGGGTTTGGCTCGGGGGTATTTGGATCGGCCGGGGTTGACGGCGGAGCGGTTTGTGGCGTGCCCGTTCGGGGCGCCCGGTGAGCGGATGTATCGCACCGGTGACGTGGTCCGGTGGAACTCTGCGGGTGAGGTGGAGTATCTGGGCCGGGCGGATGATCAGGTCAAGATCCGAGGGTTCCGCATCGAGCTGGGCGAGGTTGAGGCTGCGCTTTTGCGGCGGCCTGAGGTCGTCGAAGCGGTGGCGGTTGCCCGGCAGGATGATTCCGATCATAAGCGGTTGGTGGCGTATGTGGTGCCGGCGGCTGATGAGGCGGTGGACTCGGGCTGGTTGCGGGCGCATGTGGCGACCGTGTTGCCGGAGTACATGGTGCCGGCGGCGTTTGTGGTGTTGGACACCTTGCCGTTGAACGCGAATGGGAAGTTGGATCGGCGGGCGTTACCTGCTCCTGATTTTGTGGCGGGTGCCAGTTATGTGGCGCCGCGTTCTGAGGTGGAGCGTGTTCTGGCGGGGATCTGGTCTGAGGTGCTGGGGGTGGCCCGAGTTGGGGTCGAGGACAACTTCTTCGAGCTGGGTGGGGACTCGATCCTGAGTCTTCAGGTGGTGTCGCGGGCTCGGCAGGCTGGGTTGGGTCTGTTGCCGCGGGATGTGTTCACGCATCCGACGGTGGGCGCGCTGGTGATGAGCGTGGCTGGGGCGGCGCAGCCGGTGGTGGTGGAGCAGGGCCCGGTCAGTGGTGTGGTGGCGTTGACGCCGATCCAGCGGTGGTTGTTTGAGACGAATCCGGTGTGCCCGGAGCGTTTCGACCAGTCCGTGTTGATGGAGTTGGCCGAGGGATTGGATGAGCCGGCGCTGCGGCGCGCGTTGGATGCCGTGGTTGAGCATCATGATGCGTTGCGGATGCGGTATGAGCATAGCGAGGGACAGTGGCGGCAGGAGAACCTGCCGTTTGGCCCGGTGGAGGTGCTGCAGCGCCGTGACCTGTCCGGTGTGGACAGCGACGAGCGGGACTCCGTGATAGAGCGGGTCACCGGTGAGGTCCGTTCCAGTTTTGATTTGAGTAGTGGCCCGCTGGTGAAGGCGGTGTTGTTCGAGCTGGGTGGCCGGCGACGACCCATGTTGTTCGTGGTGGTGCACCACCTGGTGGTGGATGGGGTGTCCTGGCGGATCCTGCTGGAGGACCTGGATACCGCCTACCAGCAGGCCGCGAATGGCCAAATCGTCCACCTGGGGGCCAAGACCACCTCATTCCAGCAGTGGGCCCGGCAATTGACCGAGCATGCCGCGGCCGGTGGATTCGACGGGGAGCTGGAGTATTGGACCGGGGCGAGCGAGGACTGTGACCCGGTGTTGCCCGTCGATGCGGCGGGGGTCAACACGGCCGCCTCGACCGCGTCTGTGACGGTGCGGTTGGACCCGGAACAGACCAGGGCGTTGCTGGTGGATGTGTCCGGGGTGTACCGCACCCAGATCAACGCCGTGCTGTTGGCGGGGTTGGGGCGGGTGCTGTCGCGGTGGACCGGCCGGGACCGGGTGCTGGTTGATCTGGAGGGCCACGGCCGGGAAGACCTGTTCGACGGGGTGGACCTGTCCCGCACCGTGGGCTGGTTCACCACCCTGTTCCCCGTCGCGCT
>DATDHI010000008.1:0-8023 GCA_036521655.1 Pseudonocardiaceae bacterium | reverse complement strand
ACCACCGCTGAGGCGCTGAGCAAGCTTCGCCCGGCGTTCTCCGTCGACGGCACCATCACCGCCGGATCGTCGTCGCCGATCAGCGACGGGGCTGCCGCGGTCGTAGTGATGAGCAAGGCCAAGGCGGCCGAGCTGGGCCTGAGCTGGCTGGCCGAGATCGGGGCGCACGGCATGGTGGCCGGGCCGGACGACTCCAGCCTGCACGAGCAGCCCGCCAACGCGGTGCTGGCGGCCTGCCGCAAGGAGGGCATCGACGTGCGGGATCTCGACATCGTCGAGATCAATGAGGCGTTCGCCGCGGTGGGCGTGGTGTCCACCCGCAAGTTGGGCATCGATCCGGCGCGGGTCAACCCCAATGGCGGGTCGATCGCGCTGGGGCACCCGATCGGCGCGTCCGGCGCCCGGCTGGCGCTGCACCTGGCACTGGAGCTTCGCCGGAGGGGCGGCGGGGTGGGCGTGGCCTCGCTGTGCGGTGGCGGTGGCCAGGGCGACGCGCTGATCCTGCGAGTGCCGGGCAACAACGCAGCGTGAGCCGTCACGGCCTCGCTGTCGGCGACCTGGTCGCCGGTGCCCGGCAAGGTCACCCCCGGGCGGTCGCCCGGCTGATCTCGCTGGTCGAGGACGGCGCCCCGCAACTGCGCGACGTCGCCGCTGCATTGGCCCCCTACACCGGGCGGGCCCAGGTCGTCGGGATCACCGGCCCGCCCGGGGTAGGCAAATCGACCTCCGTCAGCGTCCTGGTCACCGCGCTGCGGGTAGCCGGCAAGAAGGTCGGCGTGCTGGCCGTCGACCCGTCCTCGCCGTTCTCCGGGGGCGCCCTGCTGGGCGACCGGGTGCGCATGCAGGACCACGCCCTGGACGACGGTGTTTTCATCCGCTCGATGGCTACCCGCGGACACCTGGGCGGCATCGCCGGGGCCACCCCGCAGGCGCTGCGCGTGCTCGACGCCGCGGGCTGCGACGTGGTGCTGGTGGAGACCGTCGGCGTGGGCCAGTCCGAGGTGGAGGTCGTCTCGCTGGCCGACACCACACTGGTACTGCTGGCTCCGGGGATGGGCGACGGGATCCAGGCGGCCAAGGCCGGAATCCTCGAGGTCGCCGACGTCTTCGTGGTGAACAAGGCGGACCGCGACGGCGCCGACCAGACCGTCCGGGATCTCAGATACATGATCTCGCTGGGCCACCGCGAGAAGGAGGGCGCGAGCTGGCGGCCGCCGATCGTCCGCACCGTGGCTACCAGGTCTGAGGGCATCGACGAGCTCGTCGGGGCGATCGAGGAGCATCGGGCCTGGATGATCGGGCACGGTGAGCTGGACGCCCGCCGGCAGCGCCGCGCGGAGGCCGAGATCGAGGCCATCGCGCTGGCCCAGCTGCGTGCGAAGCTCGGCGACGTCCGCCAAGGCAGCCCGCTGCTGCCTGGGTTGGCTAAGCGGGTCGTCGCCGGTGAGCTGGACCCCTACCAGGCAGCCGACGACCTGTTGGCCGCCTTCGGCGGCTCGTGAGTGCGTAACAGTGTTATTGCACCCAATGCCACTCACGAGCCGCCGGAGGCAGGAAGACGAAACCGTGCACGGGAGGACGACACACCGGGCAGGGGAGGACGACACGCCGGTCTGCGGCGGCGCTTCGCGAAGGTACTGGTCGGCGCGGTCGCGAGCGCCGACGGGATCGCCCTGGTCGAGGCAGACCTTACCTAGGCCGAGCAGGGCCAGCGGATGCTCGGCGACCTGCTCGAAGATCTCGACTGCCTCCGCCAGGCGTCCCTGCCTGCGTCGCAGCTCGCCCAGGCGCACGGCCATCCGGGCGGCACCCCGTTGATCGCCTTGCGCCCGATACAGGCGGTACGCGCGTTCGCGGGCGTCGAACACCAGGTCGGCCTCGTTGCACCACTAGGCGGACCAGCTCAGACCTTCAAGCGCCTCGGGGTCCTGGGCTTGCGAGGCCGCCGCTTCGAAGCAGGCTCGGGCCTGCTCCCACGCGCCGCAGGCTAGAGCAGCACGGCCGGCCTGGATCAGATCCCCGGTCGCTGCCTCGATATCCACGGTGCGCAACCTCCCTCGCCGTGGCCAAGGCTAGCCGGACACAGTAGGACGACACAGCGTGCACGGCAGGACGACACACCGGGCATGGGAGGACGACACGCCGGGAGGGGGTCAGGTGAAGTCGCCGGCGGCGTGGCGTACCCGCGTGAGTAGCGCAGTGAGTTCTCGGATGTGTGAGGTGTCCAGCCCGACGAGGCCGAAGTCGATGTCCGTGAGCGCCACTGTGGCCTCCTTCTGGCGCTGCTGGCCCGCCTCGGTGATCGTCACCAGGGTGGTGCGCCGATCGGTCGGGTGGCAACTGCGTTCCACCAGCTGATCGGCCTGCAACCGGTCCACGATATTGGTCACGCTGGTCGGATGCAGTTGCAGCCGCTGGCCCATCACCTTCATCGGCAGGCAGCCCTGACGGGAGAACAGCAGCAGCACCAGCGCCTCATAGCGGGCGAAGGTCAGGCCGTGCGGGCGCAATGCGGCATCCACTGCGGATTGCAGGATCTGCTGCACGCGCATGATGTTGGTGACCGCGGCCATCGTTTCGGACGGCCCAATGCGGTCCTGCCAGAGCTGCGCGGCTCGATCGATCGGATCGAACGGCAACGTGTGATGCGACGCCATGACGTAACGTTAACCGCTGATCGGGGGATTGACCTGCGGGCAGCCCTGATCGGGCAGGCTAGGACGATGATCGTGGCCTTCAGCGTCGCCCCTTCGGGGGGCGAATCGGACAGTGTCAGCGCCGCAGTGGCCGAGGCGGTGCGGGTGGTCCGGGACTCGGGCTTACCCTACGAGCTCAACGCCATGTTCACCCTCGTGGAGGGTGAGTGGGACGAGGTGATGGACGTGGTGCGCCGCGCCGTCGAGGCCGCCAGCGCCGGCGCTCCCCGCACCAGCCTGGTCCTCAAAGCCGACATAAGACCCGGCCGCACCAACCAGCTCCAAACCAAAGTGACCCGCGTCCTCAACCACCTCACCTAGCCAGAGCCGCCACATGGATGCTTGTCGCTGTATTCGGGGCCCTTGAGCAGCGACATGGATGCTTGTCGCTGCGCGCGACCCGGGTGTGATACCGGGCACCTGGTGGGCGTTAGTTGGACGTCCTACTATCGGGCGTAGAGACATCGACGTCCCGGAGGCCCCAGATGAGCGCGTACGACCAGCAGCAGGCAGATCCGCAGGCCGGCCGGGAACGCTGGCGGCACCGTTACGCGGAGGCCGAAGCCGCCGGACGGGTCCGGGACGCGGACTTCACCACGCTGTCCGGGGCCGAGGTCGACCCGGTGTACGGGCCGGGCCAGGGCGACATCGTCGAGGGCTTCGAACGGATCGGCTGGCCGGGGGAGTACCCCTTCACTCGCGGCATCCACAGTACCGGCTATCGCGGGCGGACCTGGACAATCCGCCAGTTCGCCGGGTTCGGCAACGCAGCGCAGACCAACGAGCGCTACCAGCAGATCCTGCGCAACGGCGGGGGCGGGCTGTCGGTGGCCTTCGACATGCCCACCCTGATGGGCCGCGACTCCGATGATCCGCTCGGCCTGGGCGAGGTCGGCCACTGCGGGGTGGCGATCGACAGCGCCGCCGACATGGACATCCTGTTCGGAGGTATCCCGCTGGAGCAGGTCACAGCGTCGATGACGATCTCCGGACCCGCGGTCCCGGCGTTCTGCATGTACCTGGTCGCCGCCGAAAGGCAGGGCGCGGACGTCAGCAAGCTCAATGGCACCCTGCAGACCGACATCTTCAAGGAGTACATCGCCCAGAAGGAGTGGCTGTTCACCCCGGAACCGCACTTGCGGCTGATCGGGGATCTGATGGAGTACTGCACCGAGAAGATCCCGGCGTACAAGCCGCTGTCGATCTCCGGCTATCACATCCGCGAGGCGGGCGCGACGGCCGCGCAGGAGCTGGCGTTCACCTTGGCCGACGGTTTCGCGTATGTGGAGCTGGGCCGTTCCCGCGGGCTTGAGGTCAACCGGTTCGTCAGCGGCCTGACTTTCTTCTTCGACGCGCACGTGGACTTCTTCGAGGAGATCGCGAAGTTCCGCGCCGCGCGGCGCATCTGGGCTCGCTGGATGCGCGACGTCTACGGCGCGACCAGCGACAAGGCGCTGTGGATGCGCTTTCACACCCAAACCGCGGGTGTCTCGCTGACCGCGCAGCAGCCCTACAACAACGTCGTGCGTACTGCGATCGAGGCGCTCGCCGGGGTGCTAGGCGGTACCAACTCGATGCATACGAACGCCTTGGACGAGACCCTGGCGCTGCCCAGCGAGCGCGCCGCGGAGATCGCCCTGCGCACCCAGCAGGTGATCATGGAGGAGTCCGGGGTGGCCAACGTGGCCGATCCGCTGGGCGGCTCCTGGTACGTCGAGGCGCTGACCGACCGGATCGAGGCCGAGGCTGAGCGGATCTTCGACCGGATCAAGGACATGGCCGCGGCCGCAGCACCCTCGGGCCGGCACCCGATCGGTGAGATGACCTCGGGCATCCTGCGCGGTATCGAGGACGGCTGGTTCACCGGGGAGATCGCCGACGCCGCGTTCACCTACCAGCGCGCCGTGGAGAAGGACGACAAGAAGATCGTCGGAGTGAATACGCTCACCGAGTCGGTCACCGACGAACTGGAGATCCTCCGGGTCAGCCACGAGGTGGAAATCGAGCAGAACCGGGTTCTGGGCCAGCGCCGGGACGCTCGCGACGGGGCCGTTGTCGACCGTGCGCTCGCGGCGATGGTGGAGGTCGCCAAGGGTCAGGGCAACCTCATCGAGCCGATGCTGGACGCGGTGCGCGCCGAGGCCACCCTCGGCGAGATCTGCGGGGCGCTCAAGGCTGAGTGGGGGGAATACCGCGAGCCGGCCCGATTCTGACCCCAGCCCCAGCCGCTCGAGCGACCGGCGCCGGGCCTGCGCGGGATCCGTGCCAGGATAGACGGTGTGAGCAGGCCTAACCCGCAGCAGACCGCAGCCATGTCCGCAGCCATGTCCCGCGCCGTCGACCTGTCCGCGTTCAAGGCGCGCGCCGATTCGGCGGGTAGCCCTGCCGCCGAATCGGCTCCGGGTGGTCCTGCGTTCGTCCTTGACGTCACCGAGCAGGGCTTCCAGACCGATGTGGTCGAGCGGTCCATGCAGGTACCGGTCGTCGTGGACCTGTGGGCGACCTGGTGCGGACCGTGCAAGCAGCTGTCCCCGTTGCTCGAGCGGCTCGCCAGGGCAGCCGGCGGTGCGTGGGTACTGGCCAAGGTCGACGTCGACGCCAACCCCCGGATCGCCCAGCTCTTCGGCGTCCAGTCCATCCCCACCGTGGTCGCCATCGCGGGCGGCCAGCCGGTCGACGCCTTCTCCGGGGACATGCCCGAGCCAGAGGTGCGGCAGTGGATCACCTCGATGCTGGATGCGCTGCGCGATCGGCTGCCCGGCATCCGGATCGCCGAGCAGGCGGCGGCCAACGGTGTCGGAGAGCCGGGCGCTGAGGAGTCCGAGGACCCCAGGTTCACCGCCGCCGAAGCGGCTCTGGAGTCTGGCGACTACGCCGCTGCCGAGGCGGCCTACCAGCAGATTCTGGACATCGAGCCGGCCAATGAGGAGGCCCGGGCCGCGCTGACCCAGGTTCGCTTCCTGGCCCGGGCTGAATCAGCCGACCCGTCGGCCGTGACCAGAGCTGACGCCGCACCCGACGATGTCGATGCGCAGATCGCCGCGGCCGATGCCGAACTGGCCGGCCAGCAGCCGGAGCGGGCTTTCGAGCGGCTGGTCGGCGCGGTGCTGCGGCTGAGTGGGGAGGACCGCGACAGGGCCAGGGCGCACCTGGTCGAGCTGTTCGAGCTCTTCCCACCGGACGACCCCCGGGTCATCTCGGCACGCCGAGCCCTAGCCCGGGCGCTGTACTGACTCGAGTTACGCACCCACCAGGATGTGGCACGCGGCTCGTGTGGCGTCGAGCTGCACGTAGTTGACGCGCCCCCAGTGATAGGTGTCTCCGCTGACTTCGTCGCGCACGTCGATGTGGTCCTGCCGGCCCAAGCCCAGCGCTGACAGATCCAGCCAGACCATCCCGCTCACGGTGTTGACAGGGTCCAGCGACACGACGCAGATCACCATGTCGCCGGTGGCGGGGTCGGTCTTGGAGTACGCCAGCAACGACTCGTGGTCGGTGAAATGGAAATGCAATGTGCGCAGCTGCTGTAGCGCCGGATGCACTCGGCGGATCGCGTTGAGCCGGGTGATCCACGGTTCCAGAGATCGGCCCTGGGCCCGCGCGGCAGCGAAGTCCCGGGGGCGCAGCTGGTACTTCTCGCTGTCCAGGTACTCCTCGCTGCCCGGCCGCACAGGGGTGTTCTCGAAGAGTTCGAAGCCGGAGTAGACCCCCCATGAAGGGGACAGCGTGGCTGCCAGCGCGGCGCGAATGGCGAACATGGCCGGCCCGCTGTGCTGCAGGGACTCGTGCAGGATGTCGGGAGTATTGACGAAGAAGTTCGGCCGCACTTCGTCTACTTTGGACGCCAGCTCGGTCGCGTAATCGGTGATCTCCTGTTTTCCGGTGCGCCAGGTGAAGTAGGTGTAGGACTGGGTGAATCCCAACCGGGCCAGCCCATAGAGCCGGGCCGGGCGGGTGAATGCCTCGGCGAGGAACAGTACGTCCGGGTGGCGGTCCTTGACCTGCCAGATCAGCCAGTGCCAGAAGTCCGCCGGCTTGGTGTGCGGATTGTCCACCCGGAGGATCCGGACCCCGCGCTTCACCCAGAACAGCATCACCCGCAGCATCTCGGCGTAGCTGCCGCGGGGGTCGACGTCGAAGTTGAGCGGGTAGATGTCCTCGTAGCGCTTGGGCGGATTCTCCGCGTAGGCGATCGACCCGTCTGGACGGATCGTGAACCATTCCGGGTGCTCCTTGACCCACGGGTGGTCCGGTGCGCACTGCAACGCGAAATCCAGCGCGACCTCCATGCCGAGCTCACCTGCCCTGGCGACGAGGGCGTCGAAATCCTCGAGGGTGCCCAGCCGGGGATGCACCGCGTCGTGCCCGCCATCGATTGAACCGATCGCCCACGGCGTGCCGACGTCGTCGGGTCCAGTATCAGGGTTGTTGTTGCGGCCCTTGCGGTTTATCTCCCCGATCGGGTGGATCGGCGGCAGGTAGACCACGTCGAAGCCCATCCCGGCGATCCGATCGAGCTCGTGGGTGGCGGTGGCGAAGGTGCCGTGCCTGGGGTCCTCGTGGGCGTCCCAGCCGCCGGTTGAGCGGGGGAACATCTCGTACCACGAGCTGAACAGAGCCTTGGGGCGGTCCACCCACACATGGTGCGATCTCCCCCGGGTGACCAGGTCGCGGATCGGGTCGGCGTGCAGAATCCGGGTCACCGTCACCCCGAGCGCAAGCCCGACCCGCTCGCTGGCCGGACGCCCGGAGTCCCGCAACCCCGCCGCCGCGGCAACCAAAACCCCTTCGTTGCGCCGGTGTGCGGGACTGCGAGCCGCTCGGTCCAGCAGCCGGGCGCCCACCTCCAGGTCGTTGTCGAGCTCGGGCGCGCCCTGGCCGGCGCCGATCTTCACCTCGATCGCGCGCCGCCAGGTCGACCACGGATCGGCCCAGGCGTCTACCCGGAACGTCCAGCTGCCCATCCGGTCCGGCACCACGGTCGCGATGAACCGGTCGGTACCCGGCTCCCCCGGTTGCATCCGAACCTGACAGCCCACCCCGTCGCCGGGACCTCGCCAGACCACAGTGGCTGCCACCGCGTCGTGCCCCTCCCGCCACACCGTGGCGCGGATCGGAATGTGCTCCCCGACTACGGCCTTGCTGGCGTACTTTCCGCACGAGACCACCGGCGTCACATCGTCGATGGCAATCCGACCACTCACAGCTGCAGATCCCTCCCCGTCGGGCCCCAGACACTGTCCATTCTGCCCGGAACCCCCGCCCCCCGCGCGCCAGATCACACGTTCTGGTTCGCGTGTCCCTTACCCGGCGTGTCGCGTCCTCAT
>DATDHI010000007.1:0-4456 GCA_036521655.1 Pseudonocardiaceae bacterium | reverse complement strand
GCGCTCGCCAGCACCCCATGTCACAGCTGTTCACCAGACACGACTGTTTCGGAGCGTAAACCAGCGCGAAAACCGGAGCTCCCCCGGGGCGCGCGCAGCCCCCAGTGACGGTCGGCATACTGGGCGCCGTGGACATGCCTGGTCAGGGACAGCCGACGATGAGAGGTCGAGCGCGTGTGCGGTTTGCTGGGATTGCTCACGTCGCAACAGGACGCGGCCGGGCGGGTGGCGGACGTGACCGCGGCATTGCGCTGCCAGCGACATCGCGGACCTGACGAGTCCGGGACCTGGCATGACGCCGACGTGGTGCTCGGCTTCAACCGGCTCTCCATCATCGACCTCGAGCACTCCCACCAGCCCCTGCGGTGGGGCCCGCCGGAGGCCCCCGAGCGCTACACGATCCTATTCAACGGGGAGATCTACAACTACGTCGAGCTGCGCGAGGAACTGCTTGCCGAGCCCTACCGCGTGAGCTTTCTCACTGAGGGCGACACCGAAGTCGTCGTCGCGGCCTACCACCACTTCGGGCCCGCCGCCGTGCAGCGACTCCGGGGGATGTTCGCGTTCGTCATCTGGGACTCCCAGCTGCGGGTGGCCTTCGGCGCCCGGGATCCGTTCGGCATCAAGCCACTGTTCATCTGCGCTGGGCCGGGCGGAGTCGCCTTCGCCAGCGAGAAGAAGAGCCTGCTCGAACTCGCACCGTCCCTGGGCGTGTCGGTGGAGGTGGACCGCCGGGCTCTGCAGCATTATCTGACACTGCAATATGTCCCGGAGCCGGCGTCTCTGCACACCGCGATCACCCGGATCGAGTCCGGCACCTCGTTCACCCTCTCCCCCGGCGGCGAGCTCGCCACCGAGCGCCATTTTCGTCCCGATTTCCGGTCCCGTCCGGTTCGTTCCGACACCGAGGGACAGGCTCTGTACGACGAGATCACCGCAGCGTTGCGGGACTCGGTGGCCAAGCACATGAGGGCCGACGTCACCGTCGGCGCCTTTCTCTCCGGCGGGATCGATTCCACGGCCATCGCCGCGCTGGCCCGGGGACACAACCCGGATCTGATCACCTTTACCACCGGCTTCGAGAGGGCGGGCTACTCCGAGGTGGACGTGGCCGCCGAATCAGCGGCTGCGATCGGCGTCCGGCATGTGGTTCGCACCGTCTCGGCGACTGAGCTCGCCGAGGCCCTGCCACTGATCGTCTGGTATCTCGATGACCCGGTGGCCGACCCCGCGCTGGTGCCGCTGTGGTTCATCGCCCGGGAAGCCAGGGAACACGTCAAGGTGGTGCTATCCGGCGAGGGTGCCGATGAGCTCTTCGGCGGTTACACGATCTACCGGGAACCGCTGTCGCTGGCCCCATTCGAGAAGGTCCCCGGCGGGCTGCGCCGGGCGCTGGGCCGGGTCTCCACGCGTATCCCCGACGGGGTGCGAGGAAAGGACCTGCTGCGCCGCGGTTCGCTGACGCTGGAGCAGCGCTACTACGGCAACGCGCGCATCTTCCGGGATGATCAGTTACGCGCCGTGCTGCGCGGATACGACCCGACCATCTCGCACACCGACGTCACCGCGGAGCCCTACGCCGCATCGAGGCGCTGGGATCCGGTGACCCGCATGCAGCATGTGGACCTGTTCACCTGGCTGCGCGGGGACATCCTGGTCAAGGCGGACAAGATGACCATGGCCAACTCGTTGGAACTGCGGGTGCCCTTCCTGGACCCGGAGGTGTTCCGGGTGGCCTCCACCATCCCGCTCGAGGAGAAGATCACCCGACACACGACCAAGCATGCGCTGCGCCGAGCATTGCGCGACATTGTGCCTGCGCATGTGCTGAACCGGGCCAAGTTGGGTTTCCCGGTGCCGATTCGGCACTGGCTGGTGGAGGACCTGCACGACTGGGCCCGTGGCATCGTTGAGGAGTCCGGCACCGCCGAGTTTCTCGATGTCGAGGCGGTGCACCGGATGCTCGACGAGCACCGCGCAGGTCCGCGCGACCACAGCCGGCGGCTCTGGGCAGTGCTGCTCTTCATGCTCTGGCACGGCATCTTCATCGAGCAGCGGATTGTCCCGAAAATCCCCGAACCGCACTATCCAGTCCAGGTGTAGCCCGCTGTACACCAGCGACGGGCACACCGAGCATCCGAGCGCTGCGTGCCGTGCACTGATGCACGACACGCCGCGCACGGGTGTTACCGCCTCAGTTGAAGGAGTCCCCGCAGGCGCACGAGCCGCCCGCATTGGGGTTGTCGATGGTGAAGCCCTGCTTCTCGATGGTGTCCACGAAATCGATGACGGCGCCCTGCAAGTAGGGGGTGCTCATCCGGTCGACAACGACGGCGAGGCCGTTGAAGTCCCGCTTGGCGTCACCGTCGAGCGTGCGCTCATCGAAGAACAGCTGGTAACGCAACCCGGCGCAGCCACCGGGCTGCACGGCGATGCGTAGGTGCATGTCGTCCCGACCCTCCTGGTCGAGCAGCGCCTTCGCTTTAGCAGCGGCGGCGGTGGTGAGCTCCACCCCGTGGGTGGGCACCTCGGTGTCGGCGATGTTCTCGACGGTCATGGCTCTCCCTGGATCAGCGCTCGGCACGCACAACTGTCTGCACCACGATAACGCCCGAGGCCGCCGGGTGATTCCCCAGCCGCGCAGCGCCTTGCGCCTCGGGCGACGCTACGCCCCCGGCGGCTTGTCCTAGGCTGGTCACCGTGAGGTTCCTGCGCGGCAAGAATGGCCCCGGAGCCGCCGAGCCCGAGCAGGATCCGGCGGGCGAGGTGACGGCCGGCACTGACGACGCGCGCCATACCCGTAGCCCGGGCAAGGGCAGACCCACGCCAAGCCGCCGAGAGGCCGAGGGCCGCAAGCGCGGGCCGGCTCCGCCCCCACCTCGGACCCAGCGGGAAGCGTTACGCCGGATGCGCGGGTCCAAGGAGGAGCGCCGCACCGCCTCGGCGGCGCGACGTGAGCGGATGATGGCCGGGGACGAGAAGTATCTGCAGCCCCGCGATCGCGGCCCCGTGAAGGCATACGTGCGGGACTTGGTGGACTCGCGGCGCCATATCACCGGGCTGTTCATGCCGCTTGCACTGCTAGTGATCGTGGTGATCCTGCTGCCGTCGCCGGTAGTGCAGCAGTATGTGTCGCTGTTGTCGATGGCGATGCTCGTCACGATGATCGTCGAGGGGGTCCTGCTGGGCCGGATCGTCAACCGCCGTGTCCGCGAACGGTTCCCCGGCACCGCAGAAGCCGGAACGAGCTTGGGTTTCTACGCCATGACCAGGGCGACCCAGCTGCGCAAGCTGCGGGTGCCCAAACCCCGGGTCGGTCCCAACAACCCGATCCCCTAGGCGGCCTGCTGACGGGGTCGCTTACGGTCGCAGGCTCATCGGGCCGAATACCCGATCCTCGCCGTCCAGCAGGCTGACAGCCGCCGCACCACCCTCGTGCAGGCCCGACCACTCGTGCGCGAGCCACTCCTCAGCGTCGGCCTGGTCGTCGAACGTGATGTCCGGGCCTGGCACCGGTTCGCCGTCGGAGTCTTCGTAACGCCACCGTAGGGCCACGACATGACGGTAGCCTCGCTGGCGGCTACCAGGAGGTTCAGGTGCGGACGCTGGTGCTCGGTGGCGCGCGCTCGGGCAAGTCCGCGCATGCCGAGGGATTGCTGGGCAATGTGCAGGTGGACTACCTGGCCACCGCCCGGCGGCGGCTCGACGACCCGGAATGGGAGGCGCGGATCACCGCGCATGCAGCCCGCAGGCCGGCGGGATGGCGCACCGTTGAATCGCCAGACCTGGCCGCCGCGCTGCGTGCTGCCGGAGGAGTTCCGGTGCTGGTGGACGACCTGGCCACCTGGCTCACCGGAGAGTTGGACGACGCTGGCGCCTGGGAGGGCGGCCTGGCCGCCCTGCAAGCGTGCCGCGCACGGTGTTCCGAGCTGGTGTCGGCAGTGGTGGCTTGCCCGGCCCGGTTGGTGCTGGTCAGTGCGGAGGTGGGGCTGGGCGTTGTGCCCCTGACCCACGCGGGGCGGCTGTTCCGCGATGAGCTGGGCGGGCTGAATGCCGACCTTGCCGCGGTGTGTGACCAGGTGCTGCTGTTGGTGGCAGGGCTGCCGGTTCGGTTGCGCTGAGGATGGTTTCGCCTGGGTTGGTTCGGCTGGACGCGAGCGGGGCAGGATGGGGCGCAGCCGAGGATGCCGAGCCCCAGGAGCGCCACGTGGAGTTCCCCACGATCATGCCCCCTGACCAGCAGGCCCACCGGGAGGCAGTGGCCCGACACGAGCAGCTGACCAAACCGCCGGGCTCCCTGGGCCGGCTGGAGCAGCTGGGCGTGTGGGTAGCCGCCTGCCAGGGGGTCTGCCCGCCGCGCCCCTTCGCCCGGCCCCAGGTGGTGGTGTTCGCCGGGGACCACGGCATCGCCGCGCGGGGGGTGTCCGCCTACCCCAGCGAGGTCACCCAGCAAATG
>DATDHI010000006.1:0-2110 GCA_036521655.1 Pseudonocardiaceae bacterium | reverse complement strand
TGCACGACCTGGACGAGCTTCCCCTCGTGGAGCATGTGGCGCGGTTCAACGCTGTACACGACTCGCTATCCGGGGCGTTGTCCAGCATCGATGAGGTCTAGGTGGTCCGCAGGGCCCGGCTCGACGTGGAGCTGGTACGGCGCGGTCTGGCCCGATCCCGCGAGCACGCCGCGGAACTCGTCGCACAGGGTCGGGTCCGGGTCCATGGGATGGCTGCCACGAAGCCGGCAACAGGAGTCGACGGGGATACCCCGCTGCTGGTAGAGGCCAACGGCAAGGCCCCCGAGTGGGTGTCGCGGGGTGCTCGGAAGCTGCTCGGCGCGTTGGACCGCCTCACCGCGGGGGGCCCCGCCGTCGCGGGCCGGCGTTGCCTGGACGCCGGCGCGTCCACTGGCGGCTTCACCGAAGTGCTGCTGGACCGCGGAGCCCGTGAGGTGGTGGCGGTCGACGTCGGCTACGGGCAACTCGCCTGGTCCTTGCGCACTGACCAGCGGGTCCGGGTACATGACCGGACGAATGTGCGGGCGCTGCGGCCCGACGGTATCGGCGGCCCCGTCGAGCTGGCCGTGGCCGACCTGTCGTTCATCTCGCTGCGCCTGGTGCTGCCCGCCCTGATCGGATGCACCACACCGGACGGCCACCTGTTGCCGATGGTCAAACCCCAGTTCGAGGTCGGTCGCGAGCGCTTGGGTGCCGGTGGTGTGGTCCGCGACCCGCAGCTGCGCGCGCAGGCCGTGCTGAGCGTGGTTGCGGCCGCGGCTGACCTCGGGCTATGCCTGGTCGACGCCACCGCGAGTCCACTGCCGGGACCGTCGGGCAACGTCGAGTACTTCGTGTGGTTACGCCGCAGTCCGGCCGATGTGCAGCGGCCCGCCGAGGAACTGGTGCACGCCGCAGTGCAGGAGGGCCCGCAATGACATCGGGACGTGAGGTCCTGCTCGTCCTGCACACCGGGCATCCCGAGAACTTGCGGACCGCCGAGCAGGTCGCGTGCCGGCTGGCCAAGGCGGGGGTCGGCGTTCGGGTGCTTGCCGAGGAGGCCGGGCACCTCGATTCGGCGCTGTGCGATCACGAGGTGCACACCGGGCCGGAGGCCGCCGAGGGCGCTGATCTCGTGGTGGTTCTCGGCGGTGACGGGACTCTGCTGCGCGCCGCCGAACTGGCCCGGCCGGGCGGCGTCCCGCTGCTCGGGGTGAACCTCGGCCGGGTGGGGTTCCTCGCCGAGGCCGATCCGGACTCGCTCGACGAGGCCGTGCGCGCCATCGTCGAGGGTGACTA
Organism: Pseudonocardiaceae bacterium; assembly: GCA_036521655.1. Lineage (GTDB taxonomy): Bacteria > Actinomycetota > Actinomycetes > Mycobacteriales > Pseudonocardiaceae. Next base: position 832 of record DATDHI010000006.1, on the reverse strand, counting down.
CTTCGTCGATGAGCGGATGACCGTGGACGTCACCGCCGGCCTCAACGGTTCCACCGTGGCCCGGACCTGGGCGCTCAACGAGGCCAGCGTGGAGAAGAGCCGCCGGGAGCGGATCCTCGAAGTGGTGCTGGAGGTGGACCGCCGGCCGGTGTCCGGGTTCGGCTGCGACGGGGTGCTCTGCGCGACCCCCACCGGGTCCACCGCCTATGCCTTCTCCGCGGGTGGGCCAATCGTGTGGCCGGATGTGGACGCGCTCGTGGTGGTTCCCAGCAACGCCCATGCGCTGTTTGCCCGCCCCCTGGTGGTGTCGCCGGACTCGGTGGTGGCCGTGGAGACCGACCCGCACGGGCACACCGCGGTGTTGTGCTGCGACGGGCGCCGGACCTTCGAGCTGCCGGCCGGTGCCCGGGTCGAGGTGATCCGGGGCGCCACTCCCATCCGGCTGGTGCGCCTGAACGACCGCTCCTTCACCGACCGGCTGGTTCACAAGTTCGAGCTGCCGGTGCAGGGCTGGCGGGGCCCGCGGTCGGGGCCGGCACCCTGCTGACGGCCGGGCTGCCGGACCGGACCGGCGGGTCGCGCTAGGGTGCGGCCCGTGCTCACCGAGATGCGCATCGAGGGCCTCGGTGTGATTGACGAGGCCACCCTGGACCTGCACTCCGCCTTGACGGTGGTGACCGGTGAGACCGGAGCGGGCAAGACGATGGTGGTCACCGGCCTGCACCTGCTCGCCGGCGGGCGGGCCGACGCCTCCCGGGTCCGCCGCGGCGCTGACCGCGCGGTGGTGGAGGGTCGTTTCCTTCCACCAGAGGGCAGCCCGGCCGCGGGCCTG
>DATDHI010000005.1:0-6940 GCA_036521655.1 Pseudonocardiaceae bacterium | reverse complement strand
TGTCGATCACCCAGTCGGATGACTTGATCACATCGAGGTTGTGCTCGATGACGATCACGGTGTTGCCCTTGTCGGCCAGCTCGTTGAGGACTCCGAGCAGCTTGCGGATGTCCTCGAAGTGCAGGCCTGTGGTGGGCTCGTCGAGCACGTAGACGGTGCGACCGGTGGAGCGCTTCTGTAGCTCGCTGGCCAGCTTGACGCGCTGGGCCTCACCACCGGACAGGGTCGGCGCCGGTTGCCCGAGCCGCACGTAGCCCAGCCCGACGTCCACCAGTGTCTTGAGATGCCGGTGGATAGCCGAGATCGGCTCGAAGAAGCGAGCGGCCTCCTCGATCGGCATATCGAGCACTTCGGCGATGGTCTTGCCCTTGTAGTGCACCTCGAGGGTCTCCCTGTTGTACCGGGCACCACCGCAGACCTCGCACGGCACGTACACGTCGGGCAGGAAGTTCATCTCGATCTTGATCGTGCCATCGCCCGCGCAGGCCTCGCAGCGGCCGCCCTTGACGTTGAAGGAGAACCGTCCGGGCTGGTAACCACGGACCTTCGCCTCGGTGGTAGCGGCGAAGAGTTTGCGGACCCGGTCGAACACGCCCGTGTAGGTGGCTGGGTTGGACCGCGGGGTCCGCCCGATCGGTGACTGATCGACCTTGACCAGCTTGTCGACCTGGTCCAGGCCGGTGACCCGGGTGTGCCGCCCGGGCACCTGCCGGGCGCCGTTCAGCCGGTTCGCCAGCACTGTCGCGAGGATGTCGTTGACCAGCGTGGACTTACCCGAGCCGGACACCCCGGTGACCGAGACCAGGCAGCCCAGCGGGAAGGACACATCGATGTCGCGCAGGTTGTGCTCCCGCGCCCCGATCACAGTCAGCCGCCGTGAGCGGTCCACCGGGCGCCGGGTGGCCGGCATCGGGATGTTCCGCCGGCCCGATAGGTAGGCGCCGGTGATCGACGTGTCGTGCCGCTCCAGCTCGTGGAACGGGCCGCTGTGCACCACCTGACCGCCGTGCTCCCCCGCCCCCGGGCCGATGTCCACCACCCAGTCGGAGGTACGGATGGTCTCCTCGTCATGTTCGACAACGATCAGGGTGTTACCGAGGTCGCGCAGCCTGGTGAGGGTGGCCAGCAACCGGTGGTTGTCCCGCTGGTGCAGGCCGATCGACGGCTCGTCCAGCACGTAGAGCACCCCGACCAGCCCGGAGCCGATCTGGGTGGCCAGCCGGATCCGCTGCGCCTCACCGCCGGACAGCGTGGCCGAAGCGCGGTCCAGGGACAGGTAGTCCAGCCCCACGTCGAGCAGGAAGCGCAGCCGGGCCTGGATCTCCTTGAGCACCGCACCCGCGATCATCGATTGCCGAGCGTCCAGCTGCAGGCCGTCGAGGAACTCCGTGGCAGCGCGCACCGACAGCGCGGAGACGTCAGCGATGGACTTCCGACCCTCCGTCGTGTGCGACAGGGTGACGGCGAGGATTTCGGGCTTGAGCCGGGCGCCGTGGCAGGCAGGGCAGGGCGCCTCCCGCATGTAGCCGTCGTACTTCTCGCGCGCGTGCTCCGACTCGGTCTGGTTCATCCGGCGCTCGAGGAACGGGATGGCGCCCTCGAATGCCGCGTAGTAGGAGCGCTCGCGGCCATAGCGGTTGCGGTACCGGACGTGCACCTGCTCGTCGATTCCGTGCAGCACGGCCTTCTGGGCACCGGCCGGCAGCCGCCTCCACGGGGTGTCCATCCGGAAGCCGACGGTCTCCGCTAGCGCTTCGAGCAGCCGCTGGAAGTACTCGGCGGTCTGCCCGGTGGACCACGGCGCGATCGCGCCCTCGGCCAGCGAGAGTTCCTCGTCGGGCACCACTAGCTCGGGGTCGACCTCTTTGCGCACCCCGATGCCGGTGCACTCCGGGCAGGCGCCGTAGGGCGAGTTGAACGAGAACGAGCGCGGCTCCAGGTCGTCGACGCCGATGGGGTGGCCGTTCGGGCAGGCCATCCGCTCGGAGAACCTCCGCTGCCTGTGCGGGTCGTGCTCGTCACGGTCCACGAAATCGAGCACCACGAGGCCGTCGGCCAGCCGCAGCGCGGTCTCCACCGAGTCGGTGAGTCGCTGCTTGGCGCTGTCCTTGACCGACAGCCGGTCGACCACCACGGAGATGTCGTGCTTGTCCTGCCGCTTGAGCTTGGGCGCCACAGTCAGCGGGTACACGGTGCCGTCGACGAGCACCCGTGAGTAGCCCTGGGACTGCAGCTCGGCGAACAGGTCGACGAACTCGCCCTTGCGGGTCCGCACCACTGGCGCCAGCACCTGGAACCGGGTGCCGGACTCCAGGGCGAGTACCTGGTCGACGATCTGCTGCGGGGTCTGCCGCGAGATCGGCTCGCCACACACCGGGCAATGCGGTTCCCCGGCGCGGGCGTAGAGCAGCCGCAGGTAGTCGTGCACCTCGGTGATGGTGCCGACAGTCGAGCGGGGGTTGCGGCTGGTGGACTTCTGGTCGATCGACACGGCGGGCGACAGACCCTCGATGAAGTCGACATCGGGCTTGTCCATCTGCCCGAGGAACTGCCGGGCATATGCCGACAGCGACTCGACGTACCGCCGCTGGCCCTCGGCGAAGATCGTGTCGAAGGCGAGGCTGGACTTGCCGGATCCGGACAGCCCGGTGAACACGATGAGGCTGTCGCGAGGCAGGTCGAGGTCGACGCTGCGCAGGTTGTGCTCCCGCGCACCGCGGACGACAAGTCGGTCAGCCACCATGTTCCCTTCTGATCCCGGCCGATCGCAGAGCTGGACGGCCCCAACCATGCTATGCGGCAGCACTGACAGAACCGGTCTCGCGGTAGGGGCTGTACGGTCAGCGACTGTGGAGATCCTCGAGGACTACGACGGCGCAGTCGAGCCCGGCGGGCCCGCGCAGCGACGGACCTTGGAGGCGCTGGCCGTCACCAAGATCTCCGTCGGGCCCATGGACAACAATGCCTACCTGCTGGTCTGCCGGTCCACCGGTGAGGCGCTGCTGATCGACGCGGCCAACGACGCCGAGCGGCTGATGGACCTGCTGGGCCATGGCCCGGATCGGCCCGACCTGCGGACGATCGTCACCACCCACCGGCACGCGGATCACTGGCAGGCCCTCGGTGCGGTTGCCGGCGCCACCGGCGTGCAGACCGTCGCGCATCCCATCGACGCCCCCGGGTTGCCAGTACTCCCGGACCGGCTGGTGGACCACGGGGACACCGTGGACGTCGGCCAGGTGACGCTGGAGGTGCTCCACCTGCGCGGACACACTCCCGGCTCGATCGCGCTGCTGCACCGCGAGCCCGACGGCACACCGCACCTGTTCACCGGTGACTCCCTGTTCCCTGGAGGACCGGGCCGGGTAACAAATCCACAGCATTTTGCCTCGCTGATGAACGATCTGGAGTCCCGGGTGTTCGACCAACTCCCCGACGAGACGTGGTTCTACCCCGGACACGGCAACGACTCCACCCTTGGCGCGGAACGCCCCCACCTCGCAGAATGGCGCGAGCGGGGCTGGTGATCTCTGCGGGACCACCTGACATGTAGGCGGCCCCGCGCCGCAGCCACAGCAATGCGGGACTTCGACAGACGTTGGAGGTCCGCCGTAGTACTCAATCCAATCATCCCGGACCCGCACCGGGCCGTGCCCGGCGAGTGCTGCACCGGTGGCCGGTTCGGCGACATCGGCTGGTGCGGCCTGTCCGACGGCGCCACGGCCGGACCCTAGCCCGTTCTGCGTCAGCGAGCACCACGAGAGCCGCTGCCCGCGCTACACCCTACGGCTGAAGGCCGGGCGGAGAGCACGTTAACCGGCGGCCGGTGCCGCAGCGGTGAGCATCATCGTGCTGGCACGCTGACGAACTCGTACCCGATTCTTCGGTCATCGCGCTGCTGTCCACCCCGCTGTGACGGGTCAATGTAGGTCGGCGTACAGAAGGCACCTGAGCGACGAAACACGTGGCGTTGATACGAACGTTCATGGGTCGGCAGCGTTTGGCGATCCCCGGTCGGCTGTCCGCAGGCATCGCGCGTGGAACTACCTGCGTCGCTGGCGGGCCTTCCAGCTGGCAGTGAGGTTAGCTCGACTGGCTCTGGGCTCGTGCGACCTTGGCCATATTGGACCGCATCAGTAAGGTTGTAGCCCATGAGCGAATACGTCGAGCATCGCGCAAGTGTCGAACATTGGCTTGGCCAAAATGTGAAGAGGGACCGCGACCAGGAGCGAAACAATATCGCCAAGGCGCAGGTCTGGGCGACACTGGCGCTCGCCGCAACCATCCGTGACGTCGCCGACGCTCTCAGGTTTAAGCCTAGGGAGCAATGAATTCCTCATCGCTCCTTGTCGTACCTTGAGTCTGCAACGCCGTGGACACGCGATGTGTTGGGACGGACCGTGAAAGTATCTCTTAGGCGTCGCACCTCAGCGATGCTGAACGGGCCTCCCTGGGGTAGCTGCCTGGGCGGGACCGCACTCCTGTGCAGCCACCCAAGCGGCGAGGAGCACGCGGCGTAGCCTGTCCGGGTACCCCCTCGCCGAGGTACACCGCCCCGGGGTCGCTCCCCGGGGCATCGGCGGGGAGGTCACCTCTGGCGAGGAGTGGTTCTTGGTGGACGTTGGGGAAGCGTCGGCAATCGGTGCGCGTGCCCGGATGATCCGGCGGCGCCGCGGGCTGAGCCTGGACGTCGTGGCCGGTCTGGCCGGGATCACTGCGGGGTATCTGTCGATGCTGGAACGAGGGTTGCGCGGGTTCAACCGGCGCGGCCTGGTCGAGGATCTCGCCGAGGCGCTGGGGTGCTCAGTGGCAGACCTGACCGGACAGCCTTACGCGCAGAGCACAGCAGACGTAGTGGCGTCACTTGACGACATCCGATTGGCGCTCAACGATTACCGCCTTGACGAGAGGCCCATCGCATCGCCACGCCCCTTGGAGGTGTTGGTGAACAAAACGGACGACGCCTCAGCGCACCGCGACCAGGCCCATTACAACCGCGCAAGCCGCAACCTCTCTGCCGTGCTGCTCGAACTCCAGTCCCACATTCAGGACCGAAGGTCAACCGATCGGCAGACCGCACTAATGGCGCTGGTGGATGCCTGGATGATCGCTGCCGCCGTGGCGAAGAACTTCGGCTACATTGACTTGTCCCTGGCTGCGACCCAGCGAGGCTACGACTACGCCGAGCTGCACGGCGGTCCTGATGTTCTCAGCTTCGCCCGCTGGTACCTGGCGCTGGGACGGATGCGGGTCGGTGCTCGCAACCGAGCGACAGCCATGCTGACTCAGGCGATTGATGATTTTTCACCAAGCGTCCAACTCGCCACATCTGATACCACTGTGGCGGAGATGGTCGGATTGATGCACCTGACTTTTGCGCAGACCGCCGCGCGTTCAAAACTATCGGACGACGCCCACGCCCATCTCGACGAGGCAGAGCGGATCGCTCAACAGGTGGGAGAGCGCAATGCCCTGCGTCGGCACTTCGGGCCAACGAACGTCGCCGCTTGGCGCGTTGCGGTGGGAGTCGAGCTTAACGAGGGTGCTCGGGCCTACGCGGACGCCACCAGCCTCCCGATCAATGTGCAGGCATTGGGTAGCAGCGAGCGGATCTCGGCGCTACACCTCGATTTCTCCAGAGCACTGGCCCAGGAGGGCGGTCAGCGTGACTGGGATGCGCTCCGGCACCTCGACGCCGCCGACCGAATCGCGCCGCAGTTAATCCGGTCAGACCCGATGGCACGTGACCATTTCACGACGCTGGACCGCCGGGCTCCCCGCCGCGTGTGGGAGTTGGACTCGCTGCGTAACCGTTTCGGTCTAGATCACAGCAGGTCTTAACACTGAGTTAAGGACGAGCGTGATCTAGACCGCAGTGTCTGGCGAGTGAGCGAAACCACCACACCTACCGGCAAAGTTCTGAGCTGGTACCTGCGGTCGCTGGCCGGCGGCGGTGCCCGGTGAGTGCTGAGCAGTCGCACCGGTTCGTGATCACCGGTCTCGATCCCGAGGGCCGGAACCGCACGATCATCTTGTGGCGGGAAGCGGAGCTGGTCCGCGACAAGGTAGTCAAGCGGGTAGTGCTCACGTTGGACGCCACTATTAACACCGCGACGGTGCTGACGCTGGTGGAGGCCCGCGAGGTGGGGCAGGCGATCCTGGCGGCAGCGCAATGACTGAGCTGGGCGGGTGCCAGTACTGCACTGCGCCCAACACGGCGCCGGGCCGGGTGTGCCGCCCAGGGTGCGGTCATGGGCATGCCGGACGTGTGGGGGCCGGTGGTGGATCTCGGTGTCATGCTCACAGCCGTTGCTGAAGCGTGTTGCCGAAGAGGTAGCGGTCCGTTCGGTGCTGCGGGGGATCATCGCGCTGGCAGAGCAGGCGCCCGCGCTCACTGATGATCATCTACGTGCTCAGCTGGCTGGTCTTGCTGGCATGGTCCGGGCGGGATGCCGTGAGCCTGGTTATGCCGATGAGGCCCCCGCTGCCCACCGGTTGAGCGTGACTCCCGGGTGGGCAGCCGGTACCAGGGGGCCCCGCCACGTCCAGATCGATGCCGACCATGACCGATCTCGCAGGAAGGTAGCCGGAGATGAGTGAGCCTCCCGAGATCACCACGGGTGATCCCTGGATAGACTCCTACTTGACGTTCCGGCGGGCGTGGCTGGACGGCGCGAGCGAGAGCGAACTAGCCGACGGTACCGGCGGCGATGTTCATCCACGCCGACATCCTGATCACCAGTCAGCACAACGCGCTACCCCATCATCTGGTGACGGCGCTGTGGGTGCCCGAGAGCGCTCGCGGAGCACGGTGAGCGCGCCAGCCAGACCTGAGCGCGACCCGAGGCGGGACGTGGACGGTGCCCCGATCCCGGTGGTGAAACAGACCGGCGTTGACATCGAGCTGGGTGCGCTGCGCTCCCGGCTGGGCAAAACAGGG
>DATDHI010000004.1:0-15825 GCA_036521655.1 Pseudonocardiaceae bacterium | reverse complement strand
CGCCACTGCGGCCGACTACCTGGAGAAACTCCTATGAAGGACCGGTCCGAGGCGACCCGTCAGTACTACCAGGCCGAGCTGGCCGGCGGCGTCGGGCGCTTCCTTGAACCCCGTCGGGACGCCTGCCCTTGGTGCGGATCCACCAAACTCTCGGTACGGCTGCGGACCACCGACCTCATCCAGTGCAAACCTGGCCGGTTCACCCTGGAGCGCTGCGGTAGGTGCCGGCACATCTTCCAGAACCCCCGGCTCACCCTGGCCGGGCTGGACTTCTACTACCGCGACTTCTACGACGGCCTGGGCCAGCAGGCATGGGAGGGGTATGCCAACACGGCCGCGCGGTCCTACCTCGGTCGGGCCGAGTTGCTGAGGCAGTTCACCGCACCCAAAACCTGGCTGGACGTCGGCACCGGGTACGGAAACTTCTGTCAGGCCGCGCGCGAGGTCTGGCCGGACACCGTATTCGACGGGCTGGACCAAAGCGCCAGCATCGAGGAGGGACAGCGCCGCGGCTGGATCGACCACGGCTACCGGGGAGAGTTCATCACGGTGGCCGACGAGCTTGTCGGGGGGTACGACGTGGTCAGCATGCACCACTACCTGGAGCACACCCGCGAGCCGCTCGACGAGCTGGACACCGCAGCCAGGGTCCTGCTGCCGGGCGGCTTCCTGCTCATCGAACTGCCCGACCCCGGCTTTGCCCTCAGCCGGGTGTTCGGACGGTTCTGGACCCCGTGGTTCCAGCCGCAGCACCAACATCTGATCCCGCTGGACAACCTGGTGGCGGCGCTGGCTGACCGCGGCTTCTCGCCGGTGGCGATCCAGCGCGGGGAGGCCCACCTGGTGGGTAGCGACCTGACCATGAGCCTGATGCTCGCACTCAACGCCTACTCGCCCGACCCACAACTGCCGTGGCTGGCCGCCGGGGCGACCCGCTGGCGGCAGGTTCGGCACACCGCGGTGTGGGCCGTGGCCCGCCCGCTGCTGGTCGGCGCGTACCTTCTCGATGTCCTGCTGGGCCAGGTGGTGCGCCGAACCCGCAGGGGCAACGCATACCGGGTGCTGGCCCGCAAGCACCGCTAATGTCCCCCGGCGTGTCGCGCTCTAGTGCCCGGTGTGTCGCGCTCCGGTGCCCAGTGTGTCGCGCTCCGGTGCCCGCTGGCGACGTCGCGGCACGCTGAGTTCGGGGCCGATGTCACGTCGCGTGGTGACGTGCTCTGGCGTCACGTTCAGCGGCGGTCCGGGCCGATCTCGGCTGGGGCACTGCCTGCGGTGCAGGTGGGATGTTGGCGTTGAGACGGAAAACGTTGTCCGGGTCGTACTCGGCCTTGATCCGGGCCAGCCGATTGTATTTGACCGGACCATAGGACGCCCGCACCCGGTCCTCGTCGTCATCGGTCAAGAAGTTGAGGTAACCACCCGAGTCTGCGGCAAACGGTCGAAGGGCGTCCCAGACCGACCGGACCCAAGCCCGGTCGGCGGCCAGCACCTCGGGGGTGGAGCCAATGCCGACGATATTGACGACATAGCGCGGTGCCCGACCACCTCCGAAGGCTGTGTCGTCATCGCCGACCGCCGAGTAGGCCCCGTCCAGGCGGAACACCGGGCAGAAGCTCATCGGCGAGCTCTTGCGAGGTAAGTGCTGAATAATCACCGCGATCGCATCGTCGGTGAGTTCCTCGAGGTAAATCGACTCCTGGTAACCCAGGATCCCCCACGGCGCGGTCTCGTCGAACGTCTGCTGCAACGCGACATACGGCATCGAGGTGGCGAGCTCGAACAGTGCCGGCAGCGCCTCGCGAATCGGCGCGACGAGCCGGGCATGTTCCTCTGCTGAGGAGAACCCGACCACGGCCAGTAGGCATCCGGGGGTGAGATGGTACCGCTGGGGTACGAACGGTGCCGGTGGGGCGCACAGCCCCAGCACGATATGGGCGCCGGCCGCGGTGGGCAGAGTGGGCACGACATCGCGGGCCAGGCGCAGCATCTGCTCGCCCTGCTCCAGCCCCCAGAAGAACAGTCCGAAATGGACCTCTGGCCCGACGGGGTGCAGCCTGAACTCGAACGCCGTGACGATCCCGAAGTTGCCGCCGCCGCCGCGCACGGCCCAGAACAGGTCGGCATGCTCCTGCGCCGAGGCACGCAGGCAGCGGCCGTCAGCGAGCACCATTTCGACGGAGACCAGGCTGTCGATGCTCAACCCGGCCTGGTGGGTCAGCCATCCGATGCCGCCACCGAGGGTCATGCCAGCGACGCCGAGGTGGCTGATCGACCCTACCGGCACGGCCAGGCCATACGCCTGGGTGGCCGCGTCCAGCTCCGCCACGGTGGCACCGCCGCCCACCCGGACCAGGCGAGCCGCTGCGTCGACCGAGACATCGCGCATCGCGCTGAGATCGATCACCAATCCGCCGTGAGAGATGCCGTCCCCAGAGAATGCATGGCCGCCGCCACGCACCGAAATCTCCATCGTCCGTTCCCGTGCGAAGTGCAGCGCCGCGGCGATGTCGGCCGCTGACACACATCGCGCGATCACCGCCGGGTGGCGATCGATATCACCGTTCCACAGCATGCGCGCCGTATCATAGTCGGGGTCATCCGGCGCAATCACCCGCCCGACCAACACCATACGAAGTGCTTCGAGGTCGTGAGACGAGAGGTGCGTCATGACAAGGCCTCCCAGACCGCATACGCCGGGCGCGCAGTGACATCTCAGATCACTACTCGCTGAATCGGGACAGACGTAACATGCATGTCACTCGGTTGCTATATTGAGATGAGGGGTTTGTGTCACGCCGCCGCTCACCTACCCGAGCCCACCCCGGCCGGTGCCGCCACGGCCGCCGCCGGCGCTGAACAGCGACAGGACGGTACGGGCTGGCAGCGGCTCGACACGCTGGCCGTCGATCTCAACAAAGCTCATTGCGTCCGACATCAAGTCCTCCGAGGGAAAGGTCGTCCCGAGGGGTCGGGGTTGCATGACCTCATCGATGGCATTGCCGATCCGGGTGAACACAACCTTGCCCAGTGGTAACGCGTGTGGCAATCAGTAGTTGCACGTAAAACTTCCCAGCGGACTACCTAGCAACCAACGATCGCTCGCAATGGCAAATTTTTCATTACGTAGTCGACGGCAACATTCCACGGACATTGCAGCCACCGCAGTACCCAGGCCGGCTCCCCTCCCCGCTCACTGATCATGAGTCCCCTAGCTCACCGGGAGAGCTGTCCATGCCGTTCCGGACAGCCTGAGGCTCGGTGCGCCGAACCTCGCAGCGACCGGTGTCGTGGGTTCCGAGAGGACACCACCAGGGATCACCCACCGGCCAGGGGTCCCGGTCCCGCCGAGATGGGGATGCAGCGCCTCGCGCGCACTCAAAAGGGCGGCGGGTCGGGCTCAGGCGGGGGTGCCGGTGACAGCTTGGTATCGTTGTGCGGTGGTGTGTCGTCCCAGATGGTCGATTCGTCGTGGCTTGGTGGGGTGAGTAACGGTGGTGGTGATTCGTGGCGGGGGATGGGGTCGGGTAGGGGTTCGATGATCGGACGTAGGCGGACTTGGTAGGTGTGGCCGAGGCGACTGGTCCAGTGGAAGTGGCCGGCTTGGGGTTGGTGCAGCCGCCAGCCGCCTTCGTGTTTCAGTCGATGGTCGTGTTTGCAGGCGTCGCCGAGGTTCGGTCCCACCGTTGCCCCGCCCTTGGCGTGGTCGAGGGTGTGGTCTTTGTCGCTGGTGTGGGCGGGAGCGCGGCAGCCGGGCATGGTGCAGGACCGGTCGCGGATCTCCAGGTATCGGCGCAGCGCCGCACCGGGGACGCGCCGAGCGGCGTCGGCGGTGACGGGGTCCTGGCTGGTGGTGTCGTCGTCGAGTCGGCTAGCCAGGTCGGCGACCACACCAGCCCAGCCATCCAACCCGGTCGGGTCGGTGGACAGGGCCCGCAAAGTAGTGGCGGGTACCTGCAGCTCGACGATGGCCCGGCAGGCGGCGGAGCGGGTGGGGGTGCCGGCGGGGCGAGCGCGGATGATCCCGCACCGGATCAACTGCCCGTGCTGGTCGGTGATGGCGTAGCGCCATTGGGCTTGGCCGAGGGTGGTGGCCAGGTCGCGGCCCAGCTCGGCGTGGACGGGACCCCAGCCGGCCAGCTCGCCGGGGTACTCATCGCGCCCGAGCAGGGTGGACAGCCGCACTCGCAGCTCCATTCCCGCACCCACCGCGCCACGCCGCCCCACCGGGTCGACCGGGCACCCGCCCCCCGCCGCGGTACCACCACCGTCGGGTCCCTCGTCGTCCTCGGGTCCCTCGCCATCATCGGGTCCACCGGATCCGCCGTCGCCCGGTCCGTCGTCGCCGTCATCGGGTCCCTCCTCACCCAGTCCGCCGTCGTTGGGTCCCGGGCCGCTGTTGTTGGGTCGGGTGTCGCCGGGTCCCTGGCTCTCGTCGGGTGCGTCGCTGTTGTAGTGGGTGCGGAGGTGGTCGAGGATGGCCTTGTCATCGAGCCCGGTGTAGGTGCCGTCGGTCATGCCGAGGAACAGGTCGGCGCGGATGTGGTCTATGGGGCGGGGATCGTCGGCGTGTTTGGCCGCCTTGGCCAGCGCGTCGATATGCCCACTCGCGGCAGCAACCCGGTCAACGGGCAGGTTGACCCCGGAGAGGTTCGCTGAACCGTCGGGGTTGCGACACCCGATGACCTTACGGTCGGCGAGGGCTTGTTCGTAGCGGCGCCGGGCCCACTGCGGATCGAGGGCGATGGCCCATTTCTTGATCTGCTCGATCAACTGACCCGTGGTCAGCTTGGGCGCCCGGGGCAGCAGTTCCGTGCACAGCCCGCGGGCCTGCTCGAGGCTGAGCTCGCGGTCCACTCGGAGAACACCCGCGCCCGCGGTTCATCCACCACCCCGGCGCCCATCGCGGCGTGCACCGCGGGCAACCGAGTGATCAGATCATGCGCCAACCAGAATTGGGCATCAGCAGCCCGGCGGGTCAACACCAGCGCAGCCCGGATCTCATCAGCGGAGAACTCATCAGGCGCCGCCACCCGCGGCAGCTCATCATCCGGACCAATACCACACAACCCAACCTCCACCATCGCGGCCATCAATTGGGCCCGGTCGTGGTTGAGCTGCCGATACCGGGCCTTGAGCACCTCCACACAATCGAAACCAGACAACCGAGCCAACTCGATCCCGGACAGCACAAGAGACAACCCGGGCCCCGGCGCAATATTCGCCAAACCCTCAGGAATCACCTGCCGACCAGACATATCAGCACCCTACAACCCAACACCGACAAAAACCGGCCAGCCCGAACCCAGCGATGCGGTGACGCAATCGCGACCGTCAGATTGGTGGCAACACCGGTCACAAGCATCGTCTTGATCCCCGGCCAACCACTGGACGAGGTCGTTTCCTGCGAGCCCGGACAGCTTCTGTCGACGACACGGTCAGCATCCGCTGACATCTCCACAATCAACTGGGGCTCCGCCGGCGTCCGGCCGGAACGCTTCCTCGGCTTGGCCGACAGCCGTCATGAACCCGTGTTCCGGAACCAGCCCGCCCTCGCCAACGGGAACGGTGAACCGGGTGAAGATGACCTGTACGCAAGCCGCGCGGGCCGACTCGTGAAATCGCACCGCGCGCTCCACGACGCCGCCCGCATGCCACCGGCTCACTCACCAGCGGACCGGAGAATCCCTCCAATTTGATCACGTTGACCTGACCAGTGTGGAGCCAGCACGGGAGCTCGTTGCGGATCGATCGGCACGACCACCACCACCTCCTCGGTGATCGCCTTCGTGTAACGCTCTCGCCGTGAGTGAGCACTGAGGACTTGAATACTCTCAGTGTGAGGCGCGCAGGGAGGCGTGACATGTCGCAGAACGGCTGGCACCGGGTGGATCCTACCGACGTTCCGGATGACGGGCGGGTGCGCAGCGTGGTGGTGGACGGACGCACCGTGGCGCTTTCCCGGTGTGGCCTGCGGCTGGGCGCTCTGGAAAACCGCTGCCCACACCAGGGTGGCCCGCTAGGCGAGGGTTCCATCGAGAAGGGCCTGCTGCGGTGTCCCTGGCACGGTTACGACTACGACCCGTTGACCGGCCAGCCACCCGAGGGGTTCTCCGACGGCGTCACGTCCTACCAGGTCGAGGAGCGGCCCGGCGGCGTGTATGTGCAGCTGCCGCCGATCCGCACCGAGGTTCGCACAGTCGCCGACGTCATGGTGGAGACGTTGGTCGCGCACGGCGTGACACGGGTGTTCGGCATGGTCGGGCATTCGAACCTCGGCTTTGCTGATCAGCTGCGCCGAGCCGAGCAGCGGGGCGAGCTGACCTACATCGGGATCCGGCACGAGGGCGCCGCGGCGTTCGCAGCCAGCGCTTACGGGAAGCTGACCGGGCGTCCGGCCGCGTGCTTCGCGATTGCCGGCCCTGGCTCGACGAACCTGTTGACGGGCCTGTACGACGCCAAGCTCGACCAGAGCCCGGTGCTGGCGATCTCCGGCCAGGTCCCCTCGAACGTGCTGGGGCGCGGCGCTTTCCAGGATGTCGACCTGTCCGGCGTGTTCAAGGACGTGGCAGTGTCGACCAACTACCGTCCACAGCGGAAGCGATCATGCGGAGCTGGCAGCGCTGGCGGTGAAACATGCGATCGACGGGCGTGGGGTGGCGCACCTCGTACTGCCCGACGAGGTGCAGGTCCAGCCCTCCACCGCGCACGCAGCACTACCGGACGGGCGGTTATCCGATCGGCGGACACGTCCCGACGATGCCGCGCTGTCGCGGGCAGCGGCTCTGCTGCGCGAGGCCCGCAGGCCGGTGCTGATCGTCGGGCACGGTGCCCGCAGTGCCGCGCGCGAAGTGCGCCTGCTGGCCGAGCGGTTGACCGCACCCGTGCTGACCACCTTCAAAGCCAAGGGTCTCGTGCCCGACACCACCCGCTGGGCGCCGGTGTGCTCGGACGCAGTGGAACGCCTGTGGCCAGCTGGCTGATGAACGAATCCGACCTGCTCCTCGTCATCGGCGCATCGTTCTCCAACCACACGGGCATACACGCCTACTCGCTGGGCCGGTACCTGGAGTCCAAGGGGCAGCCGGTGCTCATGTCCGGCTACCTCGGCTCCATCGGTTTCGGTTATCCCGCCGCGCGCTATTCACCTCGGACGGCCCGACATTGCTGTGCATCGAGCAGGACGCCGAACTCCTGTAGCCCGATCGACCTGAGGAGAATGCTGTGACGGAGAACGCTGTGGCCGAGCCTCGTTATGATGACCTGAAGGCGCTGTTCATCAACTGCACCCTGAAACGGTCCCCTGCGCCCAGTAACACGGCGGGGCTGATCGAGGTGAGTACGCGCATCATGGAGAAACACGGCGTCGGCGTAGAGGTGTTACGGGCGATTGACCTCGACCTCGCCACCGGGGTGTGGCCCGACATGACAGAACACGGCTGGGCGACCGACGGATGGCCCGCGATCTACGACAAGGTCATGGCCGCAGACATCCTGGTGATCGCCGGGCCGATCTGGCTGGGGGACAACAGCTCCGTGACCAAACAGGTGATCGAACGTCTCTACGCCTGCTCGCATCTGCTCAACGACGCTGGTCAGTATGCCTACTACGGCCGGGTGGGCGGCTGCCTGATCACCGGCAACGAAGACGGCGTCAAGCATTGCGCGATGAACGTGCTCTACAGCCTCCAGCACCTCGGCTACACCATCCCCCCGCAGGCCGACGCGGGCTGGATCGGCGAAGCCGGACCGGGCCCATCCTATCTGGACCCCGGGTCGGGTGGACCGGACAACGACTTCACCAACCGGAACACCACCTTCATGACCTGGAACCTGATGCACCTCGCGCGCCTGCTCAAGACCGCGGGCGGCATCCCGGCGCACGGCAACCAGCGCTCGGAATGGGACGCCGGATGCCGCTTCGACTTCGAGAACCCTGACTACCGCTGACGTTAGGGGGTGGCCGGCGTGACTGAGCTCAGCTGCCAGAAGTTCGTCGAGCTGGTCACACCTACCTGGATGCAGCGCTGGACCGCGACAGCGAAAACCGGTTCCTGGAGCACCTCGCGCAATGTCCCGGCTGCGACCGCTACCTCCACCAGTTCCGCGAGACCATTCACCGGTCTCGGTGAGTTACCACGGCACACGCTGTCCGCTGAAGGGTTCAACCAGCTGATAGCGGCATTCCGGAACTGGCAACGGCCCTGATCAGCGGGTCTTGAATCGATTCAGGATCGGTGCCAGCGCGCCGCGCAGCTCCGGGGTGCGCAGCACAAGCAGCACACCCCCCATCACCACTGCCACGACAAGCGTGCACAGCACGAGGTTCACCCAGGCGTCAGCAACGCTGCCGAGACCGACCAGAGATCGCACAGCCAGTGCAGCCCCGATGGCCGGCATGGCGGCGATAAGGGTGCGGCCGATTGTGGCCAGGACGTGAATAGTGTCTATCCTGCCGAGCCTGATCCGTAGCCATACCTGACCGATTATTGCGCCTGCGACGAAGGTCACTCCGTCCACGAATGTCAGACCGAGCACGACGTGTGCGGGAGCGAGCACCGCCGGGCAGGCCAGCACCAGCGGCACCTTCAGCGCAGTCATCGCAAGCATGATGAGCGTCGGGGTACGCGCGTCCGCCATCGCGTAGAAGACCCGCAGCTGGAGCATCGTCAGCGCGAACGGCACGAGACCAAATGCCGAGAATGCCAGCGCGAGTCCCAGCCTGCTCGCGTCCGCTGTGCCGGAGGCGCCGAAGGAGAATAGGGCGATACCGATCGCCTGCCCGGCCACGGTGAGCACCACCGCGATCGGCATCAGCAGGACAGCCGAGTACCGGCTACCGAGCGAAAGGTGGGCTACCACGCCCGGCGTATCACCTTCGGCCGCAGCTCGGCTCATCCTGGGCAGAATCGCAGTGAGCAGCGAGACGCCGAGCACCCCGTACGGCAGCTGGAAGAGCATCCAGGAATACGCATAGGTAACGACGCCACCGGTGTCGCCCTGTAGCGCGGCACGGGTGGTAGCAATCAGCGCCAGCTGGCCGATCAGAACGTAGGCCACTACCCAGATGACCAGCCGGCCAGCGTGGGACAAGCGATGGTCCCACCCCCAACGCCAGCGGAATCGAAACCCGACGCGACGCAATGCGGGCAGTAGTACAAATGCTTGAATCGCTATACCCAGAGTTGTACCGATCCCGAGCACGAGCAGTTTCGCATCCCCCATCCGAACGGGATCGAGGCTGATCTGACCCGGTAAGGCGAGGTAGATGCCCAGGGTGGCGATGACCATGAGGTTGTTCGCCACCGGCGCCCAGGCCGGTGGTCCGAAAACACCGCTGGCATTCAGGATGGCACCGAAAAGCGCACCCAGCCCGTAGAAAACGATCTGCGGGAGCAGGAGGTAGGCAAAAGCAGTGCTCAGAGCTGCGTTCGCCGCGTGGCCGCTGCCCTGGTATATCCACACGATCAGCGGTGCGGCCGCTACGGCCACCACCGTTGCCGCGCCGAGAAGTACCGTGGCAGCCGTGACGAGCCGCTGGATGTAGGCCAGCCCGTTGTCAGCGTCATCTCGGGCGGAGCGCACGATAAGAGGCACCACCACGCTGGTCAGCACGCCGCCGAGCAGCAACTCGTAGACGGCATTCGGCAACTGGTTGGACAGTGTGTACGAGTCGTTGATGACTCTGAAGCCGATCACCCAGGCCAGCAGCGCCTTGCTGGCGAAACCGGTAATCCGGCTGGTCAGGGTGGCAACGGCCATCGAGCTGGTGGCCCCGGCCAGCGAGGAGCCCATCGACGAGGGATCCATAGCCGCCATCCCGGTCGCGCGGCTCACCACCATCCCGCCTGCCGAACGGCCCTGCCTACCCGGATGAGGCTGCCGCATGGCGGCCTACCGCAGGTGCCGGCGACTGGCACACCCGCCCACCCGATTGCCAGCAAGCGAGTTCCGGGGGGCACTGCCGAGGTCACGCCCGGCATGATAGTTGCTCGCGTCGGTCTCCGTGCGCGGGCGGGACGCCGTCTCCCCCAGCCTGTGGGGTCCGAGGCCATCGCGCTGGCTAGGGTGGGTGACCAGGTTTGCGGGCCCATCGGGCGTGGATCGAGCAACCGTGAGGGGCGCTCAATGAACATGACCAGGCGGTTGCGCCGCTGGCTGCGGCTGGTAACGCCGATCGCGGTGCTGGCCGCGGTGCTGGCCGCGGTGCTCGCTGTGGCCGCCCCTGCCTGGGCGAGCACGGTGCAGGTCCAGGACGACGCGCACGTGTTGAACGCGACGACGGTGCAGAATGACGCCGCGACGCTACCCGTCGGCATCTACATGTGGACCACGACCCAGGACGCGGCCAGCAAGTCAACCTTCGACACCGACGTCAGGAACAAGGTCAACGCGACGTTCCCGATCGTGATCGGGATCAACACCCAGTCCCATCACGAGTCGATCCAGATCGGCGCGCAGGGCGGGCTCTCGCGCAGCGCCGCCGTGTCCGCAGAGTCACATGCGAACGCTGCGTTCCTCACCAGCATCCAGAGCAGCCACGACTACACCGCGGCGGTCACCTCGGCGCTCGACAGCCTGCGCACCAGTCTCGCTGCTGGCCACGGGAATGGCCGGGGCTCGGCTGTGCCCGCTCACTCGTCCCAGTCTTCCGGCGGAGGCGTCGTTCTGATCGTTCTGCTGATCATCGGTGTGATCGTCGTGGCGGTCGTGGCCAGTCGCCGGCGGTTGTTCGGCTCACGGTCCAGGATGGGGTCGGGCCCACCACCGACCGTCCCGTACCCCGGTGATTATGGAACGGGCTACGGCGGGGGCTACGGGCCGCCGCACCGGTCCGGGATGGGCGCGGGGGCAGCCGGTGCCATCGGTGCGGTGGGGGGTGGGCTGCTGGGCTACGAGCTCGGCAAGATGGAAGGCGAGCACCAGCAGTTCCGCCAGGACGAGATGCGGGACGACCGCGGGAGCGGCTACCAGAACGACGCCAATGACCAGGGGAATTGGGTCGTTGGACAGGACAGCGACTTCGGCGACAGCGGCAACTCCGGCAACTCCGGTGGCGACAGCGGGGACTGGTGAAGCTCGTGATCACACGCCCGCGGCGCCGTCCACGTCGTACACGTCGGCCGCGGGGTGCGCCAGCAATCGATCAGCCATCTCCTGCTTCAGGACGGTCAGGCGGATCTCCTCCTGCGCGCTCCGATCCTCTTTGCGGGCCAGCGCAATGAACTCCTCCCCCACATATCCCTCGCGCAGGACTGCGGTCACGCTGCGTCCCCGGTAACCGAGTCGGAAAACGAATCTCTCGCATGTCGGACCCCGTTCGGGACGCGCCAATGCGTCATCGACGACATACCGGCCCTCGGTCACGGCACGGGTGAGCATTTCGAACGCATCGCGGGCGCCCGGGCCGGCAAAGGCGGTCTTGATCTCGATGTCTCGTCGCTCCGCCAAGCCAGCCGGCTCCAGCAGGGGTAGCGCACGTTCCATCACCTTCAGGGCGTGCGCCACGCCCCCGGGGGAGCCCGGACCGTGGTAGCGCATCAGGTCATCGAACGTATAGGACAGTGCGCTTCCCTGGTCCGTAACCTCGATCGTGCTGATCATCCCGGGCTCCTTCACGCTACTGGGCTGGTTGAGGTCGGCACGATACGTGACGGTCAGTCCGGCCCTCGGTCCGCAAGGCTCTACGACTCGGTGGAGTCGAGGCAAAATCGTGATCCATCAAGTATAGTTGCCTAAGATCGACACACCAAGAATGATCACGGGCGGTTACCATCGTCCACGATAAGGCATATCCGGTCAACCATCGCGGGGGTGGGAAATAGCCCGGCCGGACGTTGACCGCCAGAAAGGGGGCCTCCCGTGTCCGGTACCCGTTACACCTTGCTGACCGGTGAGTTCTACATCCGCTACCCCGATCTTCCCCGCAACGGTCCTGAGCCGGACGGCGACACGATCAGCTTCCTGCCCGATAGCGACGGCGTGGTGCAGAAGTTGCCCCGTTTCAGTGGCATCGCTCCGGACCGTAGACACCTGGATACTTACAGTGTGCGTTTCGAGAGCATCGACGCGCTGGAGACCCACTTCGAAAACCAACACCAGAACCTGGAGTTCGCGCAGGCGGCGCGGGATCGGATGCTCCAGCTCATGGGGTTCGGTGAAGTGCAATTCTGGCCCGACCGCCCCAACAAGATCAAGAGCGCGCAACATCACCCAATACCTGGCTATCTGCTCGCCAACGGCATCGAAAGCAACGGCCGGGTGCTCAGCTTGGTGTTTCCCGGCCAGCCGGACCTAGGCGCACGGGACGGCGACAGCGTATTTGTCGACGGAGCTATCTTGGAGGCGAGCCTGAACGCCGCGCTTGTCCGCGAAGGGCTGGCTTATGGCGAGCTGTATGCGACGATGCCGCTGGACCTCATCAGCCGGATAAGACAGCTGGTCAAAGCGGCGCGCCAGAACGGTAGCGGCTTCTGGCCAAAGGAGGATGTCACCGTCGATGCCCGCGTGCCGTTACAAGGCCTGCCGGATCTGACCGAATTGATCATGTTTCCCAAGCTATATCGCCGTCTGGTGACCTACTTCAAAGATGGATACGTGGGCTTGGCGTCCTTCGACGCCTGGATCCGTGCCGATCCGGTACACCGCGATGACCAAGCGCTCCTGCCGACGGGGGAGCTAGGCAATCTTCATGACCTGTACGACGTGGACCCCGACGGGATCACATTGCGGTACTTGCCGGAAGACCTGACCTTCCAACCCGACCCAACCGTTCGATAACGGCCGGTCCTGGCGGGTGCCACGGCGAATACCGACCTCGTCCAGATGCAGTAGCAGATCGGCGGGGTCTGCGTGGCCGCCGCCAGCACGTGTTGCACGCGCCGACGCATGTCAAAGTCGACGTCGCTGGAGATGGTGGCGAACTCGTCCCTGATCTGGTTCTGCCACCGGATCGTCTGATCCCGCAACCGGCGGAGCTGGCGCTCGCGGTCGCCCAGGCGGGGGCGCTCCGCCGCCGCTGCCTCACGCTCGGCCACAGGGCCACCGGTCGGTGTGGCGCTGGCCGGCGTCTGGGATTGGGTCATCACGGCGCTCCCGGGCTAGTCCTCGGCTCAGTGTCACAGGTGCGCGCCAATATGAGGCGGTAGGTCTACGCACAGCGAGTATGCACAATGACGCGGTACGGGAGCCGATAGCCAGCCAGTATCAGTGGCACGCAGCACGACGACCGCCCGCCGGGATCCGCTGCAGAGCGCCCACAAGTGCGGCGACCGCTAGCCGCACAGGCGCTGGATCTTGGCACCAATTCCCAGCATGATGGGCGTTTGATGCCGACGTCAAGGGTCCATTGCGCGGCGAACCTAGGAGCCGAACAATGAAGCGTGGACCTTTGCTCACCCTGCTGGCCATCGTGGTACTCGCCGGCGGGCTGAGGTGCTGAACCTGACCCGTACGGGTGGCTCCGCTCACCAGGCCGCGCCGTCCGCACCGGCGGCGTCGTTCGCACCTGCGACGTCGCCCAGCCCACCCTCGGTGGCCCCTGCGGTGACCTCGTTTCCCCCGGAGGCCAAGTACACCGGGCACACCGACGGTGCGCACGCCTCGATTGCAGTGTCCGTCCGCGGCGGTCAGATCTCGGCCTACCTGGGCGATGGCAAGTCGGTCGAGGCCTGGTACCAGGGCAGTGTCACCGATGGCGCGATCAAGGCGACCGGCCGCGCCGGCAACACGCTGACCGGCTCACTCGACGGGTCGACGTTGTCCGGGACCGTATCCGCCGGGCGCAAGAGCTGGTCGTACTCCGCCGGCCCGGTGACGGCTCCGGCCGGCCTGTACCGCGCCAAGCAGGGCTCACGAACAATGGGCTGGATCAAGCAGTCCGACGGCAGCGTCACAGGCCTGGCCAATAACGGGGGCGTGGAGGAGCCAGCTCCACCGCTCGACCCGGCCACGGCGCAGTGGACCGCCGGCGGCGACACCGTCATCAACCGATGATCCCGCCGCGCCGCAGCCACTGGGAGAGGGAACCGCGATGACCAGGCCACCGTTTCGGCCCGGCGACCCTGGCCCGCTCGCCACTCGCCGGCGGGCCAGGGTCGCCCGGAACCGCCGCCGCCACCGCGAGCGCCCGACCCCTGGGCGGCGCCGCTGCTGGCCCCGATTGCCGTGGGGTGCGCCGTCGCGGTCCTGCTGGGCGTGTACGGCGACCTCCACCAGCCGACCGGCTTCTCCATCAACCTCGCGGGCTTCAGCAGCGGGCAATACGTCAAGGCTTGGCTGACAACCACCGCCGTCATCCTGGGAATCGTCCAGATGATCTCCGCCTCGGTCATGTATGGGAAGATCAGGATCGGTTCGGCGAGCGGCTGGGCGGCTACGCTGCACCGCTGGTCCGGCAGGCTCGCCGTGTTGTTCACCGTCCCGGTGGTCGTGCACTGCGTGTACGCCCTCGGCTTTCAGGTCGACTCGCCTCGGGTCCTGGTGCACTCCGTGCTGGGTTGCGCGTTCTATGGCGCCTTCGTCACCAAGATGCTCGCGCTGACCAAGCGCGGGCTGCCGAGCTGGGCCGTGCCGGTGATCGGGGCCGTGGTGTTCAGCACGCTCATCGGGGTGTCGTTGACCTCCGCGCTGTGGCTGTTCAGCGCCCAAGGGCTGCACTTTTGACGAGGCCGGACAGCTGAGATGACTTACACCCTCGGGATCGACCTGGGTACGAGCTTCGTCGCCGCGGCGGTTGGCGGGGCCCGACGGTGCGAGATGCTGCCGCTCGGTGATCATGCGCCGGAGTCCCACGCCTGCCTGGGCTGGGCCGGCTCGATGGTGGTGGGCGACGCCGCGCGGCAGCAGGGGCTGACCAGTGGTCTGCGCCTGATTGAGGGGGTGAAGCGACGCGTCGGTGATCCCACCCCGATCTCGGTGGGCGGCACGATGCAACCCGTCGAGTACTGATCTGCTGCCGCAACCCATTCCTGGCCGCCGACCGGGCCCGCAAGCGCCAAGAACTACTCACCGCAACCGCCACAGACCTGACGAAAATCACCGAAGCGGTGAACGCCGGCAAGCTCACCGGCGCGGACAAAATCGGTGAACGGGTCGGGAAAGTCATCGGTAAACACAAAGTGGGCAAACACTTCATCCGCGACATCACCGATACCAGCTTCGCCTTCCACCGCGATGAGGAAAAGATCGCCGCCGAAGCCGCGTTGACCTCCGGGTCCTGGCCGCCTTCGACGAGCTGACCCTGGCGATTTGACCAACCGGAATCAACGATCTCACCTGCCCCGGCTGCGCCCAATGCAACAGTCCCGCATCCGGCCTGTCTGCTGTGTCGCTGACGGGTTGCTGGCGTCGACGTCCTTCAGGCTCCCCAAGTCGGCACAGGTCCTTACAGCAGGTCGAGCTGAACATCGGGATCCACACGGCGCAGCCTGCCAGGATCGTCGGTCAGTGCCGGCCAGCCCCGAGTTCTCTGGGGTCGCCGTCTGTGTGTGACGTCTTGTTAGAGCATTCTCGCAGCTCATCGATTTGTGCGCGGAGTCTGGCAGTCCGAACAGGTGTTGCGCGGGAGGCGCCGGAGAAGTCGGCGCGTTCGCGGCTGTGGCGCGGTGGTGCGTGTAGGACCGAGTTTTGAGAACCGGTGCTGTCGGGTTCAGCCTGGCAGGATGGCGGGCACTGGCCTGGTGGGGGTGGCCTGCGTGAATGCGGTCCATAGCAGGTTCAGTGGATGGTTGTGGGCGTAGCGCTGTCGTTCGCCTTTGCGGGCGAAGATGCCGGTGACGATTTCCATGCGGGGTTGGTAGTCGTTGGCGAGGTCGATCTTGCGGAGGT
>DATDHI010000003.1:0-3680 GCA_036521655.1 Pseudonocardiaceae bacterium | reverse complement strand
CCGGGCGGCCCGGATCGTGCAGGCGGTTGTGACCGCGGCCGACGGGCTGGGCACCTCCCCGCTGGAGGTGGCGCTGGCCTGGGTGCGGGACCGGCCGGGAGTGGTCGCCCCGGTGGTCGGCGCGCGGAACGCCGCCCAGCTGGCAGGCTCACTTGCGGCCGAGGAGGTCGAGCTCGCGCCCGCGATCCGGGCCGCCCTCGACGACGTCAGTGACGCGCAGTTGGAGTACCCAGAACGCCCGCTGGGCTGACCGCAATCAACCCGAATGAGAACGTCTGGCGACCAGGGGGTGACGCCGGAGTGTCTGTCCGGAATGCTGGGCTCTGCCCGCCCCTTACCGACGAGGAGGTCGGTGTGCTCGGTGCCCCCAGCGCGACGTTCGCCGGCGTCGCGCTCGTTGGTGCCGTGCTCGTAGGCGGGCTGGCCGCGGGATGCGGTGGGCAACCAGACGCGCCATCGGACTCGGTGACGCCGGTCGCGCCAGCGGTGGCCCCGGCCGGTGGGCCCGCTCCCGTGGGGACTGTCCGGCCGCTCGGCGCGCCGGCCACTGATGTCGTGGTCGATCCCCGAACCGGGACAGTGGCGATAGCGCTGGCAGACCCGCCGCGGCTGCTGCTGACGACCCTGGACGACACCGCGCCTGCCCGGCAAGTGCCGTTGCCCGGCCCGGCCACGGACCTAGTGCTCGCCGCCGAGGGCGGGCCGCTGTTGGTGCCGGTCGCTACGCCCGCGTCGCTGATCCGCGTCACGCTGGATGGTGGTGCACCGAACAGGACGGATCTCGATGGGCCCGCGCAGGGGGCGGTCGCCGTCGGTGATCAGACCGTGGTCGCTCTGGGCAACCGGCTGGCGGTACTCGACGGAAGCCGGCCGCCCAGGACCATCCCCGGGTTCGTCGCTGCGGCCCGGCTGGTGCCCGCCGGCCCCAACGTCGGGGTGCTCGACCGGGGCCGCAGCGCGGTGAGCGTGGTGGACCTCGCCTCCGGCGAGACCAGCCCCACGCTGCGGGCGGGCAGGGCAGCGGCCGATGCGGTGGCCGACCGGTTCGGCCGGATGCTGGTGACCAACACCGGTGACGGCGAGCTGCTCGCCTTCGCCGGCGACCCACCGGTGCTGCGGCAACGCTTTCCCGTGCCGGGAGCGCCCTACGGACTGGCCTACAACGGGCGTCGAGACTTGGCGTGGGTGTCCCTGACCGCTCGCAACGAGGTGGTCGGGCTCAACGTGGCTGGGGGCGAGCCGGTGGTCGTCCACCGCTTCCCCACCGTGCACCAACCCGATGCGGTGGCAGTCGACCCGGTCAGCGGCCGGGTCGTGGTCGTCTCCGCGTCGGGCGCAGGAATGCAGGTAATCGACCCGGGACGGGTGGTGCAGTAATGATCGAAACGCTGGAGAGCGACGGCCTCGACTGGGAGTACCGACCGCTGCGGTTGCCGCCGGGAGTGTCCCGGCTGACCGCGGCGACGCAACTCGCGGTGCAAGCCGAGTTCGCGGGTTGGGAGCTCACCCGGGTGCGGATGTACTCCGACGGCACCCGGAGGGTGTGGCTGCGCAGGCAACGCACCGCGGCTGCCCAGCCCGACCTGTCGTTCTGACGGCGCCCCAACCGTGACGTAGGGCCCGCACCGCCCGGGTGCGGACCCTACTAGTGACCCGCTAGTGACACTGACTCTCTAGTGACTCTGCCTACTACTGACTCTGGTCGGCCCGATTCGTGCAGGCCGGCCGTACGAGCAGGCCTCAGATCGTACGGATCTGGTCGGCCTGCGGACCCTTGGGTCCCTGGGTGATCTCGAACTCCACCCGCTGGTTCTCCTCCAGCGAGCGGTAGCCGGTCGCCTGGATCGCCGAGAAGTGGGCGAAGACATCGGGGCCGCCACCATCTTGGGTGATGAAGCCGTACCCCTTCTCCGCGTTGAACCACTTGACCGTGCCGGTCGCCATCTGCCATCTCCTTCTCGGGCCGCCTGTACGGCCCGCACTGCGGGTGTCCCGGATCGCCGTCGTGATCACCCGGGGCGCCGCGCACACGCCGCGCTGGCCGGACACAACGAACGCCTGTGGCGCTTGCTCCACAGGCGTCCTTGGAACCAAGACTGCTACGGGCGCAGACGTTAGCAGAATGTGCACCCCGCGCTATAGGGTCTCCCGCACATCTTCCACCTACCTCCGAGCTAGATCACCCAGCGGGGCACCGTCAGCAGCTCCGAAGGAACCGGTCCAGCACGCGGGTACCGAAGGCCAGCCCGTCGAGCGGCACCCGCTCGTCAACACCGTGGAACAGCGCGGCGAAATCGAGATCGGGCGGTAGCCGCAACGGCGCGAACCCGAAACAGCGCATTCCCAGCCGGCTGAATGCCTTGGCGTCAGTGCCTCCGAAGAGCATGTAGGGGACCGTGCGCGCGCCGGGATCCTCGCGCCGGATCGCGGCGTCCATCGCGCCCACCAGGTCACCGTCGAAGGTGGTCTCCACCGGCGGCAGGCGCTGCACCCATTCGCGGGTGATGCCCGGGCCAAGCAGCTCGTCGACCTCCTGTTCGAACGCTGCCTGACGTCCGGGTAGGACTCGGCAGTCCACCACCGCTTCCGCGGCCGAGGGGATAACGTTGGCCTTGTAACCGGCGTCGAGCATCGTCGGATTTGCGGTGTCGCGCAGCGTCGCACCGACGAGCCGGGCCATCGCACCGAGTTTGGCCACCGCACCCTCGAGGTCGTCGCCGGAGAAGTCCAGCCCGGTCTCCTCGCCGACGGCGGTCAAGAACTCCTGCACCGAGTCCGTCATCACCAGGGGGAAACGGTGGTTGCCCAGCCGGGTCACCGCCGCACACAGCGCGGTGACCGCATTGTCCTCGTGCACGACCGCTCCATGCCCGGGTCGGCCGCGGGCCCGCAGCCGCATCCACGCGATGCCCTTCTCCGCGGTCTGGACCAGGTACAGCCGGCGCCCTTCGCGCACAGTCAAGGAGAACCCGCCGACCTCACTGATCCCCTCGGTGCAGCCCTCGAAGAGGTCTGGGCGGTGCTCGATCAGCCAATGCGCGCCCTGCATCCCGCCGGCCTCCTCGTCGGCCACGAATGCGAAGACAAGATCCCGTGGCGGGATCACCCCGTCACGCCGGAACCGCCGGGCGACAGCGATAGTCATGGCGACCATGTCCTTCATGTCGATCGCACCGCGGCCCCACAGGTAGCCATCCTGCACCGCGCCGGAAAACGGGTGCACCGACCATTCGCTGGCGTCGGCGGGCACCACATCGAGGTGACCGTGCACGAGCAGCGCGCCCCGGCTGGGGTCCGCGCCCGGCAGCCGGGCGATCACGTTGCCCCGCCCTGGGGCGCCGGACTCGACATAGGTGGTCTCGTAGCCCACCTCGCTGAGCTTGCCGGCGACGTACTCCGCCGCAGCCCGCTCCCCCACCAGGGTGTCCGGGTCGCCGGTGTTGGTGGTGTCGATGCGGATCAGGTCGCTGGCCAGGCCGACGACCTCGTCCTCCGCCGCGCCGGTGCTACCACCCGTTACCTTCATCGGGCCTTCCTACCACCGCGTTCGTCCCGGCGCGCGGCTGAGTTGGGTCCGTTCCACGCGATCGGCTACCCTCGTTCCGCACTGCCCGCACGCTGCCGCGCGCAGGTCGCGGTGGAATGTCCGAGTGGCGGAATGGCAGACGCGCTAGCTTGAG
>DATDHI010000002.1:0-5270 GCA_036521655.1 Pseudonocardiaceae bacterium | reverse complement strand
CATGGTCGCCAGTGCGCTGCGGTCGGGTTCGTCGCGGTCGAAGGACAGCGCGAGCATCGCGGCGGGGCTGCGGTGGATGGCGTCGTGCACCGCGCCGGTGGGGGCGTCGGCGTCGGCGACGGTGCGGGTGGCCATGTGGGCGGTGTTTTTCTCCGCGCCGCGGGTCATGCTCATGTAGAACGAGGCCCGGCTGGTTTGTGGGGTGGTGAGGCTGTGGCCGGTGCCCACGGTGACGCCCTGAATGGAGTACTCGGTCGCGGCGTAGCCGAGCTCGATGTGGTGGCGGACGTAGCTCCCGGGCAGCGTCAGTTTCGCCCCGTGGTTCTCGTTGCCTTCGGGGTCGCGACCCAGCACCGGGATGATGGCGCTAGCCGGAAGTCCCCAGAGTTACTAGATCATCTTCCCCAGGTGAGATTGAGAGTATCGGGTCGGTGATCTGAGCGGAACCCGCGAATCCGACCGATCATTGGTCGCGTCGGGTGAGGCTTGGGCTGGCCAGGAGCGCGATGAGGAGAAGCCCGGCAGTGGTGAAAGGTTGTGGCTGCCACGGTGGTAGCGAGGGCGGTCCGGGCTTGGTCGGCGGCGTGGTGGCGGGGTTGGTCGCGAGCTGGGTGATGACCGCGCCGACGCTGGCCTGAACCTGGTCGG
This sequence comes from Pseudonocardiaceae bacterium, assembly GCA_036521655.1. Lineage (GTDB taxonomy): Bacteria > Actinomycetota > Actinomycetes > Mycobacteriales > Pseudonocardiaceae. The sequence goes on along the minus strand of DATDHI010000002.1, from coordinate 4,622 downwards.
TGAGGGCGATGGCCTGCTGGTGCGGATGCCGCCGCAGTCGTTGGCCGGTCGCTGGTGGGGTGGGTGTAGCCCTGGCTAGTCGATCAGCGCGGCCAGCATCTGGATCATGTCCATCAGGCCGGCCAGGCAGGCCGCCGCGGCGAGGGTGGCCGCGGTCACGGTCTGCTCGCAGGCCGCGACCAGCGGTGCGGGCAACTGGGTGCGGTACTCATCCGGGCGGACCGCGGAGGCCAGTTCCCCGGCGAACAGAACCAACGCCAACCCGACTTCCGGCCTGCCTGGGTCATCCCACGCCGTGGTGGTGATTTTTTCGTCGACCGCGGACACCAGCAACGACAGGTTCTCGCGGTGCTCGGTGACCATCGCTGCCCGACGGGCCGGGTCTTCTTCGGCCAGCGCACCCACCAGCGTCACCGCCTCGGTGAACCGCTTGGAGCGCCCGCGGCGACGGGCCCAGGTCGGCGGGCACATCCCGCAGTCGCAGTCGGACATCACCAACCCAAAACGGGTCGCAGCCGGACGGGTCATGGTCGCGGTAGACATCCGCCGATCGTCCTACCCCAGCCCGGAAACGGACGGACGACGCGCCGAGGACCTGGCGATGGCGACGATGCTCGCGGGGGCGTAGCTGATCATGTGCTGATCTCCAGTTCCCGCGGTCCCCGCACGGCGTGGCGGCTTGATCGGGGCCGGGTGGTGTTGATGATGCTCGGGATGTCTGGCGATCCGTCTATTGTGGACCTTCTCATCCCGCTTGAGGGCCTCGATGAGGTGGTCGACGTCGGGTCCGCGGCGGGTCTAGTTGTCCCTGGTCGGAGCGTTAGCGGTGGTGCCCGACCCGCGTGTCTCCCCGCGGCCCCCGCAATCCGCACGCACCATCGCGTGGCGTCACAGCGTCGCTGGCGGGTCGACTCGGCGGCGGGCCACGGACGGATCCGCGGCGGTCATCATCTGCCTGAGGGCAGCGGTCACTGGTGGGGCGGCCCGAAGAGCCGTTCGCCGTCGTCTCCGAGCAGGAACGCGAAGCGGTCCAGGTCGGCGCGCAGGCCCTCGAGGTCATAGCCGCTGCTGCCGACGAAGCGATGCAACGACCCCGTGAGCACCTCGCTGTCTTGGCTGAGCCAGTCGCCTAAGAATCTGAGGACTTCGATGAGCTCGACGGCGTCAGCAAGACGCACTTCGTCAGCGGCCATCGCGGTCCTTCCTGGTTTGGCGACGGCGGTTCGTCCCGCGGCCGGCTGACACGGCCGCCGTCGCCGGGTCATCGAATCAGTTTCGCCTGCCGCGGGTCGAACGCGATGATGGCGTCGGTGTCAGCAGCCGATGCGGCTTGGGTCCGGGCGGCTTGTGGCGTGGTCAGCACCGCGACGACGGTGATCGGGTTGCCGCAGTGTGGGCAGTTGCGTTCGGTGATCGGCGCAGGACTCGGGGGTGGGAGTGGTGTACCGGCCGGTGCGACGACGCGGCGCTGGCGGCGTTCGTAGGCGGTCTTGCGGCAGCGAGCGCTGCAGTAGACCTGGCGCCGGTTCGGGGTGAAGCTCGTCCAGCAGATCGAGCAGGAGATGGGGTCACGAGACATGCGCGTTCACCGCCGAGCGCAGCGACGCGGCGGCGGCCTGGTGGTGGCGCAGCCGATACGAGGGGCCGTCAATGCCGACCACCGCCGCTCGGTGCAGTAACCGGTCGAGCATTGCTGCAGCGACGGTAGCGTCCCCGAAAGCCGACGCCCAGTCGGCGATACCGACGTTGGTCGTCAAAACCGTCGAGGACTTCAAGTATCTGTGGTTTATCACTTGGAACAGCGCCGAGGCGCCATCGCCGGACAGCGGAAGATAGCCCCATTCATCGATTATCAACAGTCGGGGGCCGGCGAAGAACCGCATGCAGGTCGCCCAGCGTCCTTCGATCGCCGCCTTGTGGCAGCGGGCAGCCAGTTCGGCGGCGGTGGTGAAGTAGACGCGGTGGCCCTGCTCGACCGCGGTGCGGGCCAGGGCTACCGCGAGCATCGTCTTGCCGACCCCGGGTGGGCCCACGAACAGGACGTTCGATGCGTCGTCGAGGAAACGTAGGGTGGCGAGGTCGCGGATCAGGGGTTCATCGACACCGGGCTGCGCGGAAAAATCGAAATCGGCGAGGGTCCACGGCTCGGGCAGACACGCGAAACGCAGCCGCGCGGTGAGCCGTCGTTGTTCGGTCGCGGTCACCTCGATCTCCAACAGCCGTTCCAACGCCGCGGTCATCGACAGATTCTCCGCGCGGGCCGCGTCGAGAATGCGGGGAAGCACTTCGGCGGCGTCGTTGAGTTTGAGGTAGGACAGGTGCGCGCGCAGCTGCTGATAGCGTCGCGCCTCGCTCACTGGCGGCGTCGCCGGAGTGCTACTGCCGGTTTTGTTCGCGGTCATGGGATCTCCTTCGGGATAGGGATTGTCGAGCGGGCGGCGGCGGGCGGCACGAGGGCGGCGTAGGCGGCCAGGTCGATCACGACGCGCTCGGCGGCGCGCTCACTCGCGCTCGCGGCGTCGCTGTGAAGTCGGGTCGCTTCGGCGGTGGCGGCGGCGCTGAGCGGGCGGCGGGCCTTGCGGATACACGGCCGGGCTTGGCTGAACGCGGCCAGCACCGCCCGTTCCAGCGCGATCACGTGGCCCTCATCGCGCACGACCGCCCCAGCACCGGCTGGTTGCCGCTGGTGGGCAGCGACGGTGGCGCCGCCGGCGGTGACGACCCGGATGGTGGGCTCACCGAGGCGGGTGCGGACCTCGACTTCGGCGCCGGGCAGCCCGGGTGGCACCGAGTACTGGTTGCCGTCGAACGACACCAAGCCCTGCGGGGTAACGGTCCGGGTGACCACGACATCGACCGGATACCGACGATCCGGTGCCGGGCGCAGGTGCTCGTGATCGGCGAGCTCGCCGACGGTGAGCCGCTGCCCATCACGAACGCGTGTGCGATTGTCCATGCGGGTGGCGAGCCGGTCGATCCCGGCCTGCGCGGCGGTGATGGTGATGTCGTCGGGCACCGTGCGCCACCACCGTTGCGCCGCGGAGTGGTTCACCTTCTCGACAACGCCCTTGCGGTTGCCATGTCGCGAGGGGCACACCTTCACCGCGACGCCGTGGTGTTTGGCCACCCCGGCGAACGCCTTGGTCACCCGCCCCGACCCGGGGTCGCAGACCGTCGCCATCCGATCGAACCGCCAGCACTGCGTGACCCCACCCAGGCGCGCGACGACCTGCTCGATCGCGGCCACCAGGTGACCGAAGTCCTCGGTCTCGGCGAGCACGCCGCGCCATTTGCCCGAACATGACAGGGCACCGACGAGCAGGTGGGCGTGCCTGCCGACCTCCCAGTGCGCTGGCGGGTCGGGCAGCTCCAGCCAGTCCCATTGGGTTTCTTCGCCAGGCGGGTGGGTGATGATCGCCGCGTCCCGGCCGCGGGAGGCCGCACACGCCTCGCAATGCGGGCGCAGCTCGAGCTTGCGGATCGCCGCAGTCAGTGACGGATACGACCCGCTGAACCCCAGCTCCAGCAGCTCGTCGAACAACGTCGACGCCCACACGTGCGGGTCGTCCCGCAGCCGGATCCGGCAATACTCGACGAACGGCTCGATCACCCTCGGCGCCGACCGGACACGCTGGCCGGGTTCCCGCTCGCCGTTGAGGTAGGAACGGATCGTCTTGCGGTCATGGTCCAAATGGCGACCTATCGCCGAGATCGACCAGCCCTGCGCACGCAGCGCGTGTGCTTCCACATCGTCTCCCCAATCGAGCACCACAACCCCCCGCTCACCGAGATCACCGCTGACACGGCGACCCTCCGAGCAGGTAGGCCACCCCCTCCGGCGACGCGCCGAAGGGGCTCTCACCTGGGGAAGATGATCTAGTAGGTCTGAGGAGGTTCAGCTAGCGTCATCAAAGGGGAGTAGCTCCTCGCCGGGATGTCGACATACTGGCCTGCGGGCCCGGCACCCGGGGCACAAGTAAGTGACGTGCTGAGTGAGACCTTCGGCCGCAGCATCAGCTGCCGTGCCGAGGTCTCCCGCCTCTCGGTGCGGCCCTAACGACAGGACCGCCGATGAACCTCGCTGTTCTCGCGACCGTCTTCGGCATCATCTTCCTCGCCGAGCTACCGGACAAGACCGCGCTGGCCAGTCTCGTGCTGGGCACCAAATATCGGGCTGGCTACGTGTTCGTCGGCGTCGCCGCCGCGTTCGCCGTGCACGTGGTGCTGGCGATCGTGGCCGGCGGCCTGCTGGGGCTGCTGCCACCCCGCGCGGTGGACGCCGCGGTAGCGGTGTTGTTCACCCTGGGCGCGGTGGTGATGCTGCGCCGCCACGACGAAGACGAACCCGCCCACACCGGGCAGACCTGCGCCGATGACCAGCTGGCCCCGTCGGCCGCGATGCCCACCGGCGACGATCAGCACTCGCACTCGGGTGCGGCGACGCGGGTGCGCGCCACGACCGCCACCCGGATTGGGTTTTGGCGTGTTGCGGCGACCAGTTTCGTGGTGTTGTTTGTCGCCGAGTTCGGGGACCTGACCCAGATCGTCACCGCCAACCTCGCCGCGAAGTACCACGACCCGCTCACCGTCGGTGTCGGTGCCGTCCTCGGGCTGTGGGCCGT
>DATDHI010000001.1:0-2379 GCA_036521655.1 Pseudonocardiaceae bacterium | reverse complement strand
CATATGGGCGCGCGCGGCCGGGCTGTCGCTGTGCAGTGTGGGCCGCCCGGTGCCGTTGGACGCCGCCCCCACGACCACGGACACGTCACTGGGCGGCAGCGGCGCCGTCGCGCTGTCCACAACGTCCGCGACGATGCAGGTGATGTTGTCCGGCCCGCCGCCCCTGATGGCCAGCTCGATGAGCTGCGGCACTACCTCGTCGAGGTCCCCGACCGTGGCCAGTGTCTTGTGCAGGGTCTCCTCGCTGACCACCCCGGACAGGCCGTCCGAGCAGAGCAGGTACCTGTCGCCGGCCCTGACCTCGCGCAGCGACAGGTCCGGTTCGACGTCCGCCCGGCCATCCAGGGCCCGCAGCAGCATCGAGCGCTGCGGGTGGGTGGCGGCGTCGTCGGGGCTGATCCGCCCCTCGTCGACCAGCGTCTGGACCAGCGTGTGGTCGTGCGTGATCTGGTGGAACTCGCGGCCCCTGAGCAGGTAGGCCCGTGAGTCGCCGATGTGGACGAGGGCCATCCGAGACCCGGACCAGAGCATGGCCGTCAGCGTGGTGCCCATGCCCTCGATCGCCGGGTCGGCGGCGACCATGTCGTGCAGCGCGTGGTTGGCCTCGGTGACCGCGTCGGCGAGCGCGTCGAGCAGGTCGTGGCCGGGCACGTCATCATCGAGCCTGGCGATGGCGGAGATGGCGGCGGCGCTGGCGACCTCGCCGGCCGCGTGGCCGCCCATGCCGTCGGCCACGGCCAGCAGGCGCGGGCCTGCGTACGCCGCGTCCTCGTTCCCCTCCCGGAGGAGACCGACGTCTGAGCGGATCGCGTACCGCAGTGCAAGTGTCATCTGCGCAATTCCAGAACGGTCTTGCCGATGCGAATCGGCACGCCAGCCGACACCGGTGTCGGCTGCGTCACCTTCTGACGGTCGAGGTACGTGCCGTTGGTGGACCCGAGGTCCTCAACTATCCACTGACCATCCTGAGGAAATAGCCGGGCATGTCGGCTCGAAGCGTAGTCATCGTTGAGCACGAGTGTGGCGTCATTCGCACGACCAATGGTGATTTGCTGGTCGGTAAGCCCGAGGCTGGTACCGGCCAGGGCACCGGCCGTGACGAGCAGGCGCTGCGGTTCACCGCGCCCGGCCCGCTGGGACCGGGCCGGTTTGGTGGGGCGGGCGCGAGGCTGCTGGCGCCGCTGCTTGCGCGCGGACGTCGAAGGGCCGAACAGGTCCGTGCGTACCACGCCCACCGCGGCGATGACGAACAACCACAGGATCGCCAGGAAGGCGAGCCTGATGAGGGTGAGAGTGAGCGTGTTCATCGGGTCATGTGTCCTCGGGGTGGCCGTGGCCGTCAATAGATGCCGTCTCTGCGGAACACCAGGGTCGTCCGCCCCAGAGTTACCTGTGTGCCGTCGGTCAGCGAAACCCGCCGGACCGGCTGGCCATTCACGAACGTGCCATTGGTTGAGCCCAGGTCCACGAGGACCACATCCCCGTCTTCCACCCGGAGCTCGGCATGGTGCCGCGAGACACCCGGATCGACCAGGCGCAGGTCGCAGTCGGTGCCCCGGCCGAGCATGGTCACCGGTGCGTTCAGCTCGTAGGTGCGCTGGGTGTTGCCATCCGCCCCCGGCTCGGGCCCCGATACGAGCAGCCGTGGCCGGCCGCCGACCGATCCGGGCACCGGCGCCCGGGGCAGGTCACTGCTGGGCCTGCGGATCTCACCGCCCTCGACGGTGGTACCGCGGATCACCCCCGAGCGGATCCGGAAGGTGCCCGTGGTCAGGTCCGGGACGCCCTCAAAGCGCATCCGCACCGGCCCGACGAAGGAGTAACCCTGCTCACGGGCATGCTCGCGGGCCAGCGTGGACAGTTCGATGCCGAGGTTGTCGGCATATACCTCCAGGCGCTCGAAGTCGCTGTCGGCCAGTTCCACCACGAAATCGTTTGGTACAAGGGTTCTGCCTTGCGCCACGATCGCGGCCCGGTCATCCATCTCGCGCTGCACCGCGCTGGCCACCTCGACCGGCTGCAACTCGGATTTGAACGCTCGCGCGAAGGCACCCTCCACCATGCCCTCGAGCCTGCGCTCGAAGCGCTGAAGAACTCCCACCCGGGTACCTCCTTCCCGTATCCGCATCCGATGGTATCGGCGGCGAGGGGCAGGTCGAAGACGTGCTAACCTGACTCCTTGCCCAGGGCGGGTGGCGGAACGGCAGACGCGCACGGTTCAGGTCCGTGTGTCCGTAAGGACGTGAGGGTTCAAATCCCTCCTCGCCCACCAGGTCTTCTGGCCTGCAGCTTATGCGCCCGCACCACCTGTGCGGATCAGGGTTGAGCAGGTCGGCGAGCCCAGTGTCACCAAGAGGCAATACCCGCCCCTCGTACCCG